>JAEOTE010000023.1 GCA_016839945.1 Candidatus Heimdallarchaeota archaeon | reverse complement strand
TTCATTCAGTAGATGAATATTTTGATCTAACTTTCTCAGATAATACAGTAAATAGTTTACCTATAACAATAATCTATAATGATAAAGATTCGATGATTGATGCTTCATTATATGGGCAGATTATATTGGTGAAATGCTCTGGGACTACAATAAGCAATTCTCAACCAATTCCAACAATAAATTATGGAGTTCATCTATTTTTTAGTAATAGCTGTATAGTAGAAAATACTGTACAAATGAACAATTATTATGTTATATTAGTATATGATTCACCTAATACAATAATATCTAATAATAATTGCAATAACGATTTTTATCAACTATTTGGTCAAAAATATCTAGGATCATCAATATATCTTAGATACTCAAATAATACAACAATTGAAGATAATATATGTCAAAACACTGGGCAAGGTTTAGGTCTCTATAGTTCTTTCAATATAGATATTTTACGAAACACATTCACATATAACAGGGCAGGAATAGTAATAGAATCGCAAGAAGTAACAATTACTGATAATGTTCTTACTTACAATTATTATGGAATTTCATTAGGTGATCTTACAAGCTTTGAAACATCAAACGTTGTTGTGCAATATAACTCAGTTACAGACAGTATATCTTATGGAATTAAACTTCTATCCTATACAAAAAATAATGTAGTTCATCACAATATTTTCCTTAACAATGGAGGATCTACTTCTCAGGCATATGATGCTGGAACAAACAACATTTGGTATGATACTTCAACTAATGAAGGAAACTGGTGGACTGCTTCCGGAGGTTATCCTATAGAAAATCCTTATTCTATCGACGGTCCAGCTGGTTCTTATGATCCCTATCCTTTGATTTTAGTTTCTGAATATTCTCTTTTCCCCGTTTTCCTATTTATTATGCTTGTGTCATGTATTGCAATCGTACCTATAATTAAGAAAAGAAACTAATTTTATTTTCTTTCTTTTTTTTCTATAAGTTTCTCATAAATATCTGGCATAAATCAGTATTTGAGTTCTTTCTAATTACATTACTTTCGTATTAGTCTTAGCTTTGGTTAATGGAATACAGTTATTCTGTTTCTTTTCATATTTAATTAAACCATTTTTACTAATGCTCTTTCTCTATCAAATATATTTGCTGTAATTTTGAACAATATAAATATTATAACAGCTAGTATTGCAATTCCTGCAATCATAGTTATTGTTGATTGAAAGAGTAACCCAAACATCTCTGCCACAACTAACATAATTAGTGGTAGTACTATTAAAGACCCTAGCTGATAAGCGTCTCTAACACTAGTTACTCTTGTTGAAATCATTATCATTAATTCTACACTTATTATTGACACCATTGGACTAAAGATGAAAACTAGAACCATGGATATGAGATCTGGAAACAATAATTGTCCTATGAATGGATATACGATGATGTCAGTTATGACTATGTAACCTATTGCTGCAATAAGAGTTCCAATAACTGATGGTAAGAACGATGAAATGATTTTACTCAAAACTATTTCTGATTCTGACATAGGAGATGCTAATACCGCTTCCATTGTCTTTCTTTCTTTTTCTCCTACAACAGTTTCTGATGCTGTAACAGCTGGAATTATGATTGGAAGCATTAGTACAACTATAAACATACTATATGCAAGCATGACTAGTGTTTGTGCTTGTGGGTCTAAACTGCTCCAATTAGAAACAGCTTTGCTGAAAAGATTATTAATGAATTGACCAAAATCTGCAGATTCAAATTCAGCAGGATCAATTTTCGCAATTGGCATAATAGCTGTTAATGGAAATATAATAGCGAAAAGTAATGGCATCCCAATGATTGCTGACATGACATATTTAGACTTAGTAAATTCAATAACATCTTTCCTGATCATTGCCCAAACTCTTTGCCAGTTCATGATTCTTCCTCCTCATGATTTTCTCGTGGAACACTCTCACTTTCAACTAATTCCAAGTAAATCTTTTCTAGGGTGGGGAATTCATGTTTAACTTCAACTATAGAATGATTTTGATGAATTAATTCTTTGATAATCCCAGGAGTATCCTGCTCAATTTTTGGAATAATTACAGAGATTATTTTTCTTTCAGTATCCATTTCTACAATTTCCAATTTATTGGTTTCAAAGTAATCTTTGATTTCCTTGCTCCATTGATCGAATCGGAATAGAGTTGTAGTTTCATCTTTTTTTAATTCTCGTAATTCAGAAGGTGTTCCTTGAGCTATCAATGAACCATGATTAATGATTCCAATGCGTGATGATAATCGTTCAGCTTCAAACAAATTATGAGTGCAAATAAAAAAAGTTCTTTTCTCTGTTTTTGCTAATTTCAATATTTGATCTCGAACAATTTTTGCTGATTCTGGTGCTAATGAAGCTGTTGGCTCATCGAGAAAAATAACAGGGGGGTCATGTAACATTGCTCTAGCAATAGCTAGCTTTTGTTTCATACCTTTAGATAATGAACCTGCTGGAAGATCGATTTTCTCTGATATATCAAACAAATCAATTATTTCTTCTATACGATGGCGAATATCTTTTTTTGGTACATTATACAATCTTGCGATAAATTCCAAATTTTGACGAACTGTTAACCTCTCATAAATTGCTGGTGTCTCTGTTAATAATCCTACTTTTCCTCTAATTTCTTGAGCGTTTTTTACAATATCTAACCCTAAAACACTCGCACCACCTTCCGAAGGTCGAAGAAGACCAGTTAAGAGTCTTACAGAAGTAGTCTTACCTGCGCCATTAGGACCGAGTAAGCTATATATTTCAGCTTCCTCAATTTTGAGATTCAGATTGTTCACAGCTCGTAGAAAAGTATCTTTTGTTTCATAATCTTTGGTTAATTGATGCGTTTCTACAGCTAACATTTTTCCCAATAAGCGAATATAGACATGATAATTAAATCTTATTCTTCATCTACTATCTTTCGAAGTTTAGAAACAGTTTGCCAGATTTCTGTAAAAGTATTATAGAGAGCACAAGGAGTGATTCTGATGACATTGGGAGGACGAAAATCATGAATAACATTTTCTTCTAATAATTGTTCATGAATTCGTTGTGCATCTTCGTGTTCAAGTGCAATATGTCCTCCTCTCTGATTTGGCATTCGAGGTGTACCTAATGTAAAATTATATGGTTCTTCTGAGAGTAAGTTATCAAATAAATAGATAAGATAAGCTGTCATCTTCATAGATTTTTGTCTAATGTTTTCTATTCCTGCTCTTAAAATAACATCCAAAGCTCCTTCTAAGGTTGCAGATCCTAAAATAGCTGGAGAAGAAATCTGCCAACCTCCAGCACTTTTTGCTTGTTCAAAGTGCAGGTTCATTTCAAACTGTTTTTCTTTCACATAACCAAACCAACCTGTAAGTGCAGATTCTTTATCGAAATGTTTCTCATTAACATAAAGAAAAGCGCTGGCTCCAGGTCCTGCGTTAAGATATTTGTAACTACACCAAAAAGCAAAGTCTACTCCCCATTTATCGAATTTGTGGGGAACAACTCCAACTGAATGACTACAATCCCAACCGATTAGAACTCCTTTGCTATGAGCGTTTTTTGTTATTCCCTCGATATCTAAGAGTTGACCACTCCTAAACAGAACTGATGGAAGAACAACTAATGCTACATCCTTGGTTATAGCTCTTTTTATCTTAACTTCATCTAGAGTTCTGCCATCTTCACTCTTAACAAGTTTCAAATGTTTCTTTGGATCTAATCCTTTCAGCTTTACTTGACTTTGAAGAGCATAAATATCTGTGGGGAAATTCAGCTGATCTGCGAGAATTTTGTTTCTTTCTTCTGTAGGTTGAAAAAAAGTACTAACTAAAGAATGAAGATTGATTGTAGTAGTTCCAGTGGCTACAACTTCTTCAGGTTTAGCTCCAACTAAAGGAGCTATCTTTTTTCCTAGATTTTCGGCTTGAAAGAACCAAGGATTCTCCTCATTTAACCAGCCTTGTACTCCAAGATTCTTCCATTCATCTAAAACTCGAAGAAGTGTTGTTGCAGCTTCTTTAGAAAGTAATCCTAAGGAATTACCATTGAGATAAATCGAATCTCTTGGAATAAAGAAATGTTCTCTTAGATAGTTTAGAGGGTCATCAGCATCTAACTTTTTAGCATGATCAATACTAAATTCATATGGATCGCTCATACACTTCAAAATTTATTGGAAGTCATTAATAAATGTTTTATGTAGTATTTGATTTAGACTAAAGGGCGTTTTTAAGATATTCCCAAGTATAACCTGCTTCTTTAATAGCTATCTCTTCTGGAGTACCAGTTGCGACAATGTGTCCTCCTTTCTTTCCTCCCTCTGGACCTAAATCAATAACTGAATCTGCAATTTTCACTAAATCCATATTATGATCGATAAAAACAATAGTATTTCCTTCATTAGCTAGTTTTTGAAGGACAATTATTAGTTTCTCAATATCATAATAATGGAGTCCCTGAGAAGGCTCATCAATCAAATAAAGGTTCTTTCCTAATCCTTTCTTAGCTAATTCTCTAGTGATTTTCAATCTCTCTGCTTCTCCACCAGAAATTGTTGTTGTCGGTTGTCCCATTCTTAAGTATCCTAAACCTACATCATCTGCTATCTTAAGTGGAAAATAGATTTTCTCTATTTCTTTGAATAACTCACATGCTTCAGAAATTGTCAAATCAAGAATATCTGAGATCGTTTTCTGTTTATATCGAGCTAATAGAACTTTCTTTTTATATTTCTTACCTTTACAAACTGGACATTGAAGCCAGACATCTGAGAGGAAAAGTAATTCTATTCGTTTCATTCCTAAACCATGACATTCATGACATTGTCCTTTGTTTGTATTATAACTGAAATGTCCAGGATCAAATCCGCTTGCTCTTGATTCAGGAAGCTTCGAGTAGAACTTTCTTACTTCATCAAACACGCCAAGATAAGTAGCTGGATTTGAGCGTCTAGATTTACTAAGAGCTGATTGGTCAACTACGATAATCTTTGATAGCTCCTCATACCCAGTTAGAGATTTATATTTTCCAACTTCTATTTTCTTTTGCAATAGAGCTCTTTCAAGTCCTTTTTGTAAGATTTCAATCACTAAAGAAGACTTACCAGCTCCTGAAACTCCTGTTACAGCTGTTATAGTTCCTAATCCAAACTCGACATCTATATCTTTGAGATTATTTTCAGCTGCACCTTTTACAAGAATATGATTATTTGCTTTTCTTCTAATTTCAGGAGTTAAAATTCTGTGTTCTTTGGAAAGATATTTTGCTGTTAAAGAATCTTCTCTTTCCAAGATTTCAGAAGTAGGTCCTTCAGAGATTATTTCTCCTCCTTGATCTCCTCCCATAGGTCCTAGTTCCACCATATATTCAGATTCTTTTATTATTGCTTCATCATGCTCAACAACTATAACATGATTACCATTATCTCTTAATTTTTTGAGAGTGATTAATAGTCTATTAATGTCCTTTGGATGAAGTCCGATAGTTGGCTCATCAAGCAGATAAGTTACTCCTACTAATCCTGAACCAACTTGTGATGCTAGTCTTATTCTTTGAGCTTCACCATTAGATAAAGTACTTGATCTTCTATTTAATGTTAAATAACTTAATCCAACATCAACTAGATACTGTGCTCTTTTCTTCAATTCTAAAATTATCCTCTCAGATATTTTCCTATCTCTTTTCGATAATTTTACATTTTCAAGGAAGTCTAGAAACTCATCTACAGCTGATGTAGCTAAATCATTGATTGACTTGTCACTAACTGTGATAGCCAGTATTTCTGGTTTCAGCTTTCTCCCATTGCAATCTGGACATTTGTATTCTGTATAATATTTGTTGTATCTTTCTTTATACTCCCTGGAGTAACGGGATTCAGATGGTTCTGATAACCATTTTTCCCATCTTGGAATTAATCCTTCCCACTCAGCTGTTTTTGTAAATTCAGATGATGATCGTTCTCTTTCTCTCTGATATTTGAGTTTGAGAATTTCCCCTTTTGATCCATAAAACAATGCATCTAGTTGTTGAGGAGTTAAATCTTTCATTGGTGTATCCAAAGTAAAATCATAATAGTCTGCAATAGACTGAAGCATACTTCTCCTCCATGAATTAGGTTTAGCTAATCTTTGATATGTGTAAGGACTTATTGCTCCTTCTAAAATTGTTTTATCCCAGTTTCTGACAATTTTCCTGACATCAAGTTTTCTTATTGAACCTAAACCTGTACAAGAAGTACACGAACCAGAATAATGATTAAAGCTGAACAAACGCGGGTGCATTTCTTCCGGAGCTTCATAATCATGATCAATACACTCAGGATAGATAGAGTAAGTATTTTTCTTACTATTATAATATAATTCTACTCTCCCTTTTCCTAATTTAACTGCTGCTTCTATAGCTTCTGCTAATCTAGATAGATCTTTCTCTTTAATATTAATTCTATCAACAACAACTGAAAATAAAGATGTTTTCCTTTTCTTGATTGCATCATCTACGTGATATTCTTTACCTTCAATAATTACTCTGGAATAACCTTGTTTCACTAGTTCTTTGATTGTCTTTTGAACATCTATCTCTTCTCCATTTGTTAGAGAAGATGCAATTATAACAGATTTCTTAAAAGATTCTATTTCGATTAACTTACTTACTTCATCTACTGTTCTAGCTTTCAAAACAATTTTGCATACAGGACAATGAGGTATTCCAATTTTTGCAAATAATAATCTAAGATAATCATAAATTTCTGTTGTTGTTGCAACAGTCGATCTTGGATTTTTAGATATTGAATGTTGATGAATAGCGATAGAGGGTGTAAGTCCTATTATATCTTCAACATCAGCTCTTTCAGCCTTAACTAAGAATTGACGAGCATAGCTTGATAAGCTTTCTATGAATCTTCTTTGACCTTCTGCGAAAAGAGTATCAATTGCTAGTGAACTCTTGCCAGAGCCACTAGGACCTGTAATAACTACAAGTTGTTCTTTAGGAATATCAAGATTGATGCTTTTTAGATTGTTTTTTGAAGCACCTCGAATATGAAGATATTGTGATGGATCTAAATCTTCATCTAAAACAGCTTTTTTAGCTTCCCAATCCTCTTCATAACCTTCGAGTAGAACCTTTTTCAAGGCTTGACCTGTAAATGATTCTTCACACTCCATTATCTTTTCAGGAGTTCCTTCCGCTACTAAATACCCACCATTATCTTCTCCACCATCTGGACCAAGATCAATAACATGATCTGCTGTTTTGATTACATCCAAATTATGTTCGATAATAACAATAGTATTCCCCATATCAACTAGTTTCTGCAAAACAGCAAGTAACTTCTTTATATCTTCAAATGATAATCCCGTTGTAGGCTCATCAAGTAAGTACATTGTTTGTCCTGTTGATTTCTTTGCTAACTCTCTTGAAAGTTTGATACGTTGCGCTTCACCACCAGATAATGTTGTAGATGGTTGCCCTAATTTGATATAATCTAATCCTACATCAGATAATGTTTGCAAAATTCTTAGAATCTTAGGTTGATTCTCAAACACTTTCATCGCTCTGCTTACAGTCATATCTAATATATCTGCTATAGATCTTTCCGCAAATTTGATTTTAAGTGTCTCATCATCGAATCTCCTACCTTTACAGATTTCGCACTCAACTTCTACATCAGGTAGAAGAGACATTTCAATAGTATTATAACCATGTCCTTTGCATGCTTCACATCTACCTATTTTTGTGTTAAAACTGAATCTAGTCTTTGAATATCCTCTCACTTTGGCAGTAGGCATTTTAGCAAAAAGATCTCTAATATGATCCAGAACTTTGGTATAAGTTGCAGGATTCGATCGTGGATTCCTACCAATTGGTGATTGATTAATTACTACAGCTTTATCTATGTTCTCTATCCCTTCTAGTTTTCTGTGTTTTCCTACTCTTTGTGTTCCATTGTGTAACGTATTTACTAGAATTGGGTATAATGTATCAGTAACTAAAGATGATTTTCCAGAACCTGAAACACCAGTAATGCTAATGAAATTACCTATTGGGAATTTAACATTTATATTCTTCAAATTATTATGTTGTGCACCTTTCAAAACAAGGAATGTTTCACTTTTTCTTCTTTCTACAGGGATTGAGATTTCATCTAGTCCAAGTAGATATCTTGCCGTTATAGAGCCTTTAGCATCAGCTTTGGTAATATTATTTGGATCCATTGAGAACAAGACTTCTCCTCCTTCTTCTCCAGCTTTAGGACCTAAGTCAACCAGCATATCTGAGCTTCTTAGAGTATCTTCATCATGTTCAACAACTACAACAGTATTTCCCCCATCTCTCAAGGTTGTTAAAGAATTCAATAGCTTATGATTGTCTCTATTAGCTAATCCTATACTTGGCTCATCGAGCAGATAAGTAACACCTTGTAATTTAGAACCGATCTGAGTTGCTAATCTAGTTCTTTGTCCTTCCCCTCCACTTAGTTCATTAGCTGCTCTATCCAGTGTTATATAATGCAGACCTACTTCAATCATGAAAGAAAGACGACTTTTTATTTCTTTTAGCAAAGGTCCAGCTATCTTATTCTCATCTTTTGTTAATTTTACTTTTTCAAAAAAGTTCAGACATTTATCTATAGGAAGTTGATTTAACTCAGAAATGTTTTTATTTTTGAATAAAACTGCGAGACTTTCTGTTTTTAATCTTGCTCCATTACATGAAAGACATTGTGTAAGTTCCATAAATTTCTCTAAATCTGCTTTTCTGGTTAGAGATTCTACTCTATAATATCCATTCATAGTTGTTGGAATAAGACCATTCCATGTTGTGATGTATTCACCTTTTCCTTTCCAGGTTGTTTCATCACTTCCCCATTCCCATCTAAGTTTGTACTCCCTTGAACCTGAACCATAAAGTAAAACATTGTACTGCTCTTCAGTTAGATCTTTTATCGGTGTGTTAAGGTCATATCCATGCTCTTCCGCTATTTTTCCTATTCCCTTCATTCCCACTCCGCTGTATGTTATATACTTTTTATTGGATGTAGTTGTTGCTACAGCTCCTTCTGCGATAGATAGTTCTTTGTTTATGAATTTCTCTGGAACAATCTGAGGAACTCTTCCTAATCCTTTACACCTTCTACATGCTCCAACAGCAGTATTGTAAGAAAAATCTCTTGGATGGAATTCATTAACTGACAAACCACATTGAGGACATACTAATTTTGTTGAAAATTTTCGCTCTTTTTTCTCCCCAATTATTTTCAGTTTACCATTAGCTAATTCTAGTGCTAAAGTTATACTGTCTCTTATACTAGGTTCATTTCTCCTCTCACATTTATTTCTATCAACTATAATCTCAATATCATGAGCTACATACCTTTCTAGTTTTACTTCTTTATCATCAAGATTTACTTCTTTACCATCAATTATTAATCTAATATATCCTTCTTCTTTCCATTGAGCTAGTTCTTTCCTATACTCTCCTTTTCTCTTCTCAAATACAGGAGCTACTATTTTGATTCTTTCACTCTCAAATGAAGCAAAAAGTTGTTCTATAATCTGATCTGATGGCTGAGCTTCTATTTTTACCTTACATCCAGGACAGTGTGGTATACCCACTCGAGCATAAAGCACTCGCATGTAGTCATAAATTTCTGTCAGAGTTCCAACAGTACTCCTTGGATTTCTAGAAATTGTCTTTTGATCAATCGAAATAGTAGGTCGTAAGCCATCAATGTGTTCTACATCTGGTCTATCAAAATTGCCAATAAACTGTCTTGCATAGGCAGAAAGAGTCTCCATATATCTGCGTTGAGCTTCCATGTAAATAGTATTGAATGCCAATGAACTTTTTCCTGATCCACTTATACCAGATATAGCTACGAATTTGTTGTGCGGAATCTCGACTGAGATGTTCTTTAAATTGTTCTCTTGAGCACCTATAACCTCAATCGAGTTCTTACCCAAAGTATCCACCTAAACCTATCTAAATATCTACTCTAGAGCATAAGATATCAGTATATAAAGAAGAGGATTTTTCATTTTTTATTGTGTTTTTTTGAATATGATTTAAGCTGATTTTGCATACTCCAGCAGTTTTGCAAAAGATAATCTCCATTGTTCATCAAACCACTTTCTTGCTTCTTCCCATTCAGGAGAATCTCTCCAACCAGTATGTAATATATGAATTTCAGTTACTCTATCTATTGGAATAAAGAAAACAACAACATTAGTCAAAGGTTGAGCTTCGTTCATAAAATGTTTATACATTTTAGGTCCTTTCCATTCAAAGTTGAGGAATTTATCATGTTGAAAAGCTAATATTTTGCATCCTATTGTACTATCATTCTCCTTATCTTCTAGAACCCAAAAAAGTTCATATTTTCCACCAATTTTTGGTTCAACATCAGCTTCTTTTGCTAGCCATTGTTCAAGGTGCTTATTAGTTGTAAAGAATTCAAATGCATCATGAGGAGAACATTCAAGAATAATCGAGTGATAAATAATTTTATCCATTTAAGTCATCTCCTTAAATGAATCTCAATTTTTTATTATTTAAGGACGAGGATTCACCAAATTTAACATATCTTAAAAACAAGAATCATTCTAGTTTTATCTTGACATTTTTAGGTTTCTACAATTATTTAATGGAGATAAATCAATTTCTGTAAAATTATTTCCATGAATTTCTAACTTCTCTAGTTTTAAACAAGAACTTAACGGAGAAAGGTCACACTCTTTCAGATTATTACTTCCTAATTTTAAAGTTTGAAGATTTTTGTAGTTCTTTATTGGGAGAAGATCCATTTCTGAAAGACCATTTGAATTTATCAACAGTTTCTTCAAATTTACACATTTTTTTAATGGATTAAGATTCAGTTCTGATAATCTGTTTGCATTTAGAGCTAAACCTTCTAGATTTGCATTATTTTCCAGAGGTGATAAATTAATTTCTTTAAGTTTATTTGCTGAAAGATTAGATATCCTTCTTATATCTTGATTTTTCTAATGTTTTTTTGCAAAAATCCAATAATGTTCTTCTCCCCCTCTTTCTAGTAATGCTTCAAAGATTATTTCGAAACCAGCTTGTTCAACCAATTGAATTGTTTTTTCTGAACCATAGCTACTCCAAAAGATTTCAGCACCAAGAAAATCAGCTGATTCTTCCGATTCATTATAATTAATACAGAAAAATAAAATTCCACCTGCTTTCAACATACGATGAAAATCTCTAAACAATTGTTCATGCTTTTCTCTAGATACATGGAATATTGCATAAAGGGAAACAATACCGTCAAATAAATTATCTGGAAAAGTAAGTTTGGTCATATCTGCTTCAATAAACTCAGCTTTTGGAACAGTCTCCTTAGCAATTTTTAACATGCTTTCAGAGATATCTACTCCTATTACTGAATATCCTTTTTCAACTAGATATCTTACACCATAACCAGAACCACAACCAACATCCAATATCTTCCCTGTTTTTGGTAGAAGCTCATCAAAATAATCTATTTCTTTTGTATTATTGAAAATATTTCTTTCTTCATGATATTTCGAAGCAATTTTGTTGTAACCATCTTTATTAATTGAATCTTTTTCCATTATTTGCTTCAGAATTTTGTTAATATAAAAAGATGTTTTTGTAAATCCTCAAGTAATATAAGTAAAATCATAGTTTTTGTACTTAGAAAATTAAAGTGAAAAACAAATGTCAGATATTAGAAAAATTCACAAAGTTAGACAAAGTAAAACAACTATGGAAGGAGCTGGAGTAAAACTAAAGAGAGCTTTTGGTGAAGATAATCCAAAACTAGATCCTTTCCTATTACTTGATGATTTTGGTTCAGATAATCCTGATGATTATCTAGCAGGTTTTCCTTTTCACCCTCATCGGGGAATAGAGACTATTACTTATGTTTTAGAAGGTGAAGTTGAACATAAAGACAGTCTAGGAAATGAAGGATTAATTGGTTCAGGTGATGTTCAGTGGATGACTGCAGGGAATGGAATTATTCATGAAGAAATGCCAGCAAGATCTGAAGGATTAATGTGGGGTTTTCAATTGTGGGCAAACCTACCAGCAAGTAGCAAAATGATGAATCCTAGATACAGAGATGTTAAGAAAGAGGAAATTCCTGATGTTGAAGTTAATGGAGCTAGAGTCAAGATTATTTGTGGAGAAGTCAATGGAATAAAAGGACCAGTTCAAGACATTGTAACTGATCCAGAGTATCTAGATGTAACAATCAAACCCAACTCTGAATTTATTCATCCCATTAAAAAAGGACATAACGCATTTGCTTATGTGATACAGGGAGAAGGTTACTTTGATGATGAAAAAGAGTTATTGTTGAATAAAGAAAACCTAATTATTTATGAAGATGGAGAAGAGGTTAAAATTTCAACAGCTGATAGTCCTGTTCGATTCCTCATTGTTTCAGGTAAACCAATAAACGAACCAGTTGCATGGTATGGTCCAATTGTAATGAATACTAAAGAAGAGATTAGATTAGCTTTTGAGGAATATCGAGAAGGAACATTCGTCAAATATACAGGATAATTCCAATATTTAGTTTTGAATTGTTTTCTGAATTGACGAACATTAAAGATTTTTAAATAAGCTATAATGCAAGTGTGTTATGAATACGACAGTAACAACTGAATATAAGGTATATTCTTATCGATGGATTGTACTAGTTTTATTCGGATTAATAGCTTTAATTAACCAAATGATATGGATAACTTTCGCTGCGATTGAACCCTCAGCAATAGCATTTTACGGAGTGGGATCCAACGCTATTCTTATGCTTTCCTTAGTATTTATGATTGTTTATATCCCAATGAATATTCCTGCAGCCTTAGCGATTGATAAATTTGGTCTGAAATGGGGAACAGGTATAGGTGTTATACTTACTGGAATATTTGGAATTTTAAGAGCAGTTTCTACTCAGTATCATTGGGTATTGATTTTCCAAATTGGTTGTGCTATTGGTCAACCTTTTCTACTAAACTCATTTACAAAAGTATCTACCAACTGGTTTCCAGAAAAAGAAAAAGCTCTCTCAACAAGTTTAGGTACAATGTTTGTTTTACTGGGAGTTTTACTCGGTATGCTAATTTCTCCATTCCTTTTGAATCCTGCTGGAGAACCTACAATAATGCTATACATTTATGGTGGAATAGCACTCGCTTTCATGGTGCTTTATCTAATATTTGTCAAAGATAAACCTGATACTCCTCCAAATCCTTATAGTGATAAAACTAAAGTTTTCGAAACCAAAGGAACATGGGATTTGTTCAAGCATAAGGATTTCAATATATTGCTTATTCTATTCTTGTTTGGAGCAGGAACTTTTAATGCTGTATCCACAGGAATAGCTCAATTATATAATTCATTAAAGGTACTAACTATACCAGCTGGATTTACTCCAGATGATCTACTTGGTATTTTAGGAGGAATAATGATAGTTGGAGGGATAGCTGGGGCAGTTACTCTTTCAACACTTTCAGATAAATATCGAAAAAGAAAACCATTTCTAATAACGTCTGCTATAGCTGGAGCAATTTGTACTCTGTTGTTCTTCTTTGTTGAATATTTCATTAAAACCTTTATGCTATTATATATTCTACATTGTATTATTGGATTCTTTTTTGGTTTTCTATTGATAGCTGCTTTACCAGTAGGGCTTACTTTTGCAGCAGAAATCACTCATCCAATACCTGAAGAAACTTCTAATGGTTGGTTAATGTGGATAGGACAGATAGGTGGAATAGCTCTTCTGGGTATAATATTTGGTATAAGTACTGATGTTTTTAATTTCATTATTTATGCTGTAATATTAGCAATCGCTGCCATATTTGCATTCAGAATGAAAGATCTAGATGCTTATGAACTAAAATCATAAGCATCAATTCCTCTTTTTTTCAATAAATTAATTTACTTGTTTTCTATCTGTTATATGTGATAGTTGAAAACAAAGGGATGCGTAATGAGTATCGAATTTTTGATAGCAGATTCTCAGCAGGAAAGCTTTTACAGGAATTTATAACTGAAGATATAGATTTAATCTTAGCTATTCCTAATGGAGGAGTTCCTGTAGCTGAACCTATTATAGAATATCTAAAACCTCAAGAATTTAACTTGCTTCTGATAAGAAAAGTTCATGTTCCATGGACTCAAGAAGCAGGAATGGGAGCAATTACTCCTGATGGAAATGTGTTTTTCAATCAACAGCTCATTCGATCTTATAACATAGAAGAGGAAGCTATTGAAAGGAAAGTAAAAGACGCTTTAATCGCAATTGAAGAGAGAAAGAAAGAATATGAATTGAAAGATTATGAAGTAAAAAATAAATCAATTCTTCTAACTGATGATGGAATAGCTTCAGGATTTTCAATGATAGCTGGAGCAACATGGTTAAAGGAAAAGGGAGCAAAATCTGTAACTATAGCAGTACCAACTGCTCCATTAGACTCCTTAAATAAAATAGAAGAATTAGTAGACAAAATCATTTGTTTAAACGTACGAACTAGATATCCTTTTGCAGTTGCTGATGCATACAAAAACTGGTATGATATTCCTTCACATGAAGTTAAACAAGTTCTAAAAAGAATCAGAGGATTCTTTTCTTAACTCTTCTATAAACCATAAAAACTACTACAAAGAGAGTTGGAAAAACTATCATAAGCTGAAATCCTGGAGTTTTTGTGATTGGAGGTTTCTTTGAAATAAGTAGCTCTACATTTTTTATTGTTTGGTGATTACCTTCGTCCTCCAAAATAATCGTTAGATTATAATTACCACTATTAAGAATCCCCAAATTAGTGATTAAATTAGTAGGTTGCCAGTACTTTTCAAATGTAAATTCTCTACTTTCCATTTTAGTTCCATCTAAATAAATTGAAAAATTACCATTCATGGAATACTTATTTCTGAAGTTATACCATGTTTGGAAATTTATAATCGCATCTTCTCCAAATTTGGACCAATAAGTATCATTAATACCAATTATTGGAGATAAACGAATTCTATCCATTACATAAACTCCATGAGAAATATCTCCATCTCTAGGAAAATTCATTTCCCAAACTATATTTCCTAAAATATCAACTTCTACTAATCTTGCACCTATCGTGGTACTCCCATCATGTCCATGTGTTCCAAATGTTCCCAGTCTATTATTGTTTGGTAGTAGGTTAGCATTTCCCCACCAGGCTGAAAAATATTCTTTGGGAGATTCCCATTTCCAAGTTATTTGAGCTTCCATTGAGCTCTCGTTAACAGTAATTTCGATTATTCGCGAATGAAAGTTTAATGCATCTGTTTGATTGTGAACATCATTATCGAAATATATGAAAGTATCATCATTTATCTTCTCAAGAGCATGACCATGATAGAATAGACTATCTTTTTGGTTACCATAAATATCAAAAAGAGTAAAATCTCCATACTCACCTAAAGCATAAATAAGTTCCCCAGTCTTGTGGTCTATTTTATAAAATGTATTTGTGTTTCTGCAATTCAGATACAGAACATCATAATCTTCATCATAGAAAATAGAATTTGAGTGAGTTAGATCTGCTAATCCTCCAAAATCTGTGTCATTGAATGGACACCAGTGATCAAAGGAAATGAAATCACTAGTATTTACATGCCAAATAAATTCTCCATCAGGAGTATATTCTTCAATTCTATCAAATCCATAAGTTGTTCCTTCATGTTCAAGAAAATAAACATTTAGAGTGAAATATGTATTATTTGCTTTATTAAATTCATAATCATGATGTCCATAAAAACTCATTTGCACATACTCATTAGTTTCAATGTTCCACAAAGCTGCTCCTGCACCTTTTCCCATCAATAGAGTAGTAGAATTAACAAATTCCACTCCCATAAAAGTATCAGTTCCAAAATCTCTTTCGAGATAGACTTCACCTTTCATATCAACTATTAGAATAGTTTTATCAACAGAAAGTTGTGTATCTAAATCTCTTCTTTCTAGAACAAAGAGATTGTAACCGTCAAAATACTCTCCTTTTAATTTAATATTGGGATCTCCAATCATTTTATTGATTTTGTAATCATTAGATGAAACTAAATTAGGAGACAAAACCAAACATAATAAGAAAATTAATAGAAAAAATGTATAATTGTTATTTTTATCAAGTTTGTATTTTAGAAGAACGAATTTCATCTTTCAGTAAAAGCATAGATTTTTGTTTATATTATCTTTTTCATTTAAAATTCTGAAGGTAAGTATTAATGAAACTTGAAAAAATCTAATTTATGGGTTAAAAATAAAAACTACTTAACATTATCATTAATAAAGGTGATTTGCATGAAAAAAGATCATATTGGAAAAGAGTTTATGGAAAAAACAAAGTATGAATATGTTTCCAAATCTGACCAAAGTCTTGAATTACCTCAACCTCCTCTTGAGATAGAATACGCTCATAAAAGAAAGAGTATTGTTTTACCAAATCCCAAGGATTTGAAGATAAAGGATTTTAACCTTATACAGGCTATTGAGGAAAGAGAAAGCGTTAGAAAATATTCTGATGAACCTTTGTCTTTGGAAGATCTTTCATGGTTACTTTGGACTACTCAAGGTGTAAAAGAGATCTATGGTGATAATTATGCCACATTAAGAAATGTTCCTTCAGCTGGAGCTAGACATGCTTTTGAAACGTTCTTACTGGTTAATAATGTTGAAGGACTTGATACTGGAATTTACCAATATGTAGCTTTAGAGCACAAACTTGTTGAATACATTATGACAGATGGTATTGCAGATGAAGTTGTTGAAGCTGCTTATGGTCAAAAGATGGTTAAGAACGATTCAGTAACATTCATTTGGGTAGCAGATGTTTACAGAATGTTCTGGAGATATGTTGAAAGAGGTTATAGGTATCTTCATATTGATGCTGGGCATGTCTGCCAGAATCTATACTTAGCAGCTGGGAATATCAATGCAGGAGTATGTGCTATCGCAGCTTTTCATGATGATATTTTTAATAAAGTTCTTCGTATTGATGGTGAAAACCTCTTTGTAATATATTTGGCATCAGTTGGGAAAAAGATATAAAATGAATGAATCAAATAGGAAATTCCTAATCAGTTCAATAATTATTCCTATACTCTCAGGAGTACTAGCTATTTTAGTACCAATAATTGAAAAACAACCAAGTTTCGCTCATTCTTTTATTGTTGGTTTTCTACTTTTTTTCTATTGTTCATTATCTTGTTTTTTTGTTATTCCTTTTACTAACAAAAGAATTATCGAATTTCTAAAAGAGAGTAAAGTTAGTTATTATTTGTTAATAATTGTTGTTGTGCTCCTTCCACTAATTTCTTGGGTATTTGTAGATAGTGTGAAAATATCTGTTTTTTCTTTTTTTATTTGGTATGCTATACCAGCTCTTATTCTTATTATTCCAACATTTCTAGAAGATTTTTCCTATGATTTTGCTTTTCATCTCATTTCTGTAATTATCATAGCAGTAGGTTTTGATCGAAGATATACCTATGAAATTACTCCAGGCATTGGTTTTCAATATGAGTTAAATGCTTTGATGGTTAGTTCTCTCATCCTTGCTTCACTTTCAGTTCAAATTGATGATTTCTCAAAGAAATTTAATTGGGGAATCAACAAAAACAAGCTCTTACTACCTTTATCTTTAAGCGGATTACTAGCAATTATTACAATCCCTATAGGTCTTGTTACCAATTTTCTTAGTTGGTCTCCTCAATGGCCAGGAACTCTCATGTTCTTCTTTTCTTTTATAGGAATATGGTTAACAATAGCTCTTCCTGAAGAAATCATTGCTAGAGGTGTGATTCAACATCAGTTAACAAAGAATGTAATCTCTAAAGAAAATAAATATTTCAAATATTGGAAATGGGGTGTGCTAATTGTTGCATCCGCTATCTTTGGTCTGTCTCATTGGAATAATACTACTCCTGAGCTTGCTTGGGTCTATATTCTTCTAGCCACAATTGCAGGAGCTGTTTATGGTATTTGTTGGTGGAAAGGTGGTTTATTATCTGCAATGCTAATTCACACAATAGTCGATTGGATATGGGCATTGCTCTTTGTTACACCTTAAAACTCACCTCATTCGTGAGATTTAACAATAAATTAGAACTTATCTGAACTTCTCTAAAACGAATCTCTATTGTTTTAGCAAACCTTCTAAAACTATCGAAAAATGCATTCATCATCGCATGCAATATTTTTTAAGTGAGTACTCATTTTGTTTTTCGATTATTATGGTTTCTAAGTATCCTGTTTTTGTCTTATGTGGAAGGGATG
>JAEOTE010000176.1 GCA_016839945.1 Candidatus Heimdallarchaeota archaeon | reverse complement strand
TTAATGCTGGTATTCCTTCTCGCCAAAATGGTGCATGATCTGATCTCAATAAATCGAAAAATCTCCTTGTTAATGTTTCATAACTCACTGGAATTCTTACTCTCAAGAAAGGTAGTTGTACTGATTCGTTTTTACATTGTTTGCAGAATGATTTTGCCAACATTTTTGATTCTTTATCAGCCACCACCGTTATGAAGTTTCCAATATTTTTGAACAACTTAACTTTATAGCTAGGAAACAAAATCGGGTGCATCAAAGGAGGAAAAGTCTGTGAGTTTTTTCTTTTTGAAGTATAACCTACAGTTTCATTATTTATGACACCAATTATTTCTCTCTTATCTTTCATAGCCTTTGAGACCCACTCACTACTCCCTACTATGGCTGCAGTTCCAACCCAAGATGAATGAGTATCTTTAGAGAAAAGATTTCTTATATTTTCAAAATACTTCTTCTCTTCATTTGTAAGCTCATTCTCAAATTTCATTATCGCTAGTTTCCAAGCATCAGCAAACGATTTTCCCCAAGATGAATTTCTATAAACTTCATTAAAAATTTCCTTATTCATCTTTTGTGTATGATAAGTACAGAAACTAAAATCATCGTTAATTAGTTCGAATTCATTTGCGAAGTTCAGAATTTTAAGATCTCTAGATGGATTAAGCTCTTCTAAAGTGAAACTTACAAAACGAATATTGCTAGTTATTTCTTCTTTCGCTAAAATTCTAGCTGCTTCCAACATTATTGCAACTGCTGATCCATTATCGTTTGCTCCAGGTGAATTCATAACAGTATCATAGTGGCTAGTAATCAGAACCTCTGGACCAGAATTATTTTCAAAATAACCTTCAATATTTCTAAAAGGTTGGTCAAAACCTTCAATATAAAAAACTTGCTCTTGAACTTGTAAACCATATTTTGAGAATTCTGATTTTATATAATCTGCTGTTTCATCTAATTTCTCTTGGTCTACTATGGGATGCTTAACTCCTTCAATTTTCAAGATGTGTTGGTATAACCTTTCCATATCAACTTGATTAATTATGTTCCTCATATGAAGCATTAAGATATAACAATACATGCTTATAAAACTTGATGATAAAGAGTCTTGACAAGACTCTCATAAAAACATATGAAGTAAGAATTATTGTTCTATAGAAACAAATGTTATGATTCATAAAAATTTAATTACTCTAAGACTCTCTTCATTCTGATGAAGAAAATTACTACTTATGTTGATTTTTGGGAATATTTACGAAAAAATGGATTGAAAACTATACAAATAATTGATTCTGAGAAAGCTTGGAATTACAGAAATCTTACTGGAGAGTTTTCAATAATCGATACTTTCAATCATACAATTCAAGCCATTTTTGAAGACGCTGGTTCATGGTTCTTAAAGGATTCAAAGAAATTTGAACCAACTAATGATCCAAAGAACGATTTAAATCGTTCGATTAATCGTATGCTACAAGCTATTCAAGATTTTGATGATGAGAAGTTAGAGGAGGAATTTACTTTTCAGTGGGGGGAAAAAACTACTATAAAGGATGCTATAAAACAGAATCTCTTTCATGCTGTCGGTCATTTTGGTCAACTTAGAGAAAGAGTAGGGATGAAAAAGAGGAATGCTTGACACTAAGTAATAGAAAAATAAGTGTATAAAACATCATCATTAAAAATCTCGGAAATCTTCTTCCCTAGAAGATTAAGTTTTCAAAGAACCACCAAATACATGCAAATAGTATCGTAATATTTCTTCTTCATCGGTATTCTTTTGTTCTACTTCTTCACTTATTTCTTTTGATAATTCTAAGAAATCAGCTAAAAACTGACCAATTAAGTTTGCATATTTAATCACATGAATAGGTTCACTTACAAGAAGTCCTCTGCTGAAAAGTATAAAAAAAGATTTCATAAAATTAGTTTCAGAAAAAGAGATTGATTTCTCGTCCGTATTGTCCATTTCTGCGATCTCATTGAAAATAAACCTCTGAACAAAATATGCAAAACCGCAGTATTGATTCAATCTATCTGCAGATAATCCTGTTTTTTTTCTAAATTTTCTACTAGTTAATATTCCTTCTTTAATCTGATCTTGATTTAGTTTTTTTACGTCCTTGTATAGTGATTCTGAGTATGTTTCATATAAAGATGGTCGATGTTTTGTGAATTCATGTTTAAAATCTATATTTATTTTGTAAAACTTACCCCATCTCTCTCCAGAAGTTTTGCTGTCAATTTCTACTAATTTCTCTTTAAGAAGAATTTTCATGTGCCCTAATAGAGTTGTACGAGGTTTTTGTAAAAGCAAGGATAATTGAGATAAAGTGAGACTTTCATATGTCTCTAAAGCTGCTATTATTGAGAATTTATCAAAATCTGTTATAATCTCTTTTAATTTTCCTGCAAAGTACTCCGAATTTATGTTCTTTGAATTAATCATACAAAACAAAACAATTTTAATCATTTATAAAAATGACGATATCTGAAATAATTCGATTATCGACATATTTTTAAGTTTCTCTGGAAATCAAATAAAAGAAGTATATGAAATTGCATAGAAAAATGGTAATGATTCTAATTATGGTTATGTTTATTTGTATGTTTTCTTTTACTTCTGCAGTATCCGCTCAAAC
>JAEOTE010000175.1 GCA_016839945.1 Candidatus Heimdallarchaeota archaeon | reverse complement strand
TTGAACCGCTGACCTACTCCGTGTAAGGGAGTTGTCATAACCGAGCTAGACCACTGCCCCTAATTACTCGATTTCAAGTTTTATCCTAGTTGTTTTCATTTTAAGTTTTTGGTTAATGAATTTTATCCTCAACTCTTCTAATACGAGCAATTTATATATTCTCTTTGCAAAAATCAGAATGGAGTAAAATCATGTCTGATCCTGATCAAATTGATATGAAATTAAAATCACTTGGACTAACTCAATATGAAATAAAGACACTCAAATCTTTAATTGCATTATCAACCTCTACAGCTGAGGAGATTCATAAACAGACAGATATTCCTACACCAAGAATCTATGATACCATAGAGAGTTTAGAGAAGAAGGGTTTTGTTCGTATTATTCCAGGAAGACCTAAAAGATTTGAAGCTCTGAATCTTGAAACTGCGATGAAAAAATTTCTTGAATTTAAGGAGTTAGAATATCAAGAAGAACTCCAAAAAATGAAAACGGCTTCTAGAGAGATTGTTTCTCTTCTTAATGACCCAGATTATCATTCACAATTAGTAATCAAACCTGATGAACTACTTGAAGCATATTCTTCATTAGGTGAAATGGAATCTAAAACAATCGAAATTATAGAAAAAGCTGAAAAGGAAATTTGTATTTTTACCAATGTTTTCTATTGGTTTAACCAAGTTAAGAACACTATAAAAGAAGCACTTGAACGAGATGTATTAGTTCGTGTTCTTATGAGTATAGAAGATGAAGCATCTAAACAAAATGCTAAGAATCTAGTATCTATGGGTGCTAGAGTTAAGTTAATCACAAGTGGTAATGTTGTGGCAAGAGGAACTTTAGTGGATGGTGAACAAGTTGTTTTTGTCATCTGGGTTTCACCTGTTCGTCAAGAAAAATATGTATATCGTCCCCACTTCTCTTCAAATTCAGGCATTATAGAAATTTTCAACAATAATTTTGAATACTTATGGGAAAAGGGAAAGGACGTAACTTAGACATTATAATCTAATTTAAAGGGTAATAGAAATGATAGACTTAGATGATACAAAAATAATAGAACAATATGATAAGTCAAATCAAATTGATGTTATGATAAATTGGCATTCATATATCAAAGAAGCTAGAGAACAAAGTTTGAAATTAGACATCTCAACTGGTTTTCAGTGGAATAAGAATAAAATTGATTTTGGGAAACCAAAAAACATAGTAATTTGTGGAATGGGAGGTTCTGCTATAGCAGGTGATTATCTTAGTCAATTATTTAAAAATGATTTATTAATTCCTGTAATAATTAATCGAGATTATGATATCCCTCAATTTGTAAACGAAAATACTCTTGTTATATGTATTAGCTATTCAGGAAATACTGAAGAAACACTTTCTAGTTTTTACAAAACTTTGGTAAAGAAAGCTATGATTATTTCAATTTCCTCTAGTGGTTATTTGGAAACATTTTCTAATCAGATTGGTATCCCTCACATAAAAATCAAAGAGGGGTTACCTCCAAGAACTGCTTTTCCTTTAATTTATATCACTCTAATTTCAATTCTAGAAAAGTTTGAGCTTATCAAAAATATGGATCAAGATGTTAATGAAACAGAACAACTACTGCAAAATCTAGCACAGGAGTATTCGCCAGAAAAGACCATAAATGACAATATCTCTAAGCAAATTGCTCTTGGTTTATTCAACACGATTCCTGTTTTTATAGGTCATACTTTCTATTCTTCTGTTGCTTACAGAGCAAAATCAGAACTAAATGAAAATAGCAAGATTTTAGCAGTTTGTGAGGAATTACCTGAACAGAATCATAATGGAATAGTAGTAGTAGATAATCCTAATAAAGCGCTAAATGACACAACATTTGTTTTCTTTAGAGATATAGAGGAGTCAAAATCGATAAAGGTAAGAATTGAAGAAACGATAAAGTTAATCTCAAAAAAAACAGAAAAGATTCTCGAGGTTTATCCAAAAGGTAAAACAAAATTGGCTAGACAATTTAGTTCAACTTTTCTCATTGATTTTGTTAGTATATATTTAGCGATACTTTATGAAGTTGATCCATCAACAACCCCTAGTATTTGTAGTTTAAAGGCTCAAATAAGGAAGAAAGCAAATATCATTGATAAGTTAAAGAGGGAAATAAATAGCAAACTTTAATAATAAAAAAGTTTTTAACTATTTTAGAGTAAAAAACAGTGAAATATAATTAGCTATTATAAAACAATCATAACTAAGTGTTGTATATGTGTGGTATAGTTGGTATTGTTCAGAAAACGGAAACAAAGATAGGAGACGAAATAATTGAGGCTTTAACAAAACTAGAATATCGTGGTTATGATAGTGTAGGGGTTGCCTCAGTTGCAAACGGTGAGCTTGTAATAGCTAAGGATGAAGGAAAAATCTCAGAAGTTTTGGAAAAAATTGATCTAACTTCTATAAGTGGGAGAGTAGCAATAGGACACACTAGATGGGCTACACATGGACCGCCTAGTAAAGAAAACGCGCATCCGCATGTTGACTGTAAAAACCAAATTTCTGTAATCCATAATGGAATTATAGAAAATTTTCAGCAACTGAAAAATGAATTACTAGAACAAGGTCATATTTTTCAGTCTGAAACCGATACAGAGGTTTTACCACATTTAATTGAACAATTTCTTGAGGAAGAAAAACTATCACTGGAAGAAGCTATAATAAAGACTGTTGAAAGAATTGATGGAACTTATGGTATTTGTGTCATATCAACTTTGGAACCTGATAAGATTTTTTGTGCGAAAAAAGATAGTCCTCTAGTAATAGGAATAAACGATGATCGAATGTTCTGTGCGTCAGACATTCCAGCTTTTCTCTCCTATACTCAAGAAGTTGTGCTTCTTCATGATGATGAGTTTGTCACCATTTCAAAGGATAATTATGAAATAATAGATCTAAAAACAGGAGAAACAATCACAAGAAAACCATATACTGTATCTTGGAAGCCAGAAATGGCTCAGAAGGCAGGATTTCCACACTTTATGCTTAAAGAAATTCATGAACAACCAAACACACTAGCTGACTATATCCGTATTAAACAGCCATCAATTCTTAAAATTGCGGAAAAAATATACGAAGCGGAAAAGGTCTTTCTTCTTGCAGCAGGAACAGCGCATTATTCCACTTTAACGGGGGAGAATCTTATTCGAAGCTATGCAAAAAAACCTTGTAATTCAGTAATAGCATCAGAATATGAATTGATTAAAAACCTTATTGACGAAAAAACAGTTATTGTCCCTGTTAGTCAAAGTGGAGAAACAATGGATACTATCATGGCAATTAAAAACGCTCGTGAGCTCGGAGCAACGATTTTATCAGCTGTTAACATTGTAGGAAGCACCGTAACACGGCACTCTGATGAAGTTCTATATCTTTATGCAGGTCCAGAGATTGGAGTAGCAGCTACAAAAACCTACACTGCTCAAACGTTAGCAATGTGGGATATAGGACTGGAATTAGGAAAGATTTCTGGAGAATTGGATAACGATGAGTACGAATTGTATCGAAGAAATTTCAGAAACATTCCATCCATTGTTAAACAAACCATTGTCCATAATGAAGCAAGAGCAAATCACATAGCTTCATGGTTTGCAAAGAAAAACAGTAGTTTCTATCTTGCTCGTTCTCTAAACCTTCAAACAGCTAGAGAAGGAGCATTGAAGATGAAAGAAATCGCATATATTCACAGTGAAGCATACCCAGCAGGAGAATCGAAACATGGACCAATTGCTTTAGTTGAAGAAGATTATCCTGTGGTTTTTGTCACACCTCAAGATCAGACACGTAAACTAATAGTAGGAAACATAATGGAAATGAAAGCGAGAGGAGCGACGGCAATAGCAGTGCTAGAAGAAGGAGACAAAGAGATGGAAGAACTAGTAAAATGGAAATTCGAAGTACCGAAAGGATATTCGGAAATGTTCTCAACAATACCATATGTGGTACCGTTACAACTGTTAGCATACTACACAGCAGTGAGAAGGGGATATTCGCCGGATCAGCCTAGAAATCTTGCCAAAGCAGTCAGTGTGTTATAATTATGCACACACGATTTTCTATTAGATTGAAATCACTAATTTCTTAGTTATTTCACTAAATATTCCATGTTTACTTGCTTTAATACTTTTCAAATTCTTTTTGAAAACAACAGAGTAAATTGTAAGTTTCTTGATTTTCTAAATTGTGTGTGATAATGAATGATTTAGCAAATGGGGACAATTCCCTTCTTTTTTTCAGTAAATATTTAACAGTTGGTTGTTTTAACAGACGTTTAGTAAAAAGCTTTCTTCGCTTTGGATAGTAAAAAAAGATTTGATTGTAAATTATTTCCAAGTTCAATAAAACTTCGAATAAACCAAATTGTATATCAATTCCTGATGAAGAACCGCTATTAACTGAATATCTATCAACTCTATACCTAATACCCAATCTAACTAATGACTTCTCGATAATTTTGTCACCAATATGAGTAGCAAAGCCAACACCAAAGCGTTTTTTTCCGCCACACACATAACCATCTCCCTCTAGAATCCCAAACAAAAAAGACCAACAATTCATATCATCTAAACTGTGTACTACTGTATTTAGTATTTTATCCAGTAATCGCACATGCAATTTCATAATTAGTGCTCTATTATCTCTAACACCAAATGTTCCATATTTATTCCATTTTTTTACTTGATCTGATTTTGTTTTCCGAATTCTTATACGCTTTTTCTTTAATACAAACCCTGTCCGTTTTTCCCAGTAATTGATCAAATCCTCCTTTACAGCTTCATTAGATCTTTTATCTGAGGGCTTTTTACTATAAGTAAGGTTGAATTCCAATTTATTGGTTAGAGACATTTTTTCATATGTTTTCGTATAGTATTTTGCCTGTTCAGGTGTTGAAGCACATATATGCCAAGCGTGTCCTTTCTTTGTTCCATCTGCGTAATAGCATCCAAAGTAGTGAATAAACTCGTACAGATTTATTTCAATTGGAGTTATTATCGGTATGTGATTTCCTAGAAAGATAATCATTGAGTTAGTGTCAGTTTTTCCCATTTTTGCTTTTGGAAAAAGTGAGGGAAGGTAAAACTTCTCTTCTGTATGCTCTTTTTTAGTTGGCAGTTTTTCTATTCTGCGAAGAATTTTCACTCTAGCATCTGTGGATACTGGAACCTCGCTTAACCTCATAGTAAATCTATACTCATCTCTTCCTGTTCTATTTGAACGATCAACTTTCATTATTATTA
>JAEOTE010000174.1 GCA_016839945.1 Candidatus Heimdallarchaeota archaeon | reverse complement strand
TCCTCCCTAGACATGGTCCAAAACATTCAGTTCCACCTCATCTTATAAATTATAGAGCTAATATCTATGCATTATATAGTTTAGGAGTGACTAAGATTTTTGCAACTAATGCTGTAGGTTCAATTGATATGAGTTTAAATCCAGGAGATTTTGTTGTACCAGACCAAATAATTGATATGACAAAAAACAGGCAACAAACCTTCTTCGATGGCAGTACAAAAATCAAATTCAGTGACGGAAAAACAAGAGGTGGTGTAGTTCATCTAGATTATACTGAACCATATTGTCCTAATTTGCGAAGCATTTACCTTAAAGCAGTAGAAGATGTAGGGCAAATGGTTTATTCAAAGGGTGTACTTGTTTGTTCTGAAGGTCCTAGATTTGAAACTCCTGCTGAAATCTCTATGTATCAAAAAATGGGGGGTACTCTTGTTGGTATGACCACGATCCCTGAAGCAATACTCGCAAAAGAACTACGAATGTGTTATGCAACTGTCTGTTTAGTCACTAATTATGGTGCAGGAATACAAGAAAAAATTACTCATGAGGAAGTAGTAGAGATATTTAAACAAAAATCTGAACAAGTGAAAGACATAATGAAAAAGATTATCGCTTCCGATTTAACTGCCATCAGTTGTAAATGTAAAGAGTAACAAAAAAAACATTCTTTGGAAAACGCTATCAGAGAGCCTTCTACCACAGAACTTGACAAATTGTTGATGAAAAGCTTTTTAAATGGTCTCTTTTTTATTGGTTCAATTATATATAAAAAAAGAGACGGGATAACATGCCAAAAATAGATTATGGAATTGTAATTCAGAATGTTGTAGCAAGTATAAATCTTTTTACAACAATAGATCTTGTGACAGCTTACCAGACCTTAATTGATGATGATGACCTTTTTGTTAGTTATAATCCAGAAACTTTCCCAGGTCTTATTTTAAAAATAAAGAAACCAAAAATTTCTAGTCTTGTCTTCAGTTCTGGAAAACTCGTACTAACTGGAGCCAAATCCACACAGATGGTGCATGAAGGTGTCCAGCAAATGATTAAGATCCTCCGTTCTGTAGGAACAAAAATAACTGAAGAACCAGAAATAATTGTACAGAACATTGTTGCTTCAGGTCATTTCAATCATAGGACAATAAACTTAGAGTTAGCAGCTTTATGGTTAGAGCATTCAATGTATGAACCTGAACAATTCCCTGGATTGATTTATCGTTTAGCTGAACCAAAGACTGTTCTTCTATTATTCCAATCAGGTAACTTAGTATGCACTGGAGCAAAAACTGAAGAACAAGTTAGACAAGCAGTTGAAAACACTTATCGAACACTTGATGAAATTAACGCTTTTGATTTCTAACTTCTTTCTCTCTTTTTTAGATATTTCACAATTTTATACAAGTGATATTTATTCTTCATTTTATTTTCTTTAGTGCTTGATCTATGTCTTCTATAAGATCGTCTATATCTTCCAAACCTATAGATAATCTAATCATAGTATCAGGTATTCCAATTGCTTCTCTTTCCTCTTGAGATAACTGTTGATGTGTTGAAAAAGCTGGATGTGTCGCTAACGATACTGAAGTACCTAAATGACCTGCGTGAATAATCAAATCAAAAGCATCAATTACTTCTTTTGCATCTTCAAGTTCTCCTTTTGTGACAAAAGATAATAAAGCACTTGAACCTTTCATCTGTTTTTTAGCTAATTCAAATTGAGGGTGACTCTTCAAACCAGGATAATTCACAGAAACAACTTTTGAATGACTTTCTAGAAATTCAGCAACTGCTTGAGCATTTTCGCCATGCTTTCTCATCCTTAAGCTTAATGTTTCAACCCCTAAGAGTAACAACCAACTATTAAAGGGACTTATTGAAGGTCCTATATTTCTATACTCATTTGCTTTGACATCATCGATATACTCTTTTGAACCTGCAACCACTCCTGAAATACAAGTTGAATTTCCACTAAGGTATTTTGTCCCTGAATGAACAATAATGTCAGCACCCATCTTAACTGGTTGTTGAAGAGCTGGAGTTGCAATAGTATTGTCTACAATCAAAGGAACCTCTTTTTCTTTAGCTAATTTGGATAAGGCTTCAATATCTCCGATGAATAGATTAGGATTTGATGGAGTTTCTACAAAAAGAAACTTTGTTTTATCTGTTATTAGTTCATTCCAATTTTCAATAATTTCTGGATTGCTTACTCCTTTAGGAACAAAACCAAATTTTGGAAAAGTTGAATTAAATAACTGATTTGTTCCACCATAAGTATGTCCTGAAGTAATAAATTCATCTCCTTTTTCAAGAAGTCTGACACAAGCCATAAATTCTGCTGACATACCTGAAGAAGTTAGTAATGCTTTTTCTGTTAATTCTAGTGCAGCTAGTCTTTTTTCAAAAATATCATTTGTAGGATTATCCATTCTGCCGTATGTGAAACCTTCAATTTCATAATTATACAATTTAGCAGCATATTCTGCGCTTTCATAAGGATAAGCTACGCTTTGATAAATAGGAGGTACTATTGAATTGGTTTCAAAAACATTGTGACCAGCATGAAGACATAAAGTATCGAATTTGTATTTTCTCTTTTTCTCTTCAGTCATATGAGAATGATAAATAAATTGTTCTTAAACTTTTCATTTTTATGACTAATTTTTATAAGCTATACTATATAAACAAGAAAACTTAATTATTAAGCAATAATGAATAAGAAGAGTAACAATTTTTTTCAAAAAATAAAGAACACCAGGAATTTAACATTACTTATTATATTTGGCTTAGCTGCTATTGGAGTATTTGCGAGTAGTTATTTTTTAAGAGCAGAAATAAAAGATTCAATAAGAATGGTTTCAGTTATATTGATACTCATTCCACTTTTCTTAATTCTCTTTGTTTTTCCATTATTCTCGCTTTTATTTGAAGGCATCTGTGGAGATAAAATCTCTTTGGGGAGAAGAATTTCTGAAGATAAATCACACACTTCATTAAGAATTAATGATCCGAAAGATATTGATTGGTTATTGAGTGAAGAGAGATTATATGGAAGAGCGTATACTGAGCAGTATGAAGATTTAACACGTGGAGTAACCCATCCTGATCCTTCTCCAGATGATAATTTAACTTCTGCTCATAATATAGAAAGCGACACATTAAGTAGGAGAGGAAGAATTTTTTTTGATAGAGGAGGAAAACCATTTGGAGATGCAGGATTTGAGCTCAATATAGGATTAATAGAAGAATATATGTCAGGGGGGAAAATAAAAGAAATTGAAACAGAAGAGGAATACATAAATCGTTTAAAGAAAAATCCGAGATTTTCAAATGAAATATCAATTTTAGAGAAAATAATTGATGGATTAAATGGAATAAACAAAAAAATACACCATTCTCGAAGGGGAATAATTTATTCATTTAATTTTGAACATAGTCACGATCTTTCTCTTCTAATTGTAGTAACAGTCAGAATTGATACTGAGAACAGAATCATATTAGAATCAATTCTTAGGAAATATCAACCTTTTTCTATTTCTTTTTTAAATTTAGAAGAAAAAAAAGAAAGAGAAACTGTAGATACTTCAGAAGCTTTTAGGAAGTATACAATTGATGCTACTTATTTACTAGATTATGAAGAAATTCTAAGCAAAAATATTATTGAAAAATATCTAATAGAATTATATCCTCTAATGGAAAGATTAACAATTAGCAAGAAATTTGCAACTATAACTTTGCTAGATACAGAAGGAATTGCCACTTCCCTTAAATTAGTAAAAGAGATTTATAAAGAACTAACAATTCGAGACTTGGGTATAGTTGAAGTTGGTGAAGTTAGGTGTTATAACTGCAATTCAGTACTTACATCAGATATTGAGAAATGTCAAAAATGTGGTATGTTAAGACCTAGATGTATTGTATGTGGTCTTGATTTATACCCCTCAGAGAAATCAAAAATTATTACAACACCATGTTGTGGAGTTTTGGCTCATAAGGATCATATTATAATGTGGTTAAAAAGAAATAAAACATGTCCTAATTGTAAGGAAATACTATCTCGATGGTTGAATAAACTTGAAATGTCTCTAGAATAATTTGTTTTAGTTATGACCTTGTAGTTAAAATTTTAAAGTCTAAATTTAATCTTAACAAGAAGATTATGACATTGGAAGATGTTTTTCAGAAAATTGAAAATAATAAAGAAAAATCAATTGAATTACTATCGAAATTTCTTCGAATACCAAGTATTGCAGCTAAGAATACAGGAGCTGAAGAATCAATAGATTTTCTCTCTAAATCCTTTGAAGAAGCAGGATTTGAGTACTTCCTTGCAGAAACACCAGGAAATCCTGTCTTTTGCGCTGAAATGAATGTTAATGCTGAAAAAACCATTCTATTTTATAATCACTATGATGTGCAACCAGAAGATCCAATAGAACTGTGGGAATCTCCTCCTTTTGAACCTACAATAAGAGATGGGAAGATATTTGCCAGAGGTGTTTCCGATAATAAAGGAGAGATTATTTGTCGTCTACAAGCAATTAAAGCTTATAATGAAATATTCGAAAAACCCCCATTAAATATTAAGTTTCTAATAGAAGGGGAAGAAGAAGTAGGTTCTCCTAATTTACCATTTTTTGTTAAAAACAACAAGGATTTTGCTCTGAAAGCAGATGGATGTATCTGGGAGTTTGGTGGACGCGATGGTGATGGCATTCAACAAGTTTACCTTGGAGTAAAAGGCATACTCTATCTTCATCTTAAAACAAAAACAATAGGAAGAGACGTTCATAGTGGGTATACTCAGTTTGTTGATAATGCGGCTTATGAATTAACTTGGGCTCTTTCTGCTTTAAAAGATAGGAACGATAGAATATTAGTTCCTGGCTTTTATGACAATATAGTAGAACCTTCTGAAGAAGATATGAAAATTATAGAGGAATTTCCTTTGAAAGAAAATCTATTCAAAGAAAACTTTGAAGTTGATGAATTCCGAATGAATTTAACTGGTTTAGACTTAAAGAAGAAATACTTCTTAGAACCAACATGTAACATCTGTGGTCAATGGAGTGGTTATCAAGGTCCAGGTGGAAAGACTGTTACCCCTAATGAAGCATTTGCTAAAGTAGATTTCAGATTAGTACCAGGACAAGACCCTAACGATCTTATTGAAAAAATCCGAAAACATTGGGATGTAAATGAATTTCAACATATAGAGATTACAGAATGGGATGGATATCCAGCAGCAAAAACTTCTATTAACGACCCATTTGCAAAATCAGTAGTTGAAGTAATAAAGGATATAGAAAATCACTCCCCAATAATATGGCCAATGGTTGGAGGTTCAGGTCCTATGTATCTTTTTGAAGGAGTACCATGCATTTCTATTGGTTGTGGTCATTCGAAGTCACTCGCTCATGCACCTAATGAAAATATCTTTATTGATGATTTT
>JAEOTE010000173.1 GCA_016839945.1 Candidatus Heimdallarchaeota archaeon | reverse complement strand
GTGTTGACCAAGTAGTAGTTGCAGTCAATAAAATGGATCTTGCTAAATATAAGAAAGAACGTTTTGATGAAATTAAAGATGAAATGGAAAGAAACCTCAAGCTTTTTGGTTTTGACATGAAAAAGGTTTCATTTGTTCCAGCAAGTGGAATGAAGGGTGATAACTTAAGCGAGAAACCACCAGAAATGGGGTGGTATGATGGTCCAACAGTTCTAGAAGCTTTGGATACTTTTGAAGTTCCACCAAAACCAATAGATAAACCATTAAGGTTGCCTGTCCAAGATGTTTATACAATTACTGGGATTGGTACTGTTCCAGTTGGACGCGTTGAGACAGGAGTCTTAAAACCAAAAGATGAAGTCATTTTCCAACCAACAGGCAAGAAAGCAGCTGTAGTGTCAATTGAAATGCACCACGAAGAAATCCCAGAAGCAATTCCAGGGGATAATATTGGTTTCAACTGTAAAGGATTAGCAAAGAAAGATGTTCGTCGTGGAGATGTTGTAGGGCATGTAGCAAAACCTCCAACAATTGCAGAACAATTTACAGCAACAGTACAAGTAATTAGACATCCTTCAGTAATAGCAGTAAATTATACTCCTGTTATTCATTGTGGAACAGCTCAAGTTGCAACTAGGTTTGCAGAGCTGAAATCAAAAACCACAAAAGGAACTAAGGCTGATAATCCTGATGTGCTCAAAAATGGTGATACTGCAGAAGTAGTGCTGGTACCAACTCGTGACATGGTTATTGAAAAGTATGAAGATGTACCTCCACTAGGACGTTTTGCCATAAGAGACATGGGACAAACAGTAGCTGTTGGTATTGTAAAAAGCGTAAAGGCAAAAAAATAATTATTTTTTTCTTCTTAATTTTTCTTTTATTTTATTATAATTATATAGTAAATTAAAACAAGATTTCAACCATTTTACACTGGTATTATATTATCAGTAATTTTTTCTGGAATAAAACTTTGTAGATCCTTGTACTCTTGTCCTACTCCAATGAATATAATCGGTTTTTTACTAATGTGAGTTACAGAAACAGCTGCTCCACCTTTCACATCTGCATCAACTTTGTTTAATATTGCAGCATCAATCCCTATCTTTTCATTAAACAATTTAACTTGTGAAATTAGTGCGTTTCCTGTCAATGCATCTCCTACAAAGATTTTGAGATCTGGTTCTGTAATTTTGCATATTTTCTGTAATTCCGCCATTAGATTTGAACTAGTTTCAATTCTTCCAGCTGTATCAATTAATACAACATCAATGTTTTTAGAAATAGCGTGATTTATAGCATCATAAGACACTGCAGCTGCGTCTGAACCATAGGTTTGAGATATTACACGTATACCAAGTTTCTCCCCATGTTTTTGGATTTGTTGGATGCTTCCTGCTCTGTAAGTGTCCCCTGCTGCAAACACACTAGAATACCCTCTTTCTTGAAGATATTTACCAATTTTAGCTATTGAAAGTGTCTTTCCTACGCCGTTTACTCCAAAAAATGCAATAATTAATGGTGTATTTTTATTCTTAGAAATCTCAACCATTTGGATTAAATCAATTTCCTGTGGAGGAGATAATATAGAAAGTATAACTTTTCTCAATGACTCTAAAACTAAATTCTTTGTATTTGAAAATCTAGTATGTTCTATCTTCATTAATTCAGCTGTTAATAATTTACAGATATCATCCGCTGTTTTTACAGCAACTTCATTTTTAATTAAAGCATCCTTTAGTTGCTCACAAACCTTGGCAATAGTTTTAGGTGAAAAATCTGTAAAAGTTACTTTCTTTATAATTTTTGAAACACTTTTTCTTAGTTGATCAAACAAAGATGTTCACTTTTCCTATTTTACATAACTGTTTTAACAACTCTATCAATTTCCCTTAAACGCTCTAATACTTCATTATAACTAGATTTTATTTGTGTAAGCTGGTTCTCAACTTCTTCTTTTTTCTTTTTTAGTCCTTCAATTGCATTTGAGAGAGATTTTTCATTGTGTATTCCGGCTCCGATTGTAACAATTACCTTTTCTGTATCTTCAATTGTAGCATATATAAAATTCCCAGCTCCAATTGGCATTAGAATCTTTTGGTTTCCTTTTGATTCGTTTATTTCAATTAATGTTTGCTCAGAACTTTGAATCTCATTATAGTAGCTATTTAATATCTCCATTTGTTGAGAATATCTTGAAGCCTGTTGTTCTAATTGCTGAGCAGCTAATAACAAATTATTAATCTCTTCTTTAGAGAATTTTTGAGGGGTTTCACTTTCGCTCAATTTTCTCACTTTCTTTTTGGTATTGATAAATCATCCTCAGAGGCAAAAGCTTTTACTACAACATCTTTAATCTCTTCAGGATTAGTTATCTCTTTAATATCCTTAGGATCAATATAGATAACATTTCTCTTTACTTTGTGTTTGCTTCCTATCAAGGAATAAACTTCTTCTAAAGCTTCTTCAACACTAAGTGCTCTAATATATTTTCCAAAAGGAATCTTTCTTTTTCTTTTCCTAAATTCCCCGCGTATATGATAGGTTTTAACAGAACTCATCTAATGTTCACCGTTTCTTTGCGTCTTGGTGTTTGTAAATAGCTTTTTCAACTTTTTGAATCAATAGTTGTTAGGGAGACAATAAAATTTCAAAAATTCTCATACTTTCTGGACCAGTACTATCTGATCCTATAACAGCTCCTTTTGAGTTTGCCATTATGCCAACTCTTGGGTAAGGTATACCTCTGTTAACGGTGCATACATCCACTTTAACTCGAAGAATTGAAGATATTTCACTTATTTCTTCTTCTGAAAGCAATGGGTGAACAAGCGCACCTCGGTTGGTGCTCATAACAATACTCCCCGCTAATGGTGATCCAAGTAAACTTCCTACTGTAACATTGAAATCTAGAGTGTCTCGAATTTGTGAAACAGCTTTCTTCTCAAACATTTCACTTACAATGGCACCCTTGTCATTCATAACAATTAAATTCCCAAGAGCTGTAAATTTGCTATTGAGTTCTACTATTTCAACATCATCTTTGAGGTTTTCTTTAATAATAGAAATTTCCTTATCAGATGTATTAGTAGGTAAGAATAATGTGTTTGAATTTCCAACGGCAAGAGTTCCAACTAAAACTGAACCTGCAACAGTTGTTTGAATGACATTTACATTGAGTGTTTCACTTAGTATTTCGTTAGTTTTTTCTTTTGTTCCAAAAGGAACAATAGAATATGTTTCAGTTGACAAAGCAAAAATACCTACACTAGAATTGCCTAAAATAGTTGTTTTAGAAATATCCAATTTTGTCAACCTCGGAAAAATAGGAAGTTTTATTCTTCTTCTTTTACTTCCTCTTTTACTTCTTCTTGAATCTCTTCAACATCAGAGGTATCTTCTTCTTCCTCTTCTTCTTCCTCTTCTTCTAGTTCTCCAGGTATTGCAATACCTTCTAAATCAGGACGGGCAGAGATCTCTACCTTTTCATGAATGAGTTCAACAGTTGCTATTTTTTCTTCATCAATTGTTTCAACAATCGCACGTACCTTTATTTTTCGAGGGGGTTTTTGAATACCTCTTTTCCACATAAATTCATTCAAATCATTTGTTATAACAATAGTATCTGCTTTTGTGTGTTTGACGATATATTGCTTTAACATTCGAATGGCCCTAGGGGTTCTTCTATAAGGGGCTGTTTTATTTAACTGGGGGTAGAAAGGAATTGTAAAAATACTTTCAATAGCTTCTTGTGACATCTATTTCATCTCCTACCTTTTAATTCGAGTTGTTCTCCACTTTCTACGCTTTGGATGATTACGAAATTGACGATTTGTTCTAATAACACACCAGCTTGGTACTGGATTATTTCTTTTCATCTCTTTTGCATATCTAAGCTTTCTTGGTAAATTTTTATTTCTTGCCATTATATTCGCCTTACATCAACTTTAGTTTCACGTTTTTGTCCACGGATTTTGCGGAGTATTTCCTTCAGCTGAGCATCGGAAAGTTTGTCTCCAATTGCGCCTTGTTGAGCTAACTGAATTAATCTTAATTCAACTGATTCTGCTAGCTGAGGATATGCCAGTTTAACATTTGCTAGCCTTTGTCTTGCTTCATCTGTAAGAATTTGTCGAAGAATTGATTGTTTTTGAGCTTCTAAAGCAGCCGCTTGTTCTTCTTGAGCTTTCATTGATTGTTCTTCTTGCAATTTAGCGATTTTTCTTTGCCTTATAGCTTCCAACTCTTCTTCTTCATACATGCAATCCGCAACCTTTCTATTTGTTTTTAAACATCCAATAAAGGTTTTCAGTTTGTGTAACTAAATTAATATCTCTCTAATTCAGGTATTTGCTTTTTTATTTCTGCTGAGAGTTTATCAATGAATGAATGTCCTTTGGTTGTAACAACTCTGCCAACTATCACACGACCTTTGCTTCCATGACCACTTTTTTTCTGAATATATTCTGCCTTTTCAAGTTGTTGGAGGATCTTTCGGATAATTGTGCCGCTGCCTTTAGCAAAGTGCTCTGGTCTCACTCCTCTACGATGTCTACCCCCATAGGCAATTCTAAGTCTTGAGATACCTATAGGTCCATAGAGATAAACTTTTCTGAGTATTGATGCAGCTCTAATATACCACCAATCTTCTTGAATTGGCGCTCTTTCTTTATGAACACCGGTTTTAACATAATCAGACCACTCTGGTGGTTTAATTTCTGCCTCTTTTTTCAATTCTTCAGTTATTCTTTTAATTAGTATATCTGCTGGAACATCGTAAGCCGTTGGCATATCTTTCACTCATCTCATTATTTATTAGAGAGAACTCTATTTTGCGTTTTCAGTGTCTGGGGAACAATCCTCGTTTAAAAAGATTGCTTTGCTAGATATTACAAAGACAACTGAAAATTGATAGAAGCATTAAAAAGGAAACAATAAAAATAAAGTACAACTAATCAAAAAATGGCTTTTAATATGGAAGCAAGTGATACAAAAGATAAAGGAAAACAAAAACTCAAACTACTTTCATTAGATGATCTCTTCTTCTTATTTGGAACAATATTATGCGGGATAAGCTCAATAATTAGTATAATTTATGGACATTTAATTGCTGGTATAATTTTGGTTGTTTGTACAGTTCTTTTAATAGGTATTTATATTTTAAAAATGATTTAAAGGCCCAATTCAAGCTTAATCACATGAAAACTTTTCAATAATATATTGGCCTATAATCTCAAAAGATTCGTCTATATTCAACCCTGTTTTGGCAGAAGTTTCTAGAAAGAAACTTTCTATTTCATGTTCTTTTGTTTTCTTGTTTAATTGCTTGATGAATTCTTTAGCTTCTTTTATTGTTACCTCTCTTTCTTCATCTAGATCGGTTTTATTTGCTAATATAATAACTGGAACTACTCCTCTGTTGCTATACTTGTACAAGTTTTCAATCCAGTTTGTTAGATTCTCAAAAGTATCTTTACGGGTTATGTCAAAAATAACAAGAGCTCCAAAACAGCCTTTAAAGAATCTAGGAAGAACATTTCTAAACATAGGTTGTCCTGCTAAATCCCAGATTTGGTATTTAATTTGGAAATTATCAACAGTTTTAGTTATTGCTGCAAAATCAGCACCAAGGGTTGTTAGGTGCTCTCTTTCAAAACCTTTGCCCAAATACCTGCGTCTGATTGAAGTTTTACCTACAGCAGCGTCGCCAATTAAAACAAGTTTAATCATGTAAGTTCCAGTATCTAGAGTCGAAGATACGTTTTTTGTGTCTTTAGTTTCTTTAGGTTCCTCTTTATGTTTTTCAATATTCTTGTCGAAAAGAATAGGACCCTTTTTACTCTTTTCAGTTTCTTTCTGAGACTGTTTTTTCTTAGCCATGATATCTAATTAAACATTTGAGCTTTAAATATATAAAAGATATGTGGTGAAATTATCAAGATTGATGTTTTATGCCTTAAATCACTCTTTTTAGACATTTCGAGGAAGAATTTTATGTATTACACGATAGTTTTTAGCTAATTTTCCAAGATTATTAGCTTCATCAATCGATAAATGATATTCTGTCTTTTTATCAATATTAGTTCCTTCAATCAATGCAAAATCAGCATTACTTATTATGTTTTCAAGCTCTTTGAAATAACCCGTATCTCCTGTGAATACAACCTTTTCAGTATT
>JAEOTE010000172.1 GCA_016839945.1 Candidatus Heimdallarchaeota archaeon | reverse complement strand
GAATATAATGTCTCATAATCTAGGTACAAAAAGGTCTTACCTTTACTTCTACTGGTACTATTTTCTGATTTTCTTTCTTCTTTTTAAAAACAGAATAGATATCAATCCTATGATAGAAAAACTAGTTTTACAGTTATCACTATAAGGATTACGACAATTTTTCAAACTAGTACAACATAAAAGGTAACCAGCTGACCAAATCCATTCGCCTGCTTCACATAAATCAAATTTGTAAGTTACGATGTCCTCATAATAATGAAATAAAGTATAAGGAAAAATTACAACATGTGCTATTGTATATTCATTATTATGGATATTATTGTTCATTTCATCTCTATCTATAGAATAACAAATTGTTTTTCGAACAGCTACACCTTTAGTGTAAGCTTCACTCCCAGGTTTAGTTAGAAATTTAAAATTATTACGTCCTCCTACGAAAGGTCTACCAACATTGAAACCTAAGAAGACATATGAATCATTATTATATCTATGAGCATTAAATCTAAAATCTGAAAAAGCACTCTTCACATTGAAAGGTAATTCTCTTCCTAAATCTATGTAGTCTAAATTCCCTTTGATAAACTGTGTTAATATTTTATCTTCTTCAAATTTCTTCACTTTTATTTTTTTTATTTCAAGAGTTTGAAAGGAATTATCTACTACACTTACATTATACCAATGGGGATTAGCTTCTAATACTGAAACTCCTTTTTGGTTATCATAATAATCTAACATGTACATTCCTGAACCAAAAGCTGATTTGCTATAACTTTGCCATACTGAGGTATTTAGAATTTCAGGATATATACCTACCATCCCCAAACCACTAGTAGTATTAGTTATAGTTGTATCTGTACTATTCAAAAAAAATTCAGGTAGAATGAAAACATCTAAATCCCACCAAAATTCTCCATTAGGTTCTAGTTCTGGTGTATTTATATCATTATCAATCTCTAAATAAAATGTATACTCATCAGTAGGAGATTCAAAAATATTAGATATCCAGGAAAATTCTGAACTTCTGTGACTCACTAAAGAATTTCCATATACTAGTAAGCTGAAAATTACATCTTTTGCAGTTACTTTTTGATTCATTCCATTACTATACTCCCCTTTCAATCCTATCATTAGTTGATTTATATCTTGGGGATTTAGTTCTTCAGAAACTTCATTTCTAGATGTTATGTTGAAAGAAGGTCCCCAAAAAACATCATCTCTAATTGTAAATTTTATCATTGATGGCTCAACTATTTCCCAGTCTGTTATCATTGAAGAAAATAATGGTTCTCTATCTGGTGAGATTTCTAATAATTTTGTCATGAATAATGAACAGAAGTCTTTACTATTCTGATCTTTAGCTAGAAGAGGATTAAGATTAATCCAAGAACCTGGAAAACTCAGTTCATTTGTTGATTCCTGACTCAAATGTAAACCATCACAATGAATATGAGGAAGGTTTTCGATTATTCTCCACCCATTCATAAATCCCATTATATTAGACCAAGTTAATCTATAAGCTGTAGGTTTGAAAAGAGGTAACATCGGAACAATTTTATCCATCATTAAATCTTGATAGCGATGAGTATGATTTTGTTGTTCAATTAAACTTAATTCACTCTTAATTTTGTCATATTCTTGCAGACTCATGTTTACATATGGGATACTCATATCTAGGTTGAATATACTAAAATTCCCATTCTTCGAGTAAATTCTTTCATTAAAATTTGGAATATCTTCATTTTTTGCTATGAACAAATCATAATCATGCGTTGTTAATAAATGACCAAGAAAAGTATGCATGTTGTTAGTTCTTATTCTTATCTCTATTCCAACTCTATTAAGATATTGAGCCACATAAAGAGCATAATCATACAAATCAGATTCTGCTTTAGTTCTTAAAGTCAAAGAAGTTATGTAAGGTTTTTTATTTTTTTCACAATAATGATAGGGTGAAGGTGTTACAGCTGTATTCAAAAGAATACAACTATTGGATAATAGTATTATAATCATTAAAATTATGACAAATTTCTTTTCTTTACTCATGTTTATCCAACTTAAAGAGACTAGTTAATTATATGCTCATACACTTATAAGCACTTTTCAGCGATCGAATTCCACTTAAATAGACTTATTTATATAGTTACTAGAAGGTGGAGCTTGGTTAAGTAACAGACGTTGCTACTAGAAAGTGAAATTAATGTCACAAAATCGAGGAACAAGAAGCTCTTATAGAAGCAAACCAACTAAGAGAACTGTTAGTAAGAAAGAATCAAAGGATGGTTATAAATCTAGAGATAAACCCAAATATAAATCAGGTGCTAAACCAAATAATCGTTCAAGAGATAGAGCTGATAACCAAACTAGGAGACGTTCTCCACCTGGTTCCAGAAAAAAACCTCCTTATCGTTCAAGGGATGGATCAAGTAAGCGAACTTATAATAGATCAGGAAGCCGACCTCAAGCAAGATCAGTTCAACAGTATAAAGCAATTTGCAGCAAGTGTAATAAAGAAACAACTTTACCATTCAAACCTACAGGAGTAAAGCCTGTTTTTTGCAGAGAATGTTTTCAAGACCAAAAACCTAGAGAGAGGAGTTTTAGAAAATCCAGTAGTCAAGCTAGACCAAAGCAACAACATCAAGTGATGTGTGCTTCATGTGGTAAAGATACAACCGTACCTTTCAGACCAACTGGTGTAAAACCTGTTTATTGTAGAGAATGTTTTGAGACTAAAAAACCACAAGAAGATTCCAGACAAATTAGACCAAAGAGAGTTTTTAGAGCAAGTGACAGAACAAGTAATAAAAATGTAGAGAGATTTGGAGAAAGAAAAGGACCATATAGAGAAAGTAAAAGAATGCATAATTCTGTTTGTAGAACTTGTAATAAAGAAATAACTCTTCCTTTCAAACCAACCAAAGATAAACCTGTCTATTGCCAAGATTGTTTTCAGAAAATAAAATCTAAACGAAATTAGAGTTTGGAATATAATAATTACCAATAATTTGAAACAGTTGGATGTTTTTCACGAGGAATTAATGTGATAGAATCATTTTTGCATGCTATTCTACAAGCTCCACAACCAAAACAGATTGATTGATTAATCTTTACTTTATTTTCAGCAATCGAGTAACTAAGAGCACCAAATTGACATTTTGGAATACACTGTTTACATCCTACGCAAGAATTTTCATCAATAGCTGCTATATACTCCGCTTTTAGAAGTGCGTGTTGTATCCCAGTGTTTCTTCTTACTCTAAGAGCAGTACAATAAGGATAGTCGCAATTACAAAGAGCCCCTATATGAGGAGTAAGAAAAGCCCAAATTGTTTGGACGTACCCCATATTCGCGAATTCATCTACTTTGTATTTAGCTTCCTCAATTGTAAGTTGTTCAACTTCTCTAATTCTATCAAATCTGTGAGCACCATACAAATCGTCTGGAATATGCATAAAAAGCATGCAAAGCTGATGCTTCTCTCCAGAGTTAGCAAAACGACAAACACAAGGTAACAAAGAAACTTGTCCAGCAATATCCATGACAAGCTTAGCTTCTTCTTGAGGTATCACTTGACCAGCATGTTGGTACTTAAAGAACAAATTGTATTTTAATCTCTTAAACCAACTAGGATCATTATCTCCCATAGCTAAATTCTTTTTGTTTGTTTTCAAGTACAAATTATATTTTTCCATATAATATTCAACAAAGTCATTAACAAACACTCTTCGACGATGATCTGTTGTTTCGTAATTTCGAAGATAGTTCTTTGCATTCAAGTACCATTTTTTCCCACCACCATGTTGAATGCAGTACTCACACATGACTTTATCATTCCATAGCTTAAATAAAAAATTACTTCTCATTTCAGAGAAGGACTTTTAAGTTAGCTTATCTTTTTTCAAAAGGTGATTTGAGTTGACAGAATCAGACAATCCATATGAAAAACTAGCTGAAGTTTTAGATAAAATACCAAATGCTTTCCCAGTGGCGGAAGATGGAACTCATCTTAGAGTTCTCGAATGGATCTTTACTCCAGAAGAAGCAGATTTAGCAAGTAAATTAAAAATGAAAGGTGAAACAGCTGAAGAAATTGCTATAAGGTTAAATCTAGATAAAAAAGAAGTAGAAGAGCTTTTAGAAACTATGGAATCAAAAGGACAAATATCAGCTTATTATTCAGAAGAGGGGAGGAAGTATGCACTTATGGAATGGATTGTTGGAATTTATGAAGAACAATTATTTAGAATGGATGAAGAATTCGCTAAGCTAATCGAAGAATATTTCAAAAAAACTAAGTTTGGAGGATTAATGGAAACAAAACCCCCAGTACATCGAGTTATTCCAGTTAATAAAGTCATAAAAACTGAGATTGAAATCCATCCATTTGAAGAAGTTGAAAAATTCATAGAAGGTGCAAAAAGTTGGGGAGTAAGAGATTGTATCTGCAAAGTTCAAAAAGGATTAATTGGGGAAGAATGTAATTATTCTAAAACTGTATGTTTAGTTTTTGCACCTGTTGAAAATTATTTTCAAAATGACAAAAATACTAAACCTATAACAAAGGAAGAATCACTTAGATTATTACGACATGCTGAAGACTCTGGTTTAGTTCATACCACAAGAAATACGCAAGATTCAGTCTATTATATATGCAACTGTTGTTCTTGTTGTTGCGGTATACTCAGAGGTTTAATAGAGTTTGAGAAACCTCATGCTTTTGCTAAAGCTAATTATGTGATGACTGTCGATGAAGATTCATGCATAGGTTGTGAAACATGTTTAGATAGGTGTCAATTCGAAGCTCTAGAAATTATAGATGGAATCTGCAACGTAAACGAAAGATGCGTTGGGTGTGGTGTATGTGCATTAGTTTGTCCAGAAGATGCTCTTCAACTAGCAAAAAGAAAAACAGATCAGTTTGAAAAATATCCTGCTACACGAAAAGATTGGGTTGAACAAAAAGCAAAAGCAAGAAACATTAATCTTACTGAATTGATGTGAGCTAAAGGTTTTACTTATGAAATCTGATTTCAAAATGATATCTGTTATTATTCTAGCAGCTGGAGATTCTAAACGAATGGGTACGCCCAAAGGTTTACTGGAATATTATGGTAAACCTTTCTTTTCACGTCAAATTGAATGCTTAATAGAAATCGGTTTTTCAAAAATTATTGTTGTTCTTGGAAAGGATAATGATCTTTATCTAGAGAAGATTCCTGAACTTAGTAAATGCAAAGTAGCATTAAATCCAGATCCTGCAAAAGGACAATTTTCTTCAATAAAATATGGATTGCATAAATTATTAGAATCTCACAAATCTGGAGTATTTATACTCCCTCTTGATGTTCCATGTCCAATTAAAGAAGTCTGGAAACAACTAGCATTTAATCTAAATTTATTTGAAGCTAGTGTATTGATACCACAGTTTCAAGGTAAAAAGGGACATCCAGTGTTATTATCAGAAAAATTCAAGAATTATCTCTTATCATGTGACTTGAATACTCGTCTTGATCATGAGATACATAAGAAGATAGAACAAGGAAAAGCAAGAATTATATCTGTTAACGACAATAACATAACACTTAATCTCAACACTCCTGAAGATTGGGAAGCTTTCAAGGTGAAACAATGGATGTAACATTTACTCTTAATGGAAAAGAGATAACAGCAGAGTACGAAGAAGGTATGAGTCTTCTAGATGTGCTAAGAGAAGTTTGTTTAATTAAAAGCTGCAAAGATGGTTGTTCAGGTCAAGGATTTTGTGGAGCATGTACTGTACTTATCGATAATAAACCTATGATGTCATGTAGAAGAGATCCAGCTTTTGTTGAGGGTAAAGAAGTTACAACCATTGAAGGTCTAAGTGAAACTGAAAAAGATATTCTTTCCAAATCCCTTGTTAAGGAAGGGGCGATTCAATGTGGCTACTGCACGCCAGGTTTAATGCTTCGCATCAAAGGATTTCTTGATACACATCCCTCTTCTACAAGAGAAGAGAAGGCCAAAGCAATTTCAAGTAATCTTTGTCGTTGTACTGGTTATCAAAGAATCCTCGATGCAATGGAAACAGCTGAAGAACATTGGCAAAAGAAAGACACTGTTATTTTGAGTCATCCCCGAAGAGCTGATTTCTTTGGTGAGAAGTATGGTATGAAAAGAGAATACACTCCAAAAGAAAAAGGGGTTGGTGATAGTACTCATCGCTACAGAGGAATTGACATGGCACTTGGAAAGAAACCTTTCATTGCAGACATGGAAGTAGAGGGTTTGCTTCATGGAGCTTTATTGTTAAGTGAACATCCAAGAGCTAAAGTAATTAAGATAGATACAACAAAAGTAGAATCAGCTAGTGGTGTTGTAAGAATATTTACAGCTGAAGATGTTCCTGGAAAAAGATTCATTGGACACATTTTTTCTGATTGGCCTGTTTTTGTTGCCGAAGGAGAAATCACTAGATACATTGGTGATATTCTAGCAATGGTCGTAGCTGATTCAATGATTCATGCTCGAGCAGCTCTTGACAAAATTGAAATCAAATATGAAATACTTGAACCAATTGATGATCCTGAAAAAGCTTTGTTACCTAATGCAGAAAAAGTTCATGATAAAGGAAACCTACTAGGTCACACATTTTTCACAAGAGGTGAAGTCAACCAAGCTTTAGAAAATTCCAAGTATGTTATCAAACAACAATTCAAGACTCAAAGAATTGAACATGCCTTCATGGAAGTCGAAAGTTGTCTAGCAATTTCAACTGAAGGGGGTATACATGTATACAGTCAAGGACAAGGTGTTCATGAAGATCAAAGACAGATTGCTGAAGTACTTGGGTTAGATAAGGAAGATGTTATTGTTGAGCTAGTGACTAATGGAGGTGCTTTTGGTGGTAAAGAGGATCTCTCATGTCAAGCTCAAACAGCTATAGCATCTTTTCTGTTGAAAAAACCAGTCAAGACTGTACTCACTAGAGAACAATCAATGAGGTTACATCCAAAACGTCATCCAATGACAATGGATTATGAAGTAGGTGCTGATGAAAATGGAAAGTTAACTGCAGTTAAACTTAGACTCATAGCTGATACTGGTGCATATGCATCAGTAGGTGCTCAAGTGGTTGAAAGAGCTGCAGGTCATTCATGCGGTCCTTATTATGTTCCAAATGTTGACATTGATGCAAAAGCTGTGCACACAAACAATCCTCCATGTGGTGCAATGCGTGGATTCGGTGTTAACCAAACTGCCTTTGCTATTGAGACTTGTTTGAATTTGATTGCTGCAAAGATGAGAGATGATGGAATCGAGATTGATGATTATGACATTAGAGAAATAAATATTCTCAGAGAAGGTCAAAGATTTGCCACTGGACAAAAGATGACTAAAACTGTTGTTGGTTTACAAAAATGTCTTGATGCTGTTAAGGGAGTTTACAAAAATTCGGAAGTACCAACAGGTATAGCTTGTGGGATTAAGAATACTGGGATAGGTAATGCTCTCGAAGATACTGGGAGAGTACTCATCAAAGTACTAGATGATGAACAAATTGAAATCTTAACTGGTTTCACTGAAATGGGTCAAGGATTGTTTACTGTACTAACTCAAGTTGTTACAGAACTGACTAACATTCCTCCTTCACAGATGAGTGTTAAATCAATCAGCTATCCTAATACTAAATGTGGAATGACTACTGCATCTAGAGGAACAGCACTTGATTCAATGGCTGCAAAATATGCAGCTGAAAAACTTGCTTCTGCTTTGCAAACAAAATCACTCAAAGAACTTGCAGGTGAAGAGTTTCATGGAGAGTTTGTAACCAACTTTACTGTCAAACCAGGAATTCAAGTTGACAATCCAGTTACTCATCTAGCATTTAGTTATGCTGTTCAAGTTGCTTTCTTGGATAAAGATGGTAATCTTAAGAAAATTATTGCAGCTCATGATGTAGGAAAAGCAATCAATCCAATGGCAGTAGCTGGACAAATCGAAGGTGGAATTCACATGGGAGTAGGACATACACTTTCGGAAAACTTTCCAACAACAAAGGGGGTACCTGATTCTTTTAAGATGAGGGATCTTCAGATAGTTAAAGCTAAAGAAACTCCTGAGGTTGAAGTTATTATCATAGAAGAACCTGAAGAAATTCTAGGATTTGGATCAAAAGGCGTAGGGGAGATAGGATTAGTTCCAACAGCTGGAGCTATTGTAGGAGCCTGCTATCAATATGATGGTAAATGGAGATTTGAATTACCAATTGCAAGAAAATAAGATGAGAGCAAATATAATCTAAATTAACAATGCTAAAGTATTTTTATATTAAATTGAATAGTAAAAGATGAAAAGAATGACTGCAATTGAATCAGAAGAGAATGATAAGGTAGCAATTTACTTAGAAATTCTAAGAAGAAATTTTAAGGAAATTGAAAAACAGTTTAAGGTTAACTATTTAGGTATTTTTGGTTCAGTTGTTAGAAATGAACAAAAAAGATATAGTGATATAGATATATTAGTTGAATTTTTTGAAACTCCTAGTCTATTTCAAATTATTCGCTTGGAAAACTATTTGAGCGAACTACTAGAAATAAAAGTAGATTTAGTAATGAAGGAAACACTTAAACCAAATCTAGGAAAACAAATACTTGACGAGGTTATAAGAGTATAAATCAAAAAATTCATACTGCATTAAGGAATTATTCTAGTTCCTGTTTCACCTTTTAGAGCTCGACTGATATTTTCGGGATTGGTAATCAAAGCTTCTTTTCCACCCTGTTCTAAAAATTGAACTATTGCTTTAATTTTAGGTTCCATAGATCCCTTACCAAAGTGTCCTTCATCTAGATATTTCTTTGCTTCAACAATAGTCATTTTATCTATATCTGATTGATTTGGTTTACCAAAATTCAGGGAGACTTTTTCAATAGCAGTTGATATCAAAAGCATATCAGCATTAATTTTTTCAGCCAATAATGCAGATGCAAAATCTTTGTCAATTACTGCTTCAGTTCCTATAATTCCTTGATCAGTTTGAATAACTGGTATTCCTCCACCTCCTACTGTAATTGTGATTATTCCAGATTCAATAAGCTTTTTGACTGCCTTCAATTCCATAATTTCTACAGGTAACGGAGAAGGAACTACTCGACGCCAACCACGACCAGAATCTTCAACTACATTCCAACCTAATTCTTCTTTTTTTTGTTCAGCTTCTTCTACTTCCATGAATGAACCAATAGGTTTAGTAGGTGTCTGAAAAGCAGGATCATTTGGTTCTACACGAACTTGTGTTACTACTGTAGTTACAGGTTTATCAATTCCTCTTTTCTTAAGCTCATTTTGGATATTCTGTTGCAAAGCATAACCAATAGCACCTTGACTATCAGCTCCACAAACATCTAACGGTAGTTCGTGCATACCTGCCACCTTATGAGCGATTTCACTTCGTCGTAAAATGAATCCCACCTGTGGTCCGTTTCCATGGCCAATAGCAAGATCCCATCCTGCTTCAATCATATCTACTAAATGAAATGATGTTTCTTTAGCAGCTTCATATTGATCTTGTACAGTTTTGTGCTTCTTATCTTTGATTAGTGAATTACCACCAATAGCAACAACTGCTACTTTTTTCTGTTCTGACATAGGTATAATCTTCTTTTTTTAAGCAGTTTAAATATTTCGTTTTCTGACAAAAGAGCTTTTATTTGTATGCATGTTTTCTGTGTGCTATTTTAATGATAACAACTACATTTTCATCAGTATAAATCTTATATAAAACTCTATAATCTCCTATTCTCACTCTATATGCATTCTCAACTCCTTTCAGTTTTCGTGAAGAGATAAGAAAAGGTTTGTTTAAATTTTTTAAAAAATCCTTGATTTGTGTTTTTACCTTCTTAGGTAGCTTTTCTAATTCTTTTGAAGCTATAGGTAGGAGAAAGACCTCAAAATCAGGTTTTTCTACCATTATTTCACCTTAACTAATTCATTGAATTTCTTATTTTTAATAAGCTCATCTGCTTGTTCGATTCGCTGTTTTTCTTCCTCAGTAAGATATTCTTCTTCAATGAGTAGTAGCAATAGTTCCTCAATTCTGTTAATTTTTTTCTCAAGAAAAGATATTTTATCAACTAAAGATTCTACCTTATCAACAGTCATGATAGTCAAATATAAAAACTGCATAAAACTATTTAATATTTATTATTTATTAGGAAATCTTTTACTTTTTTAAGCAGTCTAAATATTTCGTTTGTGTCTTAATGCAAAGAGAAAGAAGAAATAGAAAAGACAAAATTTGATTCACTTTAAGAAGAATAGTCTTCGCAAATGTGTCAAAATATACACAATTACTTACTTCAGTGTCTTTGTCTCATTTAAACCATGAAAAACGAAAATAGTTTAAACATATCAAAGATTATTGAAAAAATATTACTAATTCCATCCTTTATTTGGATTTATTCGCCTATCATAGCAGGTATTCTATTCGCAATGATATGGATGTTTCCAGCTGCTTTTACCTCTTGGTGGATTTTTGCATTCCTTGGACAGAAAGATTGGATGTTGGGAGTTATCTCCGCTAATGATACAATGATTGCTCTTATAGTTACTGAGTTTATTATTTTTGGAGTTGGATTGTGTTTGTTTGTATGGGGAGTAATTCTTATAGCTAAAGCTAAGATTAACAAAACTGGTTTGGTAAAAACTGGTCCATATAAGTTCATAAGGCATCCACAGCATCTAGGAATAATACTAATGTCATTATGTATCTCTCTTTATATCCCTTGGACCATAGATGAGTTCATTAGAATAGGAGAAATTGTCTCTTGGTCATTCTTTTCATTGATCTTAATAATCATGTCAGATTTTGAAGATAAGAACTTAGCTAAGAAATTTGGAGATGAATTCAACCAATATAGAAAATCAACAGGATTTTTCTTTCCAAGAATTATAAAAAAAGATAAAGAAAGAAAATCAATTCATGAGATAAAATATTGGCAAAGATATTTATTTTTGGGAATTGGATATTTAGCTTTCGTTTCATTAATCAGTCTAATAAGTTATATATTAGAACTTCCCAAAGTAGGAATTGTTGGGCATCTATTTGACTTCTTATCCAAGGAATTTTGGTATTTCAACTTAATATGTTTAATATTTATTGTTGTATCTATAATTCTCAGGGAATATAGGAAAAGAAGAATAAAATTAATGGAAATTAGCTAGTTAAACCTTTACTTTCATCTTTCAGCTGTTTGACTAATTCTTCAAAAGTTGGTTCTTCTTCTTCTTTCCCCATAGCAATCAACTATCTTCAATTTGATTTATATCTGTTCTTCTTTCAATCGAAAACAAATACCTACAATTCTTCTATTATTTTCAAATTAGTTACTATAACTTGTTCATCTTTTTTATTCTCTGTAGAAGTTACCTTTACTTCTTCTGCGAACTCTTCTACCATTTCTATAATTTTCAATACAGAGATTTTACTTCTCTTATCTATTTGTACAGTTAAAGTTCTTTGTTTTTCTGTAATATCTAATAAAACATTTACAATATATGGATCCATCTCCCTTAAACTTGTAGTAAATTCTTCCCATATCTCTTTATTATTTTCTCTAATTTCAAATTGGGTATCAATGAAGCACTCACTTTCACTATCTACCAATAGAGTGTTATTCAAATTAAATATACTTAGATTTTCTGAAATTTCTTTTGCAATATTAATAATCGTAGATTTATTTTCTTCTACCAATTCATTGATAAAATCAATTTCCAAAAGGTAAAATCCAGTGTATTGACAGCAAGTTTTTATTATATTTACATCAATCCCTCTAATCCAACCAGAGCTAACTCCTCTTGCGGATATATTCAAGTTAGTTGAGCTTAATTTTTTTGCTAGTATATTCCAACTTTCTTTGGTTTCTTTATCTCCCTTTCCTATAATATCACTCTTTGTATCAAGTATATACTTCCTAACTTTCTCCAACTCTTTTGTTTCTAAATCCTCTATAACTTCTATTATTTTATTTTCGTATTCATCATGTTCCATGAGATGATGTATTCGAGGAGAATGAAGAAATAATCCAAAAGCCATCACTGCTCCTCTTCTAACTACCTCTTTTTCATCTTCTAAAGCTTGTAATAATGGTTCAATTACTATGTCTCCTAGTGTACTTAACTTATCAGCCACAGCATCTCTTACTTGCTGATTTTCGTCTTCTAGTAATTTAATTAGGGGTTTAACAACTTGCTTTCCACTTATTCTCGGTAATGCTTCTACAGCTGCCAATCTTACCCTAGAATCTTCATGTTGCAATTTCTCTATGAGAACAGGAATAATAGCTGGATCTTTCATAGATCCTAATACGAAGAAAGCCCTATTTCTAACTACTTTATCTTCATCTTCTAAAGCAATTATTAAAGACTCACGTGCTAATTGTTTACTTTCTATTCCTCCTAATCTATCAACAAATACTTCTCTGAATTTAGGATCTGGATTATTTAAGCTATTGTTGACTAATGAAATTAATTCATCTCTATGACCTAGTTTTACTAATGATCCTTCTGCACTTCTATTCCAGTTTGGCAATCCTTCTTTTAGATAATTGATTAATGGTTTTACTGCCCTGTTATCTCCCATTGATCCCAAAACTTTTGCTGCTTTGTTTCTCAAAGATGAATTTTCATTCTTTAAAATATCAATCGATAGTTCTATTATTCTTTCATCGGAGAAATTTTCTAAAGCACCTAATGAATGGTTGCTAATTAAATCTTTTTGCTCTCTTACACAGCTTATCAAAGGTTCTATAGCTTTTTCATTTTTTAAATCAGCTAGCGCTTTTACAGCTCGTATTCTTTCAGGATGTTTTTTGTTTTTGAGAATAGATATTAGCGGATCTACAGATATTTCTCCAAGTTTTACCAAGGAATTAATTGCAACATCTTGTATGGTAGAATTATTATCCTTTAATATTTTAATTAGTGGTTTTACAGCTTTGGAATTTCCAGTTTCTCCAAGCAAAGAGGTTGCTCTTACCCTAATTACAATGTCACTATCTTGTAACATGCTTATTGATGCTTGTAATAGTTCATTTAGAATAACTTCATTCTTTAAATCTATTTTTCCTTTTATTGAGTATAAATAACCGAGAATTCGAATAGCTAATTTCTGGCTTTTAAGATGTTTTGCTTGAAGTAACTCTATTGCAAATTCATCAAGTTGTTGATTTTTCTTTGATGCAATTTTTTCAGCTAAAGCTATAATTTTAGAATCTTCATCAACTTGTTCTAGCACAAATGTTAAGGAACTTACCTCCTCCTTCATAGTTAATTCAAACAGT
>JAEOTE010000171.1 GCA_016839945.1 Candidatus Heimdallarchaeota archaeon | reverse complement strand
GTTAAATAATGGTTCAATAGAAGGAAATAGAATTTTAGAGAATGAGACAGTTGAAATAATGTTAAGTGACAACTTTGTAACACATAGTGAACTACCTGGTGTTGGTTTAGGAGTTTATGAAATGGATCTCAATAATCAACATATAATTGGCCATAGTGGTGATACTATTTTTTTCCATAGTAGAATGATGATGTTTCCTGAGAAGGATTTGGGTGTCTTTGTTTCATATAATTCTAGATTGGGGAGTTTTGCAGTACAACAACTCTTTAGTGAATTTATGGACAGATATTTTCCATATAGCGAAATGGAAGTTACTCCTTTTAAAGGTTATAAAAATAGAGTCAACAAATACACAGGATTATACATCTCTACAAGACGAGCTTATTCAGATAAACCAGAAATTAGAGAAAATGAATGGATTGATAATAGCATTAATATAAAAGCTAAGAGTGGGAAATTAAGGATACCATTCTTTCCTGATTTAGAATTTATTGAAGTCTCTCCTTTCTATTTCCGAGAATCTTCTGGGCAGTATGACTTGGAAATAGCTTTTATTACAGATAGTAAAGGAAGAGTTTCACATATGTATTTTAATTTTATAATGGCTGCATTTGCAATGGAAAAAATTCATCCTGCTTATTTTAACACAGAGATACAATCAGGAATATTACTTAGCATAGAATTGATATTTATAGTTTCCTTGATTTATTGGGGTATAAGAAGTTGTATAAATCTATTAAAGAAAAAGGAAAGAAAGAAAGAATTATTCCCAAAACTAGCTCGTTTTTGGGTACTGGGTAGTGTGGTTTTATCGGTGTCAATAATTACAATTGTCGCAATTAGAGCTAGTTTTAACATTTTTTTAGCAACAGAAACTTATCAAGAATTTGGAGGTCTTGCTACAATTCCAATTCTATATCTTCTTTCCGTAGTAGTACAAATTTCCCTAACATATGCAATCTGGTCTGGAAGGTTTATCGATAAACAAAAACCTTATTGGAAACTATGGGATAGAATTCATTATACAATTCTAACAATATTGTCAATTATAGTAGTAGGATTTTTCACTTCATGGCACTTTTATGGTTTTTAAAATGCTTGTAAAAATTCATTTGACAAGCTTTTTATTAACCTCATTTATTAATGACCATGTTCTACACATTAGTAGTTGGATCTGATAGTAAATGAGGAAAAACACATTAAAGAGAATTTTTAATCTTGTTTCTACAGTTGTTATTATTTCATTATTCTTCAGCATATCGTATGCAAATGATAAACAAGAAAGCGTAGGATTATCAGATATTCAAATCCCTATGAATGATTCTCTATCTTCTCATTTTTTTATTATGATAGGTATATTAACAACTATGTATTCATAAATTACAGGTGGGCATTAGAATGAGGAGAAAAAGTTTAGTATTTGGAATTTTTCTCTTAATTTTTACTTCAAGTTTTTTGCTATTAAATTTAAAGACAGATATTGACCCAATTCTACCTTTGGAGTTTAGTGGGTTAAATTTCTTAAAACAACAAGAGAGTCTTCTACAAATAAAACAAGGTTTGACTTCTCCTCTTGAGTTAGAAGTGTTTCTTGATAATTATATAATAGATCAACTGATTAGATATAATATTGTAGGTATGACAATTTCAGTTGTAAAGGATGGGGAGTTATATTTCACAAAAGGATATGGATATAAAGATTCCTCACAAATAACACCAGTTGATGCCAATAAAACTCTCTTTAGAATTGGATCTATATCTAAAACTTTCACAGCAATTGCTGTTTTACAGCTTGTAGAAGATGGTATTTTGGATTTAGATACAGATGTTAATACTTACTTAACTAGTTTCAAGATACCTGAAACATATGAAGAACCTATTACTTTGAGACATCTTTTAACACATACAGCTGGTTTTGAAGAAGGTACTTTTAGTTCAATGTTTCTTTCACCTAGCTATGTTGAACCTATGGAAGATCTTCTCGCTGATTTTATTCCAGATAGGGTTCATGCACCTGGGGAAATTACAAGTTATTCTAATTATGGTTTTTCATTAGCTGGTTATATAGTTCAAGAAATGTCTGGTACTAATTTTGAACAATATGTAGAGGATGAGATTCTTGTCCCATTAGGGATGAACCGGACAACATTCAAGCAACCTCTCCCACAATATTTAATATCTGATATGTCATCAGGTTTTGATACTGAAAAAACTCCCTACGGTTTTGAATATGTTACAATTCCTCCAGCAGGATCTTGTTCATCTACAGCTGTTGATATGTCAAAATATATGATTGCACTTCTAAATAATGGAATTTACAATGGTTCTCAAATCTTGCAGAATGAAACTATGCAAATGATGCAAGAAGATCAATTTTCACCACATCCTTCTCTCCCTAGTGTAGCTCTAGGATTATATGAGTTGGATATATATGCAAAGCATATCATAGGACATGGTGGGGATACTATCTTCTTTCATAGTCGGATGTCTCTATTTCCTGATGATGATTTGGGTGTTTTTATTTCTTATAATTCTCAGAATGGAATTTCTGCAAAATCTGAATTCTTTGATGTTTTTCTATATCGATACTACCCTTATGCAGGTCATATAGTGACTCCTATGCAAGATTATAATAAAGGATTAAGCAAATTCTCTGGACACTATGTTTCAACTAGACGTTTCTACTCTGATAAAACAATAAACTATGTTGAAACCAACACAACAATCATCTATCAAGAGAAAGATTTCTTGGAAACAGGATTTGACATAAAAGTAAAAAAAGGTTTAATTCAAATATCTGGTTTAGAAATATTCAGTTTCATACAAACAGCTCCAAATTTCTTCGAAGAAAGTACGGGACAAATTGATTTTAAGATATATATCATAAATAATAGTAAAGGTCAAATTACAAATTTTTATTCAAACTTTGTATCTCCAGTTGTATCTTATGAAAAAGTTCATCCAATCCATAAAGATTCAGATGTGCTTGCAGTAATCCTGATAATAACAGGATCAATCTATCTAATCTCCATAAGTGGTTGGGGGATAGATGCTTTCTTCAAGAGAAGAAAAGGTGAAATCAAACCTCCTGTGATTCTTAGATCGGCTAGATGGTGGATGTCTGGAATGTTTCTATTCTCATCAATATCATTAATTTTACTTGCAGCAACGTCTTATGATATGATTATTTTAAACACTGAAATTCTGACTGAATTTCCTGGACTATTAGCTTTTTCAATCGTAGATCTAATTCTAGTTGGAGGAGCTGTTGCTTTCAGTATCTTGTCTTGGATAGAGGTAGGAAATGTTGCGAATAAACCTTTCTGGAGGTTATTCGATAAAATACATTATACCAT
>JAEOTE010000170.1 GCA_016839945.1 Candidatus Heimdallarchaeota archaeon | reverse complement strand
TGTAGCAAAATTATTTGGTCTCTATCCTAGAAAAGGAACTATACAAGTTGGTTCTGATGCTGATCTTGTTCTCTGGGATTTCGAAGAAGAACGTGTTATCAAAGATGAAGATATGTTCTCGCAAGCTAGTTTTTCAATTTATGATGGTGAAACCTACACTGGTTGGCCAAAGTTAACAATCAGGCGTGGGAAAGTTGTTTACGAAAATGGTAAGATAACTGCAAAAGCAGGAACAGGACAAATTATTCCTAGAAAAACAACACGGAAACTAGATTGATTCAGAATATGTAAGGCAAACACTCCCTTCCAATAAGGACCTCTAAACAGCAAGGTTATTTGTTAAAAACATGTTTTCATTATAATGAAAATTCCAAGAATCCTTAAATACATATTTCTTCTTATTCACTATCTATGAAATTTCGTCTAGGTTTCGTGAGTAATAGTTCAAGTTGCACCTATATTGTCTCTTTTCCAAAAGAAATTTCTGAAAAAGAAATATGTAAAGCTAAGCTGAAATTAGCTAATCCTCCGTTAGATGATTTACTAAAGATTCTTAATAATAATTTAATGCGTCCTTATTCTAAGATAGAGCACGTAAAGGAGGATAATGGAGAGCAATTAGAACAATTTCTTGATAACCTTACAATAATTAATCAAGACGACACTCACACAATATTTAGTTTAGAAATACCTTTTAGTATTTATTCTGAATACGATCAAATGCTAAGAAATGAAGCTATGTATATGAACAAAGAGATGTCAGAACAATATTTTGGTCATTATAAAAAAATACTAAAAAAACGTAATTTAGGATTTTTAAATACAAGTAATGAGAGTGGGAATACAGTACACGAATTGCTATATTGGATTGGTTTCAAGTTCTTTAGTGATTTGCATCCTGAAATCATTATCGAAGACCAATTGGGTTAAAATTAGTCGATAAGTACATATCACAGAATCTAAAAATAAATCCGATTTCATAAATGCTTAAATGTAGAATTGAATCTAAGCGAGAATATTTTTATACAAAAATATCTTCTATCTACCATCATGAAATTTCGTCTAGGGTTCATTAGTAACAGTTCTAGTTGTTCATTTATAGTTGCTTTTCCAAAAGGCATCAAGGAAGAAGTTATTTGTAGAGCAGAACTCAGAATAGAAAATCCTCCTACCAAAAAATTAGCTATAGCTACAGGTTTTCCTTATAATGATTATTGGTATAAACGATTAGAGGAATTCATCAAGGATCTCAAAGTAATTAGTCAAACAGACACAGAAACCGTATATGAGATTGACATTCCTTTTTATATTTTTAGAACCTATGACGATTTTATTGAGAGAATGGGTTACTGGTACAGGGATGATGAATATGTTGAGGAGCGCTTCAGTCATTATAAGAATTACTTTAAAAGAAATGATCTTGGTGCATTAGATGTGGATAATGAAAGTGAAGATACTCTAGATGTATTAATCTATTTCTTAGGTTTTAAAAGGAACATTATATTGCATCCCAGGTTAAGGTTTTTAGAAGAAGATGGTTGGTAGATTCGATAAAAAACCAAGAATCTTTAAATATTCATTTCTCTTCTATCTACTGTGAAATTTCGTCTAGGTTTTATTAGTAACAGTTCCAGCACAACATATATCATAAGATTCCCAACCAGGTTATCTGAAGATAAAGTAAAAAAAGCAGAATTTATACTAGAGAATCCACCTGAAGAAACTTTACATGAAATCTTACCATATAAATATTGGAATGTAGAAGAGTGCAAAGAGCTTCTCAAAGAACTAACAATAATTAGTAAAGATGAAACAGAAACCATCTATGAGACTAATCTTTATTATAAAATAACTGAAACATATGGTGGTTATAGAACAGCTGCAATGACATTTAGCAACGAAGATGAGGACATAATTAGCATGTTAGTGTATTTTTGTGGATTGGATATTCTTACTTTACACCCCTCTGTTAAAATAGAGGGATCTTTTCAAATGTGAATAACAAAGCGGAATAAAGATTTAGATTCAATAAATTGATTCAATTATATAATGAATTGAATGTAAAATTTGAAGTTAACCAATAATACTTTTATACAAATTTCTATTTTAATTACTAATATGAAAATTCGATTGGGATTTATCAGTAATAGTTCAACCAGTTCGTACCTTTTAGCTTTTCCTAAAGGTATGAAAGATGATGAAATCCGTAAAGCTAAACTCAGAATTTCCAATCCACCAGGTGAAAAGCTAGCAGAAGAGACAGGTTATGCTCATAGTGAGAATTTCAAACAAGCTATTATTGATTATGTAAAAGAACTCAAAATTGTGAAACAAACAGAATATGAAACTGTGTTTGAGGTCTATATTCCTATTGAAATCTTAAGAACTTCTGAGGAATTCAGAAGTGTAGTTGGTTATGATCACAGTGAAAAAGAATTTGAGGATGAATTTGGTCATTACAGTTTCAAGAATAGAGATTATGGATATTTAGAGGTTAGTAATGAAAGTGGTAATATTCTTAATGAGCTGATTTACTTCTTAGGTTTCAGTGAAATGTATTTCGAAATACATCCAAAAATAGAAGCATGGTCGTTATACTAATGGTGATATTATGAAATTCCGGTTAGGATTTGTTAGTAATAGTTCTAGCAGTTCTTTTGTCTTTATCTTCCCCAAAAACATCAAAGATAAAGATATATGTAAAGCTAAACTCAGAACAGAAAATCCTCCCGGAAGGATGTTGGCTAAAGCTACGGGATATGAGCATATTGAAAGATGGGTAAAACAGCTAGAAGAATTCGTCAAAGATCTCAAAATATTGAAGCAAACAAAAGATGAAACTATTTTTGAATTAGACATTCCTTTCTATATATTTAGAACATATGATAGTTTTATGAGTAAGATGAGATATTGGTATGAAAATGATGCAGAGTATTATGGTAAGTATAAGAATTCATTCAATAAGTATGCCTTTGGTTCCTTAAGTGTTAGTAATGAAAGTGAGGATACTCTATTGGAATTAATTTATTTTTTAGGATTAGTAGGTTTATGGATTGAATTACATCCAGAGATTGAGATTATTGGTGGAGATTAACAAGGAATTATTCAAATGAAACATCTTGCTTTCGACTTTTTTGAGAATGATAAGTTCAAAGGAGTAAAATCTCCAAATTACAATTACACTTTCAACAAAGAAACTGGTTTTTTTGCTAGATGGGGAAAAGCAATCAATGATGATCCACTTTTTTCTCCGTTTGGTTGCGAGATTTTGGATATAGAAGTAGGAGTAGGTGAATGTCTTGGTAATTGCGATTTTTGCTACAAGTGCAATGGATCAAATCTTCCTACAACAAATATGACCTTGAATACATTCAAGAAGACTTTACAAAAAATCCCCAAAGTTTTGACTCAGATAGCTTTTGGAATAACTGATATCTATACCAATCCTGATTTCTTTGAAATTATGAAACATTCTCGCAAACAAGGTATCATTCCCAATTATACTTGTCATGGTTTGGATATCGATAGAAATGCTATTGAACTAACAGCTAAATACTGTGGAGCTGTTGCAGTTTCATTATTGGATAAAGATCTAACATTCAAAGCTATAGATGAATTTACTTCAGCAGGTATGAATCAAGTAAATATTCATTTCATGTTGTCAAAAGAAACATATGATGATGCGTTGAAATTAGCTGAGGAACTAAAAGAAGATGATAGAACAAAAAAACTGAATGCAGTTGTCTTTCTTCAATATAAAAGTAAAGGAGAGCAACCGGACTTATATTCTCCTGTCAAAGAAGCTGAAAAATATTCTAAGTTAATTAATTCTTACAATCAACATAAAATCAACATAGGATTTGATAGTTGCTCAGCACCCGTATATCTTCAAGGTGCAAGATTAAATGAATTAAATAAACATAATAGAACAAAATCAGAAAAAGAGATTAATAATAAATTGAAGAGTTTAGCAACGTTTGTTGAACCTTGTGAGAGTGGATTATTTTCTCTCTATTGCAATGTAGATGGATTGTTTTATCCATGTAGTTTTGTTGAAGAGGAAAAGGGATGGGAAGAAGGTCTTAAACTCAAAGAAGATTTTCTAAAAGACATCTGGTATCATCCTAGAATGACTGAATGGAGAGATGTACTCTTGAAGACAACAGAACATTGTGAATGTCAGTTCCAATTTAATTGTAGAACTTGTCCTATCTATGACTTGGTGGATTGCAAAACACAATTTTGATTATTCAAGTTTAAATACTGGTTTTAACAAAATTACTTGAGCTACATGGAAGTTTATTCGATAATCATTAGCATCGTTCTGTTCATTCTTGGTTTTTTAATGATATTTGGTCAGCTGAACTTTTTGATTGACAGATATGAAGTATTTCACAAAGCTATTCGGAAAAAGGAGTTCAGTGTTGATAGAGAAGGATTATCAAATTTCTATTCAATTTTGTTTTTTATTTCAGGAATCCCCCTTCTTGTTGGTGCTATTATCGGATTCATAAATTCTGATTTATATAAGACATTTGCAGTTTGGTTATTTGTAGCTGTAGCAGTGGTTGGAATCATTGGAATTCTATTTTGCAATGTAAGTAACAGATTCATAAAACCCCCTGAATCTACTTATGATGTAAATGAATGATATTGAAATCTAATATTCTTTAGTTCTTATAAACTCATCATCTTCAGAAGAAAAATCTTTTCGAATCATAATGATAATGAAAATAAATAATCCACCATAAACAACACCTAGAGGATAGTAAGCATAAGTTGTATCAAATTTTACACCTAATAATCTGAAGTGAAAAGAACAACTACTAACTGAAGGGGAGAGTCCTATGTAATCTATTTCACCTATGAATTTGATCCTTTTGTTTGGAGGAAATAATATGTAATTATGTATTTGACCTTCTGAATCGTTAATATCAACTTTAAGCGTATTATCTCTTGAAGTGAACTTTAGTATATATTCTCCAAACTCTTTTGGAAAGTCTTCTGAATCATATCTTTGATAACCGTGACCACCCATATTATCCAATTCTAAATAGACATCTATTATTACTTCTTTTGAAACAGTAGATACGACTACTACTGAAGCAGAGAAAATCACACTAATAACTACTAAAAGAATAAAATACCGGTTTCGAATCAAAGTAGGCAATATAGTATCTCCTTTTATAAATTATTATAAGGATATGAATTTAAATCCTTCTTATTTCTGCATGAAAAACTTCCTAGTTCAAGATAGATGATTAATTTGCAAAGGTATAAATAAAGAGTACTAACAAGAAAACGTATGAGTTATCTAATCCTCAATGGGATGTATGAAGATGATTCTTTTATCCCTAAGATTGAGAAAATCGTTTCTGAAGAATTGCGAAAGAGAAACATCAATGGGGAAACAATTATTCTTTATGAACATGAAATTAAACCATGTCTTGGTTGCTTCAAATGCTGGATACAAACACCAGGAGTTTGTATAATTGATGATTATGCTAGAGAAGTTGCAAAGAAGAATATTCAATCAGACAATGTAGTCTATATCACTCCGATTACTTATGGTGGCTATTCAGCTGAATTGAAAAAAGCTTTAGATAGAGGAATATGTTTGATTTCTCCTTTCTTTAGAATACATCATGAAGAAATTCATCATGAAACAAGATATGACAAGTATCCTAATTTATTTGTTGTTGGAATACTAGAAAAACCAGATTCAGAACAAGAGGAAATATTTACTACTCTTGTCGAAAGAAATGTTCTCAACAACCTTGCTCCAAAGTATAATACACAAATAATTTACCATTCTGAGGATAAAGAGGAAATCAAGAGAAAAATAATTGAGGGATTAAACGTTTTAGGTGATGAGAATGTCTAAACAAGTTACTATTCTAATGTGCAGTCCTCGAATGGAGAAAAGTGCTTCGCATTCTTTTGCACAGGAATTTACGAGAAGGTTTGAAGAAGAAAAATTCACTATTGGTCAATTTCAGATTTATCATACTCTGAAGGCAGAAGACAAAATTATAGAAATGAACGAATTAATAGATAAGAGTGATATAATCATTATCTCATCTCCTCTCTATATTGATTCTCCACCATATATGACAACCAAATTAATGGAACTAATTTCAAAGAATGTCCAGTCAGGGAAGATTAGTAAGAAGAAGAGGTTACTATTTGCTATTTCTTGTGCAGGATATCTTGAATACTATCATAATAATGTAGCATTAAGAATTTATGAACAATTTGCTAAGAAGAACAGGTGCTCTTATGCAGGAGGTTTGCCAATTGGTGCAGCTGGCACCTATGTAGCTTATCCTT
>JAEOTE010000022.1 GCA_016839945.1 Candidatus Heimdallarchaeota archaeon | reverse complement strand
TTCTGAGGAATCTGAAAATGAGAGAGATAAGTGTTTATATCTGCTTCCAAATCTATCAATCCTTGTTCATATAATTGCATTACAGCTGTCCAAGTAAAAAGTTTAGAAACAGAAGCTGCACGAAACATAGTTTTGTTAGAGTCAACTAGCTTATTCTCTTCAATATTAGCATAACCATATCCTTTAATGTGCAAAATGTCTGTAGAATTTACGACAGATAAAGTTATTCCTGGAATACTATACTGATTTTTGTAGTTGTTTATAGTTTGATCAAAAAATGATATTATCTGTGAAACATTCGTTGAATCTGACTCTAAAAAGTAATTATTTTTTTCTTCAGGAAGTTCATTATGGTTTTGATCAATAGAAACATAATCTTGATTTTGATACACTCCCGTATATATAAAGGATGTTGAATATAATAGGATGACTAAGAGGTAAAGGAAAGATTTTTTGTTCATTCTCATTCATGCTACATATGCTGAGAATGCATATGAACATTTGGAAAAAAAATGGTTGCATCTTGGTTCTATTTTATTTTTATCCAACAATTAAATAGCGTCTTTCCTATTTCATGACTGTGAATGATGCCAAAGGAAATTCTTTTTTATCTAAAGAATATTATCCTTTATTGTTGAAATTTAGACCTAAAGTAGTAAGAAAATCTGCATTGTATATTATCTATCTATTTGTTTCTATATTCATATCTGGATCACCTTCCCTTATAGAATCAAGCATTTCTTACTCTCCTTTGGTAGATTCACATCTTTTTGAAGCTGATTTGCATAACATTAAAATTGATATTTCTAGCATTCAGGAAATAAATGTAGTAGAAAAATATACTGTAAGAAACATCCACAACGCAACATTGAATTCAATAGGTTTGTGGATTAATCAATCATTGAGTAACCTTGTAGTCCAAGATATAAATGGTTCATTAACTGTAGAAAATTATCAGTTTACAGATGCAACAAATCTCTTGAAAGTATATTTCCGGTCAGAATTAGAATATAATGAAACAACTACTTTGAATGTTCTGTACAGTTTAACAAATTCCCCAATCCCTGAGCAAGGTAACGCATACTATTTTTTTGAATTCAGATCTTCTGTAACGTATTTTACTAAGGAACAGACTGTTGAAATAAGAATTCCAGAGAAAAGCTCAATTCATGAGGAAGAGGGAATAACTTCTTTTTTTCCTTTAGACAGTATTCCAATTGCAGGAAAGAGAGTATATCTTTCTTGGTCTTTTACAGATCTTGATCCTTATGATAATACGTTTATTTTTGTCCGTTTTGACAAACCTCTTGGAAAACAACCAATTTGGCCTTTTGTTGTGGGTCCATGTTGTGGAATAATCATTGGCGCCTTTGCTACTATAATGATTATGAGAAGAAGACAAAGGAAAGTTGTGAAAAAAATGGCAACAGTCTTTCTTTCAGATACTCAGAAAACATTATTAAAATTAATTCTTGAAAACAATGGAAAAATCCTCCAAAAGGAATTATGTGCAAAAACTGGTTTTACAAAATCTAGAGTTTCAAGGAATATTACACCTTTAGTAGAACAGAAACTTGTACAACGAGATAAATGGGGAAAAAATTACATTTTGACGCTGACAGAGAATGGAAAAAAGGTGATTGAATGAGATTTCAAGAAGGTTGCTTTGAGGTTGCGAAGAAAAAAGATGCAATAGTTCATCATTATTCGAGAATAACTATCAGTAGGTGCAAAAAATGAAATTAAGCTACAAACTCACAGTTTCTGGCATTTTATTATTGATAGTGTTGATAACTTCTGTGTCTGCAACAAATCAAGCTAATAGTCTGGAAGATAATCAATTCACTGACATTAATCCTCATTATGTTTGTGGAAATGACGATATAGATAATTTAGAACTTCAAGCTGATAACTATAATATAACTCAGTGGAAATCGTTTTTTGACAACGAAATAAGTAGTGTAATGAGTGTTTTAAATATTCCAGGAATGTCTCTTTCTATTGTAAACTCTACTCATACTCTCTATAAGAAAGGATATGGATATGCTAGTTTGGAAGAAAGTAAGCTTGTTGACCCAGATACAACAATATTCAGATTGGGATCTGTTTCCAAACTGTTCACTTGGACAGCTGTAATGCAAGTTTATGAACAAGGTTTGATTAACTTTGATGAAGATGTTAACACATATCTAACTGCGTTCAAAATAAAAGAGAAATTCAATCAACCAATTACAATGAAGCATCTTATAACTCATTCTGCAGGTTTTGAAGCAGATTGGATTTGGAATGGAGATGCTACAGAAGAAACATTACTATCACTAGAGGAATATGTAATAAAGTTTCAACCAAGAAGAGTTTCACCACCAGGAGAAACTACTTCCTATTCTAATTATGGTACGGGTTTGGCAGCTTATATAGTAACACAAGTTAGTGGTTTAGATTATGAAACTTACGTTGAAGAGAATATATTTAATCCTCTAAAAATGAATTCTTCAACATTTAGACAACCTTTTCCAGAACAGCTGAAAAACAACTTTTCTTCTGAATATGCATTTAATGAAAATGGAGAACCTGTTCTTGGATTGTCAGAGTTTGTTTTAGATCCACCAGCTGGAGGATTGGCAACTACTGCAGCAGATGTTGCAAACTTCATGATGGCTCATTTGAATAATGGTACCCTGGATTCAGTTCAGATTATGGAAGATGAAACAACTCATCAAATGCATCAAAGACTCTTTGCAAATGACCCAAGACTGTCTGGATGGGCATATGGATTTGTTGATACAAACTATCTAGGAGTGAGAATACTCCATCATGGTGGTGCAGTAGCTCGAAGCGGAGGAATAATCTTCTTACTTCCAGACTTAGATATAGGTGTTTTTATGTCATATAACTCTGAACCTGTAATCTCAACAGCAAGTATTCTCATAGAATTTCTACATAATTTCTTCACTCTAGAACCATTTTCAATATTATATCCTACTTCTACAGAAGGTTTAGAGAAATTTGCAGGAAAATATATGCAAGCAGGAGTTTGGGAAACCACTCCATATAAGCTTGAGAGAGTTGTTGACTATTTAGAAGTCAAAATCACTGACAGTGGTTATCTGCTATTCAAAGGACAGAAATTTGTTAAAGTGGATGATTTATTATTTAGAGCAGATAACTCATATTGGTACATTGCTTTTAGAGAAAACAAAAATGGAAAAATCACTTATTTAATGCAAGGAGGTTTTACTCAAGTTCCCTATGAAAAAGCAAATGGTATTGCTAATCCAACTGCTGCATGGGTACATCTAATTTTTTGTATGACACTTTTAGGCGTTATAGGATTTGAATACCCAATTAGAAAATTAGTTGAGAAATTAAGAAAGAATGAACGAAAACTAGAAGAGAGAGAAACATTCATTTCTAAATCCTCTTACAGATTATCGATTTTTACAAGTCTTGCGTATTTCTCAATTATGTGTTTGTTCTTTATTGTATTATTTGTTGATTTTGAATCAAGAAAAGTTGGAATATCAATTTTGAATGTGATAGCATTCTTACCTTATCTAATAATTCCATTTTCAGGATTATTGTTAGTATCAACTATTTATTCTTGGATTAAAAATGAAGGATCATTAAGAAACAGAATTCTCACTTCCAGTTGTCTTATCGTAACAGGTTTTCATCTGTGGTTTATCTTCTTCTGGAATATTGTGGGATTCTTGTTCAATTATGGAGTGTGGATACCATATTTGGGGTAAAGTGAAAGAAATGAAATTAGGTGAAAAAATGATTATAAGCAAAAAAACTGCATTGATTGGATTAATTTCCATAGTTGGTTTAGTAGTAGCTTCTCTAAGTATAACATTTATAGTCATTGAAACAAAGAAGAACAAACTAGTTGAACATGACCCTATAATCATTTGGGAAGACATTGACTTTACTTTATACGACTTTCCTGGAAAAGGTACTTCTAAAAAACCATATCTGATTGAAAACTATAACATTACAACTAATGCAAAAATAGGTATATACATTTGGAATACAACAAAATATTTTGTTATTAGAAACTGTTTGGTAGAAGCACAAGAAACTGGAATTTTTATTGATTCTGTTGCTCATGAAACAGCTCAAATCTCAAATAATAATTGTATTTCCAATCTCAAACATGGGATTCTATTATATGATTCTCATTATCAGTCTCTCATTCAGAATACTTGCTCAAATAATCAATTTGGTATTTACATCCATTCTTCTTCATTTCCAGATCTTTCAGAAAACATATGTACAAATAATGATTATGGAATGGTATTTCTATACTCTCCAGCTCCCTCCCTCTTAGATAATCTATGCACAAATAACAATGTCGGTGCTTATTTCTATTTATCTTCTAGTCCATCATTTTCCCAGAATAAATTCTTTAATAATTATTATGGTGTCTATCTAATGAGCTCAACATTTGCTGCTTTCAGTGAGAATGAATTTTCCAATAATAATTATGGTGCCTATTTGAATTCCTCTGTATATTCAAGCTTCTCAGAAAATGAATTTTCCAATAATAATTATGGACTCTTTATGGTTTCTGCTTCTGATTCTGCTTTTGAAGATAACATACTAACAAATAATAATTTTGGAATTTATCTCGTCTTTAATACAAATTCCTGTAATATGACATACAATCTATTTCAAGATAACATGGGATATGCAATTTACATTGAAGATTTTAATTATGGGAACAATATACACCACAATAGTTTCATTGATAATGGACAAAGTAGTACTTCTCAAGCTTATGATGATAGCATAAATTTCTGGTATGATGATGTAAATGATGAAGGGAACTACTGGAATACTCATGATATGATAGGTTCATATGTAATAGATGGATCAACAAGTAGGGTTGATCTTTATCCTTTAGAAAATAGACCTGTTTAAAATCCCTATTTCTTTTTTTAAATACTACAACACAATAAAATAATATTACAAAACCTTTAAATAACCTAATGTTACACGTATAGTAATAGAGTATTGTAATACTACAATATGCTTAAGTGCTTCAAAACTTGTAGTACAAATTTAATAAAAAAGGTGATAAAATGAATAAAACAACTAAAGAGATAAAGAAATTAGGAAGGAAAACACAATTAACATTCTTTAAAACCTTAAATTGCGGAGTACCTGCATTCAAATCAATTCAAGATACCTATAATCTAAAGGACGATAATCTCCTCAAAGCAGCTTCTGGTCTTGTTGCAGGTTTGAACGGTCAAGCTTCAACTTGTGGATTTGTCTCAGGTGGTTCTTTAGGGCTTGCATTATTAATGGATTCCAAGCTAGATGAGTGGAATACAAAAGATGAAATTAGACTTCATTCTTTTATTAAAGAATTTGTAACTTCCTTTAGAGATAAATACGGTTCAGAGATTTGTCGAGAACGAATCAAATTAAATTTTCATAAACAAAGAGGTATTTTTGGATTGTTTCTACCTCACAAATTATACAAAGATTTCTCACACGCATCTGGTTCTGTGAAACACTTACATGAAATAAGTAATAGGATTTTAACAGAGGATTATAAAGAGGACACTCCAGAAGTTACTGAGGTTTTTCATTGTGCTAAACCCGTCTTAGAGAAGATAAGAGAAGAAACAAGTGTTGAAAATCCTGTACTTGAAAAGATATCAATAGCTCTTGATGGAGGAGTGGGACTTCAAGGAAGTGTTTGTGGGGCAATTGCTGCTAGTGTAATGGCAATAAACATGCACATAGGAGTAAACTACAATAAAACAGGTTATCTGAAAAATTTGAAGATTCTACTCACGTTCCCTAAAAACCTGAGAAAGAAGAAAAAGTCATCAAATAATCCTTTTTATGAAAGTGGAAAAATAATTAACAAATTCCTTGAAAAAGCAGGATCTCTAGAATGTAAAAACATAGTTGACCATGAATTTCAAAGTTGGAAAGATTTTCAAGATTTCAGAAAAACTTGCGAAAAATGCAACGAACTTATAGAATTATCGTCAAATGAAACAATAAACATCATAAATACTATAAAGAAATAAAAATGAAGAAAAGAAGAAAAATTATTTTATTTCTTCTTGAATTTTTTCTAAAGTTTTTCCTTTAGGTTCATATTTAATGACAATTAAGCTTATAATGGGTACCAGTGCAATTGCACCTGCAACGATGAAGAGTGTCAAATAAGTAGCAGCTGATTCAACAAATAAGATTGCTGAAGCAATTAAAGGTCCTAAAACATAACCTATTCTTGAAATTGTTAAAGATAAACTAGTTGCAGTTCCTCGTTTTTCAGTAGAGAACATTTCAGGTATATAAACAAGTAGGAATCCTAAGAAGCATGCCATGAAGAAGTAGGTAAATATCATGAAGACAAAATGACCATGCAGGGATAATCCCAAGTATGAAAGTGCTGCTCCAACACTACTGAAGATGAAAGCAACTATTCTACCTAACTTATCCATAATAATTCCTATTGACAATGCACCTAGAATTGTTGCAGCTCCACCAAATATCAGAATTGTTTCAAACCTTTCGGGAGTAAAACCTTGAATGTTTACATAGAATGATGCTATTGTACTTGTTGCCATCCTGAAAGCTATATTCCAGCATAGATAGATTGATCCAAGTACTACTACAAGAAGCCAATCTCTTCTTGAAAATTGTTTGAGTATTTCTTTAACTTTTATACGTTGCTTCTTTACTTTAAAGTCTTCACGATGAGTTGACCATCTCTTAGTTTCTTTCATGAAGATCCATGCTATTATAAGGAGTAAACAAAAAGCTCCCATCAAACCGTACATCCATTGCCAGCCTATTCCATCAGCTATTACCTCTCCAACTAATGCATAAAGAGGTATTAAACCAATCAAGAAAGCTAGACTACCATTAAAAGCCCGTCTTTTGGGAGGAGATTCTTCGGATATAGGTATTGTCCACAGATTTACATTAGTACCTAAGATTACTATCGCATAGAATATCATAAACACCCAAAAATTGAGATGCCCTACTATACCAATTAGTAGAGCACTTACACCCATCAGGATTAGAAGGATTAGAATACCTATCTTTCGACCCCAGAGATCTGCTGCTCCACCAATTAGAAAAACAAGGAAGGCTAGTATCCCAAAAATTCCTTGCCAGAATAAGAAGGCTTGTAGATCAATACTTCCAAAATGATCCACAATCTTTGGAATTGCAGTTGTTTCGATTAAAGATAGATAATTGTCAACTAAAGCAATAAGACCCATAAAGCTAACTAAATATATCATATATTTTTTAGTACGAGGTCTTGATTCATTTACAGTTTCTGTTACAGTTTCTGTAGTCATAAAATCCATTAGAAATGCACTTAATTAAAAACCTTGCTTATTTTCTCAAGAAAGATATTCTTACAATCTCTCTCCTTTTTCCAAAACAAAATCAGCTGCTTCTAGAATTAACACATTATAATCTTCTGGATAGTAATGGCCGGTTTCAGAACATGAAATTAGCTTAATTTCTGCGCCTTTTTCCATTAATACTTTGGATACTTTCTCTGTTCTTTGATAACGTGGATCTTCATCACCTGCAACAAAACATACTCGGATTTTGTCCTCTATTTGTTTTATTTTTCCCTTCTCAATATAATCAAGATCGAAGTAATACACTGAAGGAATAATACCTATAAAACCACTAGCAGATATCTCTTTTGTAAAGTAGCTAATCAAAGCAATATCAATACCTTGTGAAATCCCAGCAAGTATAACTTGAGTATTATCAATGGGATATTTTTCTTTCAGAAAATTAATGCAATTTCCGAGATCCTTTATTGATCTCTCAAGATCATCCCAGTCGAAATGAGATTTACTTGTTTGTTGTGAGGATTGTAGAGAAACAACAATTAATTCTCTATGATTGATTAAATTATGCAACAATATATCAGAGTCTGATGCATTACTACTCCTACCATGGAGAGAGATTATTAGAGGATATTTTTTCTGCTTAGAGTAAGTTTCAGGTAAACGTACAAACAAATTAGGTGATTCTTTGGAAAGAATGGAATCACTTTTTTCTTC
>JAEOTE010000181.1 GCA_016839945.1 Candidatus Heimdallarchaeota archaeon | reverse complement strand
TGGTACTAACCTAATTCCATCAATACAAAGAGAATTCTGAGGATTACAGTCTACACCTAGTTCTTTACAAGAACAAGGAATTCTCACATACCCTGTACCTGGAACAGGTTCAATTGTAGTGAAAGGATAATCTCCTACTTTTGATGATGTAAGACAAGCAGCATTTAGAAAGGTACTTTTTCCACTCGATGGTTTACCAACAATTCCTATTAACAAATCTAGCAAACTCCTGAAAGATTAGAGGTTTCCTCCTTAATAGATACCAACAAATCACTCTATTTAATTTAGTTACTGATTATTCTTTACTATAGATTGTATCCAAATAATCGTTTTGTATTTTAACAACTTCCAGACTACTTTTTGCATCTGCGTAAGCTTCAAGCAGTTCAAAATTTAAAGCAAAAAAACCTTCACCCCATTTGAAGCCATCCAATAAATTTCTAGCATCTTTTTTATAACCTACAATGTAGAGTCCTGCGGCTAATGCTTCTGCGGTGCTCAGCTGGCAGGGCTTCCCATAATTAACTGGATTAGCAGCTAGTAAATAAGGTAAAATTCTATCTATGAATCGCCAGCTTCCTTTGCGTTTCAATTGTAATTCATTACTATCTTCTATTCCAAAAACCTTTTTTGCTGCTACCCATGAGCAGTCTAGACCAATTAATCCTTTTGTCTGTATTGCTGGGAGGTCTTCTATAGACAAAGCTTTTGGTGAAAAAGGATTCAATAAAACAGCATTTCGGGGAAGATTTCCTGCTTTCTGAACCATTTCAATCTTTCCCATTTTATGTAAATGTACTGCAGTACACTTCTTTGGATCATCTTGTCTAATATAGTAGACAAGGAGTTTTACTCCACTTTCTGTTTTGTAAGGTTTTGGAGTATCTGAATTCATTTCTTCACCGCTAAATAGGGTCTTGAGATTAAAACCCGATAGTCTTCATATAAAAATTTATTATTTGGATTAAACTATTTTTATAAGGAATTAAATAATTACGCCAAAGATTTGGTAAATTATGTGAATAAAACTGTAGACCAGTTGGTGAAATAATGGTTAAAGCCTATGTATTAATCAATGTAAAGGGCGGAACAGAATTTGATTTATTTGAAGAACTTACTAAGATTCCAGGCTTAGAAGAAATCTCTTTAGTTTGGGGTTTGTTTGATATAATCCTCAAGATTGAAGCTGACTCTGCAAACGCTCTTGATAAACTGGTTACAGAGGAAATTAGAAAATATACTAATATCTCTAGTACAATGACAATGCTAATTAGAGAAGATTAAAACAATACTGTTTCTATTGACTATCGTGCACTCTATTACCACATACACTACAGAATTCTGTATCATAGTCTAGGTATGATCCACAGAATTCACAAATTGTTTGCTGTGTTCTTGTTGGTTGTGTTTGATGTGTTTCCATATATTGGTCTCTGCTTGGACTCTCTGTTGGCATATAGTAAGGCTGAGGTACTGTTTCCTCTTCTTCAATAACAATCTGTGGAACTCGAACACGTCTAGCAGGCATTCCATCCTTTTTGAATGGACTAATCAATCCAGACAAGATACCTATTAGAGTTGTTGTTCCTATTACTACTAAGAAACCATATATCCAATTTGGACCTGAAAACATTGCCATACCAATTGTTTGACCTTCATATACAAGATAATAAACAACTTCTGCAGTCAAGATTAGAATAATAATAGTGGCTAAACCACCACGTGCTGCATGCTTCTTGCTAAAGAAAAAGCTAGCAACAAATGCAGCAACGACCCAGGGGAGAAAAGCTAAAACAATTCGAATAGCGTTTGGAGATGTAAAGAAAATATTAATGGGTTCCATTATTGCAGTTTCACAAACTTCTAATAAATATTCCCAAGAACCGAGGTTTATCATATCCTCAAAGAATTGAGTTACTGTCATACTATTCAAAGAGAGATGTATGAATAGAAAGCTTGGATAAGTAATGCCTAGAGATGTGAAGAATCCTTTTAAATAACCCATGAGTTGTTTGCTCCTAGATTTTCTAGTCTATAAATCATCTATAAAGTTAATTTAGCAAAATGTAATAAAAACCTTGGTAAATATGCATTAAACTGATTTAACTGATATTTGGTAGGATTATATGAAAAGAAACTTAGATTTCACAGAAATTCAAAATGCTTCACAACCAGATTTAGATCATTTGCTAGAAGAAGGAAGACTAGTTAGCTGGGAGAATTTTGGTCAAAAATTGAAAGCTTATTATCCTAATAAGAAATTTCCTTCTATTAGCATTACAGGAACTGAATGTTCTCTAAATTGTTTGCATTGCAACAAACATTACTTGAAAAATATGCATCATATTACATCTCCAGAAAACTTGTTGCAATTTGCAAATAAACTAGTCAAAAATCATGGTAGCGGATTCTTACTTAGTGGAGGATATAATGAAGATTCAGTGGTTCCATTAGAACCTTATCTTGATGTTATTTCGCAAATAAAGACTAAAACAAATTTAAAAATTAATGTTCATCCTGGTTTAGTTGATTATAACAAGGCTAAGGCACTAGCAGATGCAGGTATAGATACGGTTTCTTTTGACTTAATAACAGATGATGATGTAATTTCTAAAGTAATTAGGAATAATAAACAAGGAAAAGATTACATTGAATCTTTTGAATCTATGATTAAAGCTGGTTTAGAAGTTATACCTCATATCTGTCTCGGGCTTCATTTTGGTGATGAAAAAGGGAATCTTGATGCAATAGAAACCGCTCTTAAACATGAAATCTCATTAATTGTTTTCTTGAGTTTAATTCCAACCAAAGGAACTGCCATGGAAAATTCTAAGATTCTAAATAAAGATTACCTAGCAAAATTAATACTCTATACTAGATTTAAGAAACCTAATCTTGAACAATCACTTGGCTGTATGAGAGTAAGGCATTTGGATTATGAAGAAGTAGCAATAAAAGCAGGTATAAATAGAATAGCAGTTCCCAAGAAAAAATCTTTAGAATTTGCTGTGAATAAGTTTGAATTATCGATAGAGCAAATTGAAACATGCTGTTCAATCTAAGCTTTCTATTGAACTTACAACTTTCTTGAGTTTTTCATCTCGTTCTGCTAAGAGCCGCTCAAGAGTTTCAACTCTTGATTGAAGTTGAGTTTTTGATTCAGTTGAAGTTTCACTTTTCTCTTTTAGAATTACTAATTGCTCTTTTGCCTTGTTCAATATTTGACGAAGTTTGTCTATTTGTTCTTGTTTCTCATATAATTCATTGGTGATTTCATTGATTTGTTTTTGAAAATTCTTGCTTATTCCTGTTTGAACATTCATTGCTTCTACTTCTTGTTGTCGGCACTTGGCATTTAAGTCAGCAATAACAGATTCCAATTCCGTTATTTTGCGATCTTTTTCATCAAGCTCACTTTCCAAATTACTCCTTGATATTGTAGTTTCATCGACAGATTCTTTGAGCATTTTTAAACCTGAAATCTCTTGATCTTTTTGTTCAAGAGTATCTTGAAAGCTTTCAGAGATTTTTTCTTTGATTCTTTCAATTTCAGCATCTTTCTCTAGAATTAATTGTTGTGTTTTCTTGTCGTATTCTTCTTGAATTCCTGATAGTGTTTTCTGTTTTGATTCCAAATTTGATTGTATTAAACCTAATTCAGTAAGTAATTTTCTCCATTCTGCAGCTGATGAAAGCATGTAGTCTCGAGCAAGAGGATGTATTAAATCCCAATTCTCTCGAATAATTTGTCCTAAAACCCTATGTTCATCATTTACTCTGGTTTCATCGAACAAGGGTTT
>JAEOTE010000169.1 GCA_016839945.1 Candidatus Heimdallarchaeota archaeon | reverse complement strand
TCAATTGAACCTACAGCATTAGTTGCAAAAATCTTAGTCACTCCTAAACTATATAATGCATAGATATTAGCTCTATAATTTATAAGATGAGGTGGAACTGAATGTTTTGGACCATGTCTAGGGAGGAAAAACACCTCTACATCCTTGTGTGTAACTTTTCTAATACTGCCTGCTTTACCATAGGGTGTTTTTACAGAAACCTTCTGTGGTCTCTTAAAAATATCATATACTCCTGACCCTCCAATAATTGCAATCTTATCTGGCATAATGATTACAAACTAGTTTTACACTAAATGAATTTTTCGTTAGATTTGGTAATTCTAATGTAAAATTAGTCTATTTTGTTGTAGAAATTTCGATATCATTAATTGATTTCCAGTTAACATTGTGTCCTAGATGCTGACAAATGATAATCAAAGCTTCTTTATAATCAAGAAATTCTTCTTTAAGTTTTGATAAACTTATAGTGTCGATTGTCTCCATGAATGTTTGAACCTCTTTCACAACATCCTCTTTAACAAGTCCAAAACTAGATAAAAAGAGTATTTTGTTTTCTTTCAGTAGATTTGAGATATCCTTTTCTGTTAATGCTTTACTGGCTTCTTCTGTAGTATATGTTTCTAGTCTCTGTTGTACTCTTTGAATTGTCATTAACTGCAACTTATCATTTATTTCATAACATAAAACTTCGACTCTCTCTTTCAAAATAGGAAGTCTTTCTTCGTAATCAGTATATTTCTCTTCAAGTAACCTTGCAACCTCATTGTTGGGTATATCAGTTCCTGAAAAGATAGTTGTAACTACTCCTTTTACATCTGAAAAATTGCTTTCTATACTTTCATCTATCAAATAAATTATAGGGATCCCTAACCTTGAAAGCTCTTTCATTTGCATTTTTTTCTTCTGAATATATTTCATTGTATAATAACCAACAATCTCTAGATAAACTTCTTTTTCCCCTCTTTGAAGTAAGAAATCTGGTACATACATTTTCTTACCAGCTATAATCGCTTCTGGTTCAGGTTTAGCTTTCCATCCTTTGTAATTTCTCCATGTTTTCAAGAATTTACTTTCAACTTTTGAATCGATTTCAGGTTTGAACTCCTCATCTTCACTCTTTTTGAATGAAGGCAATAAAGGTAAATATTCAGAACTGAGAGTAAAACTAGCTCTTCTTTTTCTTGGACGAACAGCTGCTTTTAATTGGAATGGTATCTCTTCACGAAGAATTGTTCGTAAAATATAGGTTGCTACATTTGAGATGTTTCTTCCCCAACTGCTTGTATCACGGTACAATTCGAGTGGTGGTTCGATACTTATTTGATAACCTTCTTCACTCAACGTAATGTCCGTAAAAACATAATTCTTCTTTGAAATGAAAACCAAGTTCTTCGCTAAATATCCAGGGAGTTTTTTCATTATTATTTGAAGATTTAAGGCAAAACAAAGAATAGTTTCAATTGTGTCATAGTTGAAATAGCAAATCAATTGAATAGGCTCAACATCATTATTTTTAATCAAAATTTGTTCGGAATCTGTATCAATGTAGAGAAGCTCATCAAGCTTATTCTTCGGAATATTCAGTTCTTTTTCAATTTCTGCAACTAGATCTATTCGTTTTTCCAATGAAACAAAACCTTTTGAGGATTTATTAGCTAAATCAAAGATTTTTCCTCTAATTTGCTGAGGAGTCAAATTGATTATTGGTGTCTTAATTTTTTCTGACTTTGAAAGAAAATCCGCAATATTCTCACTTTGGATTGGAGTTTTTTCTTCTTCTTTCGATATTCCTAGCAAATCACTTATTGACTGAGATGAAAAAGAGTAAAATCTATTCGAGGAAACAGTAAGAGATTTGGATATTTTTTCTGAAGGAAAAAGACCTGAGAGAAGATTAAAAGGAATTTTTGATTTTTTGATATTTACATTTTCCTCAAGAAATTGGATGAAAGCTTGAACCTTATTACTTTCCTCTGTTTGAAGAAACATAGGTTGAAAAACAGCATTTGCTCCAGATCCTTGGATATTAAATTCTAGATTTGATAAAGAAATTCTCATTCAAATACCTCTGTTTTTCTTCTTCTTTTAACAGTCCCAGCTTCAAGAGTCTCTGGAGTTACCAACTCATAGAGAACCGCATCTCCCTCTTTTGGTCTCAAAATTCTCCCTAATCTTTGTATAAACTGTCTAGCTTGACCAGTTCCACTTACAATTATACCAACATTAACATTCCCACAATCCCACCCCTCATCCAGAACTTTTCCTGTTACTATTTTTGTGTATAATCCTTCACTAAATTTTCCCAGGATTTCCTCTCGCTCTGATGTTTTCGTTTCATGCGTTATAGCTGGTATTAGGTGGTTTTTGCTTATATCATAAACCATTTCATTAAATTCCGAAAAAATGATCATTTGATCATCTTCGTGTTCAATTAGCAGCTTTTCTATTTCTTTCAATTTTGCTTTAGAGGAAAAAACAAGTGTTCTTGCGTTTCTATGGGCATCTAGAGCCTCTTTCGCTTCTATGTCTTGATTTACTCTAAAAATTAGGTACTTTTCATAATCTTGAGGTGTTTTTATTTGTATATTTCTTCTTTTTAAATAACCTCTATATGTCTTCATATATTTTTCATATAGCTGTCTTTCTTCATCTTCCAAAGGAACTTTCAGTGTTTTTAATTCATATTTTGCAACATAACCCTTCTCTGCTAATTCTGAAACCTTGGTAACAACGATTGGCTTTCCTATTAATTTAAAAAGTAATTCTTCTCCCTTATCTGACCTATCAGGTGTAGCTGTTAACCCTAGTCTATAAATTGCAGGAAGCCCCTTTAGCACTTTTAGAGTTTCTTTAGCAGCACCATGATGTGCTTCATCAAAAATTAGTAAATTAAAATCCTTTCTTAGTTTGTTAATATTAGCTGGTATTCTCGCACTATCGTATGTTGTAACAGTGATCTCCTTAATATCCTTGACTTGATCACCAAGTTGTCCTATCATGTCTCTTCTTAATGCTGTATATCTTGTTAGATATTCTATCCATTGATAAAGTAAATTCTTTGTTGGAACAACAATAATTGTTTTTTGCTTAAGCTCCTCAATTGCTTTTAGACCTATTACTGTTTTTCCTGCTGCAGTTGGGAGTATAACCACACCTTTACCTTTATTTTCAAAGAATAGTCTTAGAGCTTCTTGTTGGTATTCCCGAAGTTTTAAGTTTACAATAACTTTGTTAGAATATTGTTCTGTTAAATTTGGTTCATTCAAAACAGCAGAATCTACAGAATACCCTTTATCTTCAAACAAATCAATGATTTTTTGGTATAAATGTGGAAGAGCTCGATATTCGTTATTCTTTTTAGGATTAGATTTAAGGAATCTAAGTAAATCTGAGTCTTCGATTTCTTCATTTGATTCAATAATTAAATCAAAAGCCAATCCAAAACGTATCTTGATCTCTTTATTCATCTGCTCTTCCTTCATTCATTTAATGCCTTTTAGATATAAAAGGATATAAGAATAAAAAAATCCTGAAAGAGAAAAAAAGAAATTTAAGAGAAACTAAATGGATAGTTTTCTTGGATTAAGGTATAAGTTGGCTTCACTATCGTCTAATTTTATTTGTGCATCTGTATTCTTAAGCAGCTTAAGAGATTTCTTGATGTTTTTCTTAATTTGTTTGTGAAAACGTAAAGTAGAACCAAATAAGATCATTATCATGGTAAAGCTTTTATCTTTAGCTAATATCGGATCAAAAATATCTATTTTGAATCTTCCTCCTATATTTGCAAACTTCCCATTTATTTTCGCAACTTGTTTATCTCGTATATCCTTAACAATCCAATCCGAGCCAAATGTGGGGCGTTTATCATCAATAACAAATGATTGAAAAATGTCATTTTCATCTAAATAACTGAATCCAAATACTTCTCCTTGGAACCGAGGAAAATGTGCTAAACGTTTTACTCTAAATAAATTGCGAGTATGTTTAGAAATACATACATAGGAAGGACATGGTTCTTTAGTTGCTAGTGAATTAGCGAAACTTTCACCTTGCAATCTCTCGATACTTCCTCTCCAGTAACCACTAGGTGAGAATATTTTCATAACAAATCGTCTTTCAAGCTGATCTTGATGTTTCCATATTTTTTCTCTTATAGCTAAACCGCCAAATGGTTCCTTATCCACCTTAATTTCTCCAATCATATCCATATCTCGAGTCCATTGTCTATCTTTTTGAGCTCTCTGTGCATCTAGTCTAATCCCCCATTCTTCCTTATGGAGTTTGGTTCGCCATAAATCAATATCGATGTGTGAATAAACTATTCTTTCTTCTTTCTTTTTCTCTTCTGTTACAGCTTTTTCTTCTGTTACAGCTTTTTCTTCTGTTACAACTGGTTTAACTTCCATTTTTTCCTCTTCCTCTTCCTCTTCTGGAACTACATCTCTTTCTTGTTGAACAAATCTTTCTTCCATGTAGTCTTCATCTCTTACTTCTTCCTTTATATCTTCTTCTTCCCTAATATCTTCATCAACTTCTTCTCTTTGTTCTTCCATCGCATCTTGTAATTCGTCTTGAAATGGACTTTTATTCCTTTCTTCTTCTTTCCTTTCATATTCTTCGTTAAACATCTTAATCATCCTTACAACAATAGTTTAGTAAATTGAATACTTTAAAGTTTCTACTACTATAATTTTGTTTCCCTTAATGCAGATAATTCATTTTTTTTCTAATTTTTTGACTTCTTCAACTAATTGAGGAAGTGTTTCTATTGCATCTCCTTTAATTACATAATGAATTAATTTATCGTAGTAGGTTTTTGTGAGATTGAATAATGCTTTTTTTGTTTTATTTGGAGGAGGAGCAAGCAATATATCTGCTGCAGGAAATACTTCTAAGCTAGTAGCTACTCCTATCGCAATATCACTTCTTTTAGCAATCTTCATCGCTGGTCGAAAAATATTCATATCAAGAGATTCACCAAAGAGAATAACACTAGGTTTCAAAGGTTTTTTACATTTTGGACAAATTGGATAAGGTAATAATTCTAAGTGCTTTTCTGGTTCAACTTGTTCTTCATATAAACATCTTAGACAATGTAATTTTTCGGTTGTTCCATGTAACTCAAAAACATTTGTTGAACCAGATTTCTGATGAAGACCATCTATATTTTGTGTAGCTATATGTACTTTGTTTTCTCCTTTGAGTTGTTGTATATCAGTTATTGCATGATGAATCAGATTAGGTTCAGGTTCAGAAAATTTAACATACATGTCTCGGAAGAAGTTCCATATCTTCTCTGGGTTTTTATGAAAAGCTGCGAGTGTTGCATATTCAGCAGGACTATATTTTTCCCAAATACCTCCAGGAGATCGAAAATCAGGGATTCCACTATGAACACTTGTTCCAGCACCAGTAAAGAACATTATACTTTCTGCTTGAACAATTAGTTCTGCAACTTTAGTAATTTTTTCATCTCTTTTTCGCATTATTTGCCACTTTGATAATTATAACACCTATTTATAAGATTTTGACATTCTTGTTTTCCAAACAAGGTTGTTTAATAAAATTCAAAAACTCTATTAGTTTTATGACGACATGGAATTCCATTTAACTACTCCTATCCCTCCCAAAAAGTTGAAGGAGATTAAGATTGGAGATATTGTATATTTAACAGGTACTGTGGTAACTGCTAGAGATGAAGCACATCTTAAAGCATTAGAATTACATAAAGAGGGTAAGAAACCACCTGTTGATTTTGAAGGAATAGGACTTTTTCATTGTGGTCCTGTAATGAAAAAGAATGAACAAGGAGAGTGGACTGTAGTAGCAGCAGGTCCCACAACTTCAGCAAGAATGGAGATTTTCCAAGATGAATTCATTAAAGTTTTTCATCCATCTGTGATCATTGGTAAAGGAGGAATGGGTGAAAGAACATCAAAAGCATGTCAAGATGAAAAATGCATATATGGATACTTTACTGGAGGAGCAGCATTATTAGCTGCAGATCGAATAAAGCAAGTTAAAGATGTTTTCTGGTTAGAGGAACTAGGAATGCCTGAATGTTTATGGGTTTATGAAGTAGAAGAGTTTGGGCCATTAACTGTTACAATCGATACACATGGTGGAAATCTTACAGATGAATCAAAGAAAAATATTGAAGCAAATAAGGAAAAAATTTTACAGGAGTTGTAAATGATGAAAGATATAGCACAAGTTATTGAGGATACAGCAGCAAAATTATTGAAAATAGCTGCGACAAAATTACCTACTGAAGTTAAGGAATCTCTTCTAAAAGGTGAAAAAGAAACCGAAGGAGCTTTAGGAAAATCACAATTACAAGCAATAAACGAGAATGTTAGCATCGCAGAAGATCAAAGTAAACCAATGTGTCAAGATACTGGACTTGTTTCGTTTTTTGTAAAAGTTGGGGATAAATTTCCTTTAAGATCTGAAGTGAAAACTGCTTTGATTAAAGGCACAAAAAAAGCTACTCAAAATGTTCCATTGAGACCAAATGCAGTTGACATGTTTGAAGGCAACACCAAAAACAATGTAGGATTACGTGGCTTTGTACCTTGGTTCTATTTTGATTTAGTTGAAGGAGATAATTGTGAGATCATAGCTATGCCTAAAGGTGGAGGTTCTTCCAATGTTGGAAAAATGAAAATGATACCACCAGGAAAAGGCATCAAAGGTGTAAAAGAGTTTGTTGTTGAAGCACTTGCAGCTGCTGGTCCTCTTGCATGCCCACCCTACGTAGTAGGTGTAGGAGTTGGTGGTGGTGAAGACATGTGTATGAACCTAGCAAAGAAAGCACTTCTGAGACCACTCTATCAGTATCATAAAGATGAGAAAATAGCTTCTATAGAGAAAGAACTTCTCAATGTACTAAATAAACTAGAAATCGGGGCTATGGGTCTAGGTGAAGGACCATCTGTTTTAGATGTTCATATGGAATTTGCAGCAAGACATCCTGCGAGTTTACCTGTGGGTGTAGTTATTTCTTGTTGGGCACTTCGTCATTCGGGGGCAACAATTGATAATGAAGGAAATGTGGAATGGCATCCACATTAAATTATCTTTTTTTAAGATAGTAAAATAAACCGTTCCTTAGCTTCTCCCCATCAAAATATTTTCCTTTTTCTTTTTTTTCAAGAATAAAGAAATCCTTGACTAAAGGAACACCATTCTCTATTCTTTCCAGCATTGTTTTTCCCTCTTTTATACCAATGACAATTTTCCCTTTATTTTTAGTTATCCTGTGTATTTCTTTCACAAGCTTTTGAAAATTAGTAAAATCATCTTTCTTAATTATACAACAAGTTACATTATAAAGAAGAGTCAAGTCAACTATTTCATCTTCTATAGGGAATACAAACTGTCCATCAGTTTTTACAATTTGAATAATCTCATCCACACCATCTTTTTTTGCCTTTGAGTGTAGTTTTTCTAATTTTGATTTATCCTCATCTAAAGCAAAAACCTTACCTTTTCCATCTAGAATATTCGCTGTAGGTAAAGTATAAGATCCTTCTCCACAGCCAAAATCAAGTATATTGTACCCTTTCTTCACACCAATTTCCTCTAAATGATTCTTAACAAAATGGATGTTTGATTTATGAAAGTCAGAGAAATGTTGGCTTTTCATTTGTATATCGTTTTTTTTCTTTAAACCTTATATGTTTTAGCTTAGAAGTATATAATTTCTTGATTTAAGGACATTTAAGCATTAAACTAACAAACCGAGTTCAAAGTGAATCTGGAATTTTTTGCATTATTATTATAAGTGCATATGGCTTTGAAGGAATTTAGCAAAGTGTGGGTTTTAGAAGTGAAGAATAATTGTAAGTTTTTAACAAGTATATTATTAATCTCAATTTTTTACCTTCTTTATTCACTTCCATTTAGTGTTACTGCAGATAATATCCCATATCCAAGTGCTAGAGCGGGTCATAATATGATTTATAATCCAATTAATGGTGAAATAATCCTATTTGGAGGAATGAAAGATAACTTGAATTATCAAGGAAGTTATCTCAACGATACATGGGTATATCATTATTCAAATAATTCATGGATTGAAATAACAAGTATTGCACAACCATCAAATAGAAATGGACCTAGTATGGTCTATGAACCAATCCATCACAGAGTATTACTTTTTGGAGGTTCTAGTCATGCTGGATTTCTCAACGATACTTGGGAATTTAAGCTTAGTACTTATCAATGGAGTAAAATAGAAGTTGAAATTTGTCCCCCAAAATGTGCAGATGCAGAAATGTTTTTTGATCTTCCTAACAATGAAATAGTGCTTTTTGGTGGTTACACACCTGTCGGATATTCTGATGAAACCTGGATATTTAACATAAATGATAATCTTTGGGAAAAACAGAATCTCTCGAGCCATCCATCTTCAAGATATGGACATAGAATAGTATATAGTAGTAGTAAAGATTTAGGTGTTCTCTTTGCAGGTCATGCATTTGATTCCTCTGATACAATAAACAATGATATGTGGTTATATAATTGTTCTAACAAACAATGGTCTGAAATGACAGTAGATTCTCCTCCCTCCATCCGTTATTGGCATGATATGATTTATGATGAAACAAATGAAAAAATCATAATGTTTGGTGGTAGAAAAAACAGTTACTCGTTTGACTGTTGGGGAGATACATGGGAATACATTGAAGAAAGTAATCAATGGGTAGAAATCGAAACAAATCAAGGTCCAGAAGAAAGAATGTTTTGTTCAATGGTGTATAACGAACAAGCAAAAAAAGTTATACTGTTTGGTGGCAATGAAGATCCTAATACAACAATTTTTGATGATTTATGGGAATATGATACAAATAAAAGTAAATGGAAAGAAATAATCACTGGTAAAAAAGCAAATAGTAACATCTTGATTGGAATTATTGGAATTCTAAGCTTAACAGGAATAGCTAGTATTATCAGAAATAAAAGTAAAAGTAGATAACATAATCATTTGCTAATCTACCAAGGTAGCTCGTTACCTTCTCTATCAAGAAATTTACCAGAATCTGAAATAGTTGTTTTTTCTATTAGATTAATCATTTCAGAAACGGGTTCCTCTTTTTGTAAGGGGGCATTGGGACCACCCATATCCGTGTAAATCCATCCTGGATGAATTGCCAAAGTAGTTATCCCTTTTTCTCTTAAATCATTAGACAGAATCTTAGTAATCATATTTAATGCTGCTTTGCTTGCTGCATAACTATATTTCCCACCAACATTTCTTTTCGCTATGCTTCCGTTTTGAGAAGTAATGTTTGCAATCTTTGCATTTTCACTTCTTTCTAATAAAGGTAAAAATTTTTCACTTATTAACAAGGGTGCTATTGAATTAACGAGAAACACTTTACTGAAATCTTCTTTGTAAATCTCTCCTAAAACAGATGATTTTTCTTCATTCCCTGAAACTATTCCTGCATTGTTGATTAGAATATCAATACTATCTACATTCATCTTTACTTCTTTAAATATCTTATTTCTCTCCTCCTCTTTGGCTACATTCAGTTTGAAAATTTGCAGAGTGTCAGGATACTTGTTTTTCAATTCTTGGAGCTCTTTAGCACTATCAGGATTTCTGCAACTAGCAAGTACAGTTTCCCCTTTCTCAAGGTATTGCTTTGTAAACTCTAATCCCAATCCTCTACTACTTCCAGTAATTAACACTTTTTTCATAATCTTTTCATTATAATTATTCTAATAAATATTTATAAGCTTTCTCATTGAATGATAAAGCTTATTAATGTGTGAGAAAGCTAATATTTAGCAATTTATACTAGGTAAGGAAAATTCCATGAAGTTCCATGATGTTATTGACTCGAATTTTGAACAAGAATCAGTGATTCTCATTAGTGATGAGAGTAAACTAGAGATCGTAACTGACCCTAAATATTTACCAATATTAGAATCATTAAGAGAGGGATACAAAACAGTTAAAGAAATAGAAAGGGATTATACAAAATTCATCGAAAAAGAAGTAAGGAAACAATATAAGAAAGATGAAAAGATAATTCAAGAATTAGTAAAAAAGAGAAGACGTTCAGATCAATCTCTCTATAGGTATGTACAAGATCTAGTTAAAGCAGGTTTTGTTATCTGTATTGGAAAAAGAATAGATAAACCAATGATAGAGAAGCTTTTTGCTAGAACTGCAAAATTATTTCTTAACGATAAATATTATGAGAAACTGATAAGTTCATCAAAAGCGAGTATTGATGGGTTGGCTAGATTAATAGAACTAATTTATGAAGTTCCAAAACCTGAAGATGAATTAATAAGAGAATATTCTTCTCAAATGAAAGTTTCTTTTCAGAAAATAACAAAGAAGCTGTTTAAAGAAAAACCTAATGAATATGTGGAAATAGTTGAGAAGCTTTCTTTACATGAAATAAACTCCGCTTTACAAACGATTAGTATTTTGGATTTAATTGTAAATCAAGCTCAATATATTAAATTGCTGAAAGCTTTGGACTAGTATGTTCTAATGAAATAAACTAAATACGAAGAAGGTGTCAATATATGGTTCCAAAAGTTGCTATAGTAGATATTAATGAATTCAATAAAGCAATAGATTTGATTGGTGGGATTAATGATCTTAATAATTCAGAAAAGAAATTGACTATTAAGGTTGGAATTTACAATCCAGATACAAATATTTGCACAACAGTAAAAACACTTAACTCTATCATTAAATCATTCTCTAAAATTACAGATATTCGAGTTGTGGAATCAGATAGTGGTGCAGGGCCAGGATTGGAACGTTTAGAAATCTGGAAAGATTGTTTTAATGAGAGAGCTAAGCCATTCAATCTTTCACATGACAAAAAAACAAAAATGGTCAATGTTGCCGGAGAAGATGTTCCATTGTCACATGTACTCTTTAAACCTAATATATTCATCAGTACTCATGTACCAAGAAGATATGAAGAGGCTGGGGATGAAGATTTAATGAATTTGGGTTCTATTATTAAGAATCTATTGGGTTTAATTCCTGATACAAAGAAATACAGATTTCATAAAAAACTCCCCACAGCTCTTTTGGATATGTATGAAGCAGTAGGTGGAATTGATTTAGCGATATTAGATGGAACACATACTTATCTAGGGCATGGTGAGGAGAGGAAAACTGCTTCTTCAAAGAAACTCATAGTTGGAAGAGATGCATTTGCAGTTGAAGCAGTTGGAGCCTATTTAGTTGGTTTTGAACCTACAGAAATGCCTGTACTTCAAGAAGCTAGAAGAAGAGGATTGGGTGAAATTGATATTGACAGTATAAAAATTCTTGGAGATGCTGAATCTCCAAAAAATATGATAGCTCAAACAATCAATGAGCTTATACATAAAAAACAAAGTAATTGAAAAACAAGGCATCTTTAGTTAATCTGATAGATGATATTTAGTTGTAGTATAATTTTCTCTAATTGTTACTTCATCATCTTGATATTTTGTTGCAAACTGACCACAGTTTGACCCTATCTCGTTCTCTTCCCATTCCCCTATACTTATTGAAGCTTCAAAACCTCTTTTCCTGAATTCTTCTAGAAGAGGAATAAATTCTGAATTTTCTTCTGTTATTCCACTCTGAAGTTTGTTATGTAGTGCTCTATTTGTTGGATTAACAGGAGTTAGTTTAATCCAATATTTACTAGGATTAAAGAATTCCAAAATTATGTCTGGATCTATTTCTGAATCTTCAGCTACTGCAAAGTTTAGTGTAATTTTTCTATCTCCTTCCTTAAACCATAAATTGCCATAATCAGCTATTTTCTTTAATGACCAAATATTTGAGCTCATCCATTTCTTTCTTTCATCTTCGTTTGTTGAGTGTATAGAAAATTGTAACTGAAAATTGCCACTAGAATAGAGTTGGTTCTTAATTTCAATCAATTCTTCTAAGAATTTTTCTGAACCTTTAGGTGCAATAGTACTTATACATGGCATTAATCCTGGAGCATCATACTTTGATGGTAGCATCCTCAAGACATCAAGAACTGCTTTGTTTAGAGTGGGTTCTCCCATTCTTGCAAATTGTACTTTAAACTTCTCAATAGGAATTTTACCATCTGGAAATCGAGCTTTAATCATATAATCAATTTCTTCTAACATTCCCTCTTTGGAGATATTTCCATGAAAATATTCTCCAGCATCACACATTAGGCAACCAATGGGACAACCGTACATAGTAGAGATAATCAAAACCCATTTCTTATCTCTGGGAAT
>JAEOTE010000168.1 GCA_016839945.1 Candidatus Heimdallarchaeota archaeon | reverse complement strand
TTCCAAACTAGTTGCTTTAGGAATTGGAATAGCTCCTTTACTAATTACCCATGCCAAACATACTTGAGCAACGCTCATCTCATTCTTTCTAGCAATATTTCCAATCACACTATCTTTAAGTGCATATCCTCTTGCTAAAGGAGAGTATGAAACAACATGAACTCCCTTCTTTTTATGGTGTTCTAGTAATTGTTTTTGTTTAAGGTATGGATGATGTTCGATTTGATTTGCATAAATTGGTTTATCGCAGACTTCTAGAGCTTCATCTATCATCTTAATGGTGAAATTTGATACACCTATTTGGAGAACCTTTCCATCATCCACTAATTGACTAATTGCTTTCAATGTTTTTTTATGTGAATAACCGAGTGCAAAAGCAGGATAATGAACATATAAAATATCTATGTATTCCAATTTGAGTTTTTTCAGAGATTTAGCTGCTGATTTAAACACAGATTTAGGTCTTAATTTAAGAGGATGAAGTTTAGTAGCTACAATGATTTCTTCTCTCTTCAGAATACCAGAATTGAAAATTTCTTGTAATCCTTCACCAACTCCATTTTCGTTTCCATAGCCTTGAGCTGTATCTATGAATCGATAGCCTAGCTTTACAGCTTCAATTGTAGAATATTTTGCTGCTACTGGTTTTAATTTCCAAGTACCTAAACCAATTTTGGGGAGTTCTAGGTTAGTCATATGAGAGATGTTCTAACTGGTTATAAATAAACTTTAGTAAAAATACTCATTCATCCGTTTCTACTAAATCTTTTTATTTGAAAAAACTTCAATTTCGGCATGGAATACCGCATGGTTTTTGATGTTGGTTCTAAAGCATTAAAGTGCGCTATTGCAAATGAGAACAATGAAATCATAACAATTGATTCTATAATCCCCAGAATTATTCACTCTGAGGATGGGTTTGGAAGAACTTGGGAATCAACAAATTATTGGGAAAATCTCCTTCTTCTAACTAAATCTACAATAAAGAAAGCAGAAATAGATTCACAGAAAATAAGATATGTAACATCTACTTCAATTAGGCCTAGTAGTAGATTTTGTGATGTTGATTTCAACCCATTATATATCAGTGCAAGTTTTGATATTAGAGGGATAGATTATGGGTATGAAATTGAGGAGAAATTAATTGAACTTACAGGGAAGAGTCTGTATCAATATACTGGACGTTTCCCTAATTTATTAATGATACCAGGTAGGTTTGAATGGTTAAGGAATAATCCACAAGCAATTAATGAAAAGAAAATAGATCATTATTTGCCAATCGATAGCTGGATACTAGTTAAATTTGGAGGAGAATTTCATACGAATGTTACTAGCGCAATGGAGTCAGGATTTTTTGATATAAAAGACAGGCATTGGATTGATGAATGGTACAATATTTTTGATATAGATGACAAATTCTTTCCTCCAAGAGTTTTATCAGGTGAAATCATAGGAAACATTTCAAAACCTATTCAAGAAAGGCTGAATTTACATCCAGACACTGAAATCATTGCAGGAATTCCAGATACTCAAGCTGCTTTGATAGCTGCCAACTCAATAACTCCAGGAGATATTAGCGCTGTTCTGGGAACCACTACTCCAGTTCAAGCAATCATAAAAGAACTACAGTTTGATCCTGAAGAAAGATTCTGGATAGGAGGAATTTCAATAAAGAATGTTTGTGATAATTACATTGCAGAATTAAGTACAGGTTTAACAGGGCATTTAATTAGATGGGCATCGCATCTATTCTATTCTGATCAATTACCAGATTCAGATGAACCAACAGAAGAGCAATATAAGAACTTAAAGAAAAGATTAGATAAATTTGATAAAACTGAACAAGAACAATCCGAGGAAATTATTGTTTCTCATTCAGTCTATGGTAATCTAGGACCATTACCATTAGCTACTACAAGTTCTGAAAGTCTAAAAGGTGAATTTCATTTTCCCAGCCCAGGGGGTGTTGAAGAACACTTCATAAATCAAAATCAGCTGATTGGAGCTGTGTTTGATAATATCACTTTTGCTGTATCAAGAAATATTGAATGCTTAAGAGATTTCGCAAGTTTCGAACAATATTCAGTTTCTGTTTTAGGAGGATTATCTCGTTACAAACTACTTTGTCAAAGAATTTCGGATACTATAAACAGTCCAATAAAATATATTGATAATTATGAAGCATCATTGCAAGGATTGTTGATTCTTTGTGATGTAGCAAGTGGGGAAGTGAAGAATTTAGCTGATATGCAAGAAAAAGTATTAAGCCAAAATAATGTGTATACATTAGAACCTCGTTCTTCTATGACAGGGAAACTTACACAGAAATACAAAAAGTGGCTAAGTATCATTAATACTTAGTTTCTACATATCCATATCTCTCATGAGATCATAAATTTCTTTTTCAGCTTCTTCTGCTTCTTCAGGAAGTGCATATATAGTTCCTAGTTGTGCTGCATGATATTGTATTTTAGCTGCTAATTCTACTTGCTGACAAACTGTCCAGGCTTGTTCTAATGTTGTTCCACATGCAACATTTCCATGATTTGCAATGAAAACAGCTAAGTTATCACCTAATGCTTCAACTGCATTCGTAGCTAATTCGTCAGTTCCTGCCATACCAAATTCAGCTACTTCACAACCACCAACGAAAGGGATGATTTCATCTACTATCGGTCCAATAGGCATTCTTGCAATTGACAAAGCAGTAGAATATGGAGCATGTGAATGAACTATAGCTTTGATATCTTTACGTGCTTGATAAATAGCTAAGTGTAATCGTCTTTCTGATGTAGGATTTCTTTTTCCTAATATTGTATCTCCTTCTGCATCTATAAGTACTAGATCATCTATCTGCATGTTTTCATATTCTACTGTACTAGGAGTAACTAGAAAGGTATCTTGGCCATCTGGTAATTTCACTCTCGCAGATACATTCCCTGCTGTTCCAACAATATATTCTTTCTTTATCATTTCTTTACAAATATCTATAATCTGTTTAATTTGTCTAGAATAATTATATAAAGAAGGTTGAATATCAGAAAATTCTTGTGTTTCTATTTCCTCAGAAGCTGTATATCCTTGTAAAACTTCTGGATTCTTTATGTTTGTTGGAATTTGATGATTAAGAATTTGTTGAATTCCTTTAACCATCATCATAGAATGTCTGTGATTTGTTTCATAGGTATCACCACCAATATGAGGTGTGACAATTACATTTTCCAATTCCAGAAATTCGTTATCTTGGTCAACAGGTTCAATTGAAAAAACATCAAGGGCTGCTCCTGCAACTCTCTTTTCCTTCAGAGCTTCTAAAAGAGCATATTCATCAACAATTGAAGCTCTTGCAGTGTTGATAAAGAGAGCATGTTCTTGCATTAAATTAATCTCTTCTTCTCCAATCATATCATCAGTTTCATCAGTTGGTGGGCAATGTAAAGTAATAATATCTGAATTACTCAACAAAGTGTTTAAATCAACAGATTCACCATTTATAGCATTTAATCGAACTTCATCCACATATGGATCATATACAAGAAATCTAACTTGAAAAGGGAGTAGAAGTTTTGCAACTGAAAAACCTATTCTACCTAAACCTACAATACCAACTGTTTTTTCATGTAATTCAAACCCTTTGAACAAATTGTAGTATTTTAGATAATCTTCGAACTCATTAACTTCAAATTCCTCTTCGGAATGAAGGATGCGTTCAATAGAATACAGTTTTCTTGCAAGAGCTAGCATTAAACTAACAGTTAGTTCTGCAACAGCTATTGTATTTCTGTCTGGAGCAAAAAGAACTGGTATGCCTTTCCTTGTTGCAGTCTCTACATCTATGTTGTTTGGATCTCCTCGAGTCGAACCAATTATCTTAAGATCTACTTGTTCTATCACTGCCTTCTTAACATTGTCTCCTTCACAGATGAAAATTTCAGCTCCTAGTTCCTTTATTCGCTTAATAAGATCTTCATCTTTAAAGTACAGATTTTTTGTATCTCGCCAACTTTCATAGATTATGTCGTCATTTAATACCAATTTTAATTCTTCAAGAGCTGCATCAGAGAACTCAGCAGTTATGAATGCTTTCATTTCTTATCACACTTCTAATTAGAACATTAGTTTTCTTAACTTCAACATGTTTTTCATTTCACCTTTTACTTCTAGATTTCCACTAGAATAAGCCTTGATAGGATTGATTTGTTTAGTCATCATTTTAACAAAGATGGTTGAATCCATTTTAACTTGAACAGCTGCATTTTCATCAACACCTTCAGAAAGGTCTATTCCTTCATCACCTTTTATATTGAATAAGAAGGATTTTGATATATCTGGAAAAGTCATCATTAAGGTGTTGTTCCAACCTTTGAATGCTTTCTTAACCTTTTCAGTATTATATCTATCAACTATGCTTTGCAGTCCATCTTCATAACTAAAATCAGTAGGAACATCTTTTTCTTTACGTTCTACTCTCTTTGTTTTCACAACAGGGAGAGATTCACTAGTTTCTTCAATTTTCTTTATTACTTCGGTTTTTTGAGGAGTAACTTCTTTTGATATCTCTTCTTCAGCAGGAGGGATTGTAGTAACTTTGGTGGTTTTAGTAGGTCGAATAATCTGAAGACCTCCTTTACTAAAGCTAGTTGTATCTTCTTCAAAAGGAATTTTGTCTAAAATTGATGCAGACATCTTTCTTAATCTTGAAGGAGAAATTAAGGAGATAAAAGCACCAATTATGATTAATCCAAAACCCAAAACTGCAAAAGCTATAAGAAAGATTATGAAAATATAATGGTTCTGAGGATTGATTGGATCTGTATCATACATCTTGAGTAATAAAATAAGAGCTAAGATGAGTAAACCTAATCCAGTAAGCATTAATGAGGTATAGACACCAATCATGGTGCTCTTTATGTTTATTTTTTTCCTCTGATTCACCATGATATATTCTCAAATTTAATCTTTATAATATTAATGGTGAAAAGTACTTAAAATCTCTTTTAAATACTCTAATTCTCTATTTTTTCCTCTCACAGATTATTTGAGTAACAGTTCTTCCACTCATAAAAACGTTAAACACATCTAATATTTCAGAATGTTTTATAAGTGCTAATGTGCATATTAGCTTTGGAACTAATAGGATTCTATTAATAGAGAGAAAATCAATGAAGAGTAGATTCATAGTCAAAACATTATTTTGTGCATTTTTCTTATTAAGCCCTTTGATTTTCATTCAAGCTAGTTCTAGTCAAGAAATAAAAGCCAATTTACAGGAAAAAAAAGAAGAAACCATTGATGTAAATTTAGTTTTTGTAGGTTTCACCTCTGAATTTACTGGCAAAGAAATTTTGGAGGAACATTTACCTGAAGTAGTTGACCCGTTTATCAACTTGAATGATACAATTCCTCATTCTACTTACAATGTTAACTATACATTTTCATCATTCTCTCTAGAAGAAGAAAACAACTTTGATGATTATATAGATGACGTAAAAACACCTAGTTCTTATGTTGAATCAAGGATAAATATTACCTCTGTAGATAATTATATACAAACACAAACATATGAAGATATAAATGATTTTTTCATTCCAACTGGTGGTTATGAAATTGATGCTCAGTCAGTTAAAGACTATCTTGAAGATGATTTCTATAGTAACAATCAGAATAGTTTAGGTTACACATTGTATTTGTTAAATCTCTCAAAATTGGATAGTAGCGATCATTCTGTAGAACATTCATACTCCTACACTTTAGGTGATGCCGATGCTACTCAAATAGTCCAAAACCATTATTCTGAATCCATAACAAGAAGAACAATGGGTTGGGGTGGTGATCAGAGATTTTGTTATATTGATCTATCAGCAATATCAGGCTCAATATTATACATTAACTTGATTTTTGAAGAGAATCTCAGTACAGTTCCATTTTACACATTCTATGATTTAGATAGCTATACTCAATCACTTAATCTTACTACAAGTGAGGGAAAGGAAGATTTGGTAATCTATATTTCACAGTGGATAGATACTTATGTAAAAAATATCTTCCTAAGTCCACCAATAGATACATTTCCTGTGAATGAAGTTTTTGAAATTCCACTAATTATTTTTAACAATATTTCGGAAATTGGGTATTCAAATGAAGATATATCATGGACAATATCTCCTAAAAGAATTAATTCTTATTTGCATGATGGATTTCCTTGGATTGATTGGAAAATATCTGTAGAATACTATGAACTAAGTGACTTTCCAGAAATATA
>JAEOTE010000167.1 GCA_016839945.1 Candidatus Heimdallarchaeota archaeon | reverse complement strand
ACTAGCACATAATTCTGATTTATTAAATCAACAATTACAGCTTTTTTTCCAGCCTCTCTTCCATTTGTTTTGACTATAATTCTTCCTACTTGAATTGCTGTCACTTTTTATCACCTTTTATATATTTATTATATGCTTCAATGATTATCTGAACACAGTCAGATGCATTAAACTTTAATGAGTTAATAATTATATCGTAAATAGACAAATCAGAAACATCTATGTTATAGAGTGCTTTGTATCGGTTTTTCTCTGATTCCTCTCTTGTTATTGTTTCTACTCTTATTTCTTCTATAGATTTATTATCTCTTTTAGCTATTCGTTCCACTCTCGTTTCAAATGGTGCAGTTACATAGACAATTAGATCTGCAATATCTTTTAGCATCCATCCGCCTAATTGAGCATCTATAACTACATTATCTGAATTTTTAGCTATTTCCAAAGTTCTATCGTCAATATATCTATCGATTTCTTCTTTTTCTTCAGCTTTCTTACTATATTCCTCTAAATTCAGACCTTCTTTACTCGCCATTTCTCTAAACAATTTTCCTGCTGAAACGTATTCATAGCCAAGAACCTTAGCTACTTTATGAGCTGCAGTGCTTTTACCTGAACCATGTGGACCTGAAACAGCTATTATTGGCAAGTTGCCACTTCCTTTTATTACTCTCGTACTTCAGCTTTTATGGCACTTTTCAAACATCTAGGGCAAACATAACCTGAATGTACTCTTGTTGGTATTCTTTCAGAACGAGACAGTTTTCTAATCTTGTTTTGATTTCCAAAGGCTACTCCATGTAAAATAGATCCACATTGAGAACAATGCGGTTTACTAGTTCTTTTTTCAATTCTTTTTACTTTAGATCCTGAAGGTACTCTAATGTTCCTTTTCTTAGCTACACGTAAAGATGGTTTAACCATTTTAATTCCTCACTATTTCTTACTTGTACTTTTAGCTGTTATCTTTGATTTGGCTAGTTTTTCTCTAGTTACAGATGTTGGTGTTCTTTTTGTTTCCGGTTTCTGTTTTTGCTTGCTTGTTGTAGCTCCAGAGGGTGTTACACCAAAAATCCTCGATATTATTGAACCAAATGCAAATGCAACAATGAAATACCACAATGTGAAGGATGCTTTTGAATAAGTGTGACCATTCCATTCTGTTGTTCCAAACCAAGGTGTTCCTAAAAATGGGAAGTTTCCTATATTAAAAGGGAGCCATGCATAATAATGACCAAACTCACCAATTGGATAAGCTCTTCTAAGGATTGCAAAAACAATAAAGAATGGTACCGTTGTGAATAACATAGGTTTCATTCTCTTAAACATCATTGAGGATTGCATTTTCTTGATTCTCTCTTCATCTCTTTTTACGGTTAACCATAATTTCTTGTCAGCTGTTTGCATAGCTTTCTTTCTTCTCTGATTCCAATCATTTACTTTTTTCATGCTATCCCTTAATGCATCTACGTCTGTGAGCAGTCTAGATATTGTAGTTGAAAAGATAGATATCAATAATGCGATAATAGTTAGAACAGCAACAGATGTTGGGAAATTGTTCCAACCATTTGCTGTAATCCAATTTGCTATAGCGTCAAGCCAGTCGGTCCAGAAACTCAATCTTAAAACCACGTTCCTTGTTACTTACTCAAGAAAAAAGTTTATTTTAAAAGCTTTTGTAACTGGAGTATACCAAAAGGGAAGAAAACAAAGGAATTAATTTACTTTTTTAAGAGAAGGAAATAATTGTCTTTTTTTCCTTTACCACCTAAACATGTTATGTTACAAACCTTAAGTTTACTCCTTTCTACTACACGTAATAACTCCTTTTTAGTAAATAGATGATAATAACGTTTTGCGATTATTTGTTTCTGTTCATTAAACCAAGGAAGGAAAATATCTCCATGCCGCCAGTTTTTATTAATTACCTTCTTGATTGGATATAGTAACAAATCAAATATTATTCTAGTTTTAGATCCTTTTTTCCATCGTCTCCAACAAGAAATAATCACAAAACCATCCTTTCTCGTTATGTCTGCAATATTATTTAACGTCCTAACTACATCATCTTCATTATATAAATGGTGAATAGATGCGATACAAAGAACGAAATTTGCTGTATTCTCTCTTAATGGAATATTTCGCATATCATTGTTAGTTAGACTTATTTTTTCTTTCGCTATAGGAACTAGTTCTTTCAATAATTCAAATGAAAAATCAGAAGCTATGAAGTGCCAAGATTGTTCCTTGAAAACAAGTAAATTTCTCCCATTTCCAGATCCTACATCAACTAAAGTTCCTGATTTTGGGAGATTGAATTCTTCATTAATATAAGTATAGTAAGAAAGAAAATCTTTCCATGGTTTTTTCTTTAATTGTGAGTACCTTTTAGCAATTATACTGTAAGCTTCTACCAGAGTACTTTCACTATATTTTGATAGCTTCTGCAATATGAGAAGATATTCATATAAATATATCAAGTTTCTTTTTATCCATACAACTGAATAAGAAATTTTATATACTTTTCTTAACTCAAAAAGAGTGAAAAGAACGTTTCGTGGTTGTACTCTATGAAGAAGCTAAATGTGGTTGTTATTGGAACTGGAAGCTGGGGAAAAAATCATGCAAGAGTCTTTAATGAGCTAGAAAGTTCCAATCTTACAGGTGTTTATGATATAGATATATCTAGAGCTAAAGGTTTAGCAAAGCAATATAACACCAAGTTTTTCTCTACACTTGAAGAAATTTTTCAGAGTGAAGAAGTTGATGCAGTAACTATTGCATCGCCTACATCAACACATGCTGAAATTGCACTAAAAGCAATTGAAAATGGGAAACATGTACTGATTGAGAAACCCATGACTAGTACTATGGAAGAAGCCGAAAGAATCATAGATTCAGAAAAAAAATCTAATGTAGTAGTTTCAGTAGGTTTTATTGAAAGATTTAATCCAATCGTAAGTAGATCTGATTTATTAATAGAAAAAAAAGAATTAGGCAACCTTGTTCTTATTAGTGCAAGAAGACTGGGACCATATTGGCCTGAAAGACTAAAAGATGTTGACGTTATTAGAGATGTTAGTATTCATGATATAGATATATTTCGTCATTTAATAGCAAAAGATCCAGTTTCCCTTTATGCCCGAGGTGGAAAACTACGTCATGCATATTTAGATTATGCAGAAATTCTTCTAGATTTTGGAGAAAGTTTAACTGGTTTTATAGAGTCTAACTATCTTACTCCACACAAGATGCGTAAACTAATGCTAACATGTGAAAAAGGTATAGTTGAAGCTGATTATATCTCCCAAGAATATCTAATAGAAGATCATGAATGGGTTAAACAACATAAGATCCCATGGAAAGAGCCTTTAAAAGCTGAAATGTTGAGTTTTGTGGATTCATGTCTTGAAAATAAAAAACCAGAGGTTTCAGCAATAGATGGATTAAAAGCATTAAAAATAGCTCTTGCTTCTATAGAGAGTGTTAGTACACGCAAAGTAATAGACCTTGATCTTTAGTAATGATGTAATAAAAATAGAAAGAAAAGGGAGGATTATTTTAATCCTAATAATCCAGCTAGAGCTGGAACTGTTTCGCTTATTTGCTCGCTTGCAAATATCTCATAATACTGCCGCAGGATTCCAGTTGTAAGCAATATTCCCGTACCTGTTCCTAAAGCACCGAGAAAATCCGCTACTCCAGCTAGCACTCCAATGAAGAAACCACCTAACCAAGCTGCTGTTGGAATATATCTTTCAAGATACCTCTCGACAATACGTGGATTCCGTCTAAATCCTGGAATCTGCATGTTGGCGTCTAAGAGTTGTTTCGCTACATTTCTGGAACTCATTCCCGCCGTATCTATCCAAATCCGTGAGAAGACTCCACAAAGTACAATCATAAGTAGTAGATATACCATTGAATTTCCTGGATGGGACGCTACTTGTTCTGGCCCATACGGAGCCGTAGTCAAGGATGCTAATCCAGACACTGGTGCAAGCTGATCCGTATCAGGTATAGTTTCCCACACTCCAAAAAATCTAACAAAGAAGTTTTTGAAACCCGTAGTTTCATTCTGCCATTTATTAAACATCAAGTTGGATATGAAATATATATTGGCAAACAATGCACTAACCAATATGACAGGTATGTTTGATGTGTATAGGAATTTTATTGGGTAACGTGCAGGCATTTTGAATTGGCTGTGTTGAACTGGGATCTCGATTTTCATAGAATCAACATATATAACCATAGCAAAGACTACAAGTGTAGCTAGCAGTCCAATGAGATCTGGAGTCCTTCCTGGTCTGCTGAAAGGAGTTAGTACATCTCCTCTTCCTATTCCTTGGAAGAAAGCTAGTATACATCCTCTAAACCAAACAAATCCTCCTCCAGCGACATCTTGCGTTAGATTGAACATTCCATCGAAGATATTATAAGATACACTTGCTGCAATGAAGAGACTAATACCACTACCTAGTCCATACCCTTTTTGGATAAGCTCATCCATCATCATAATGATAAATCCAGACACAACAAGTTGCAGAAGAATTATCATTTGTGCACCAAAAGCTATGTCTTCACCATAAGCTCCACCGAGAATATATGCAAGAGCTTCAAATATAGTCATCAGAATTGCTAAAACCTTCTGTGTCCCTGTGTATAGTGCTCTTTCTTCTGGATTAGTGAAATCTACTTTGATTATTTGTGATCCCACAAGAAGCTGCATAATCAAACCAGCTGTTACAATTGGACCAATACCTAATTCAGCTAAACTTCCTCTTTGGGAAGCTAAAATTGCTCTCATTGCAAAGAATGGATCTGTTCCACCTTCTCTTGGTACGCCAACAATAGGGATGTTCAGCATTGCTAAATAAAGAGCTAAGATACCGAAAGTCCAAGCTAGCTTTCTTTTGAAAGAAGGCTTCTTTGCAGGTTTCTTTATCTCAAAAGTAAAACGTTGAAACGGTTTGAATAGTAACAAGAATTTCGAAGCCAATGAAATCACCGGTCTGATTTTAAACTCATACATGTAGTTCTATT
>JAEOTE010000166.1 GCA_016839945.1 Candidatus Heimdallarchaeota archaeon | reverse complement strand
TTCCACTCATTGATGTTTTGAAAGATGAAGATAAAGATATTCGTTATATGGCTGCTAAAGCACTTGAAGAAATAGGTAATCAAGCTGTTGAACCTTTAATTTCTGTTTTAGGAAACAATCAAAGCAAAGTCAGAGTGTGTGCAGCTGAAACATTGGGGAAAATAGGTGATCCAAAAGCTATTGAACCTCTAATCGCTACAATGAAGGATAAAGAGGAGGAGGAGATAGTTCGAGAATATGCAGTTTATGCTTTAGAAAGAATTGGAAAACCTGCAATAAAATCTCTGATTCAAGCTCTTCGAGATTTAAAAGATCCTAATGCAATTGCTCCTTTAGCAGCAGCTCTATATTACAATGAGCAAGAAGTAAGGCAAACAGCTGTTGAACTTGTTTCTAGCTTAAGCAGCTTATATTCAGTCTACAATGATGTTAAATCTATACTCAAAAGAGATTACAACGATATACCCCAAGCAACAGATTCAATTTATAGCACTTCTGTTCAAAGTAGAAGAACAAAAAGATTTACTCAAAAAAGCTTAACAGATTATTTCTGAATTTCATGCAAACTGCAAAATAGATGTGTTTTAATGATCGTTGAATTAGATTTCAAAGAATACTATCATGCTAGATTTTTATTTCAAGACTTAGAAAAGTACATTCTAGGGATAACATCAGTTTTTGAAGGTAATTCTACTGGAGTTATTTTTGTAAATCAAAAGAATAATCCAACTTCAGCATTGATGTATTTAGGTAAAAGTTCTATATTTCTTGTAGGAGATTCAGATAATTCTTCTTTCATAAAATCATTGAAATTATTTTTTGAAAAAACACTCAAACCTAGAATAAAAGAGAAGAGTGAAAACAATTCTTTTTCTATATACTGTGACCAAGCATGGAAAGAAAAAATCAGTCTCATTTTTGGTAAACTTCAACCAATAAAAAGGAAGTTTTATCAGTTTAAATCTCATCGATTCAAAGATTGGAGAGAGAGACTACCGGATGATTTTTCAATCAAGTTTATTGATAAAAACCTTTTAGCTAATCAGAAACACAAAGACACTAAACCTTTGCGTTCTTGGATAAAGGGATGTTGGATCACAGAGAATAATTTTCTCAATAAAGGTTTTGGATTTTATATCATCTACAAAGAATTAGAAATAGCTAGTGTTTGTTTGACTAATTATTTTAGTGAAAATCTGAATAGATGCGAGATAGGAATATATACTGAAGAAAAATTTCAGAAACAAGGATTAGCAAAGATTTTAACAACTGAAATGGTAGATTATTGTTTAAATAGAGATATCGAACTTATAGACTGGCATACAAGAGAAGAGACGATAGCAAGTGTAAAAATTGCAGAAGCAGTAGGTTTTGAGTTAAAGAAAGAATTTGATGTTTACCAGGGATTTATTTAAAAGCTCAAATTCTTTTTATAGTAATTTAAGGAAGATTCTAAGAGGTAATTTAATGGCAAGAATTCATAAATGGATTTCTAATTTAATCAAAAATATGGATGAGGAATTGGATGAAAAAAAGAAGAGAGAAGTTTTAGAAAGCACTGGTCGTAAATGCATCACAACATCCACAATAAAGAAAGCAAAGAAAGTTTTTTCGGAATCTGCAAGTTTTGAGGAATTCTTGATAGAATATTGTAAAGTTAATTCACATTTTCAAGAAGTGGATGGTGAGTACTATATGGTATACCCCCATTGCTATTGTTCTTTTGTTAACAAACACCCCAATCTATCAGAACTCTCTTCAACCTATTGTTATTGTTCAGTTGGATGGGTTAAAGAACTCTTTGAAAAAGCAACTGATAGAGATGTGAAGGTTGAGTTAATTCATACTGTAGTTAGTGGTGCAGATGAATGCCGATTTAAAATACAATTCTAACCTTTTCTAATAAATATTTAAAAATGAGCAATACTCTCTTTTTATGATTTTAAATGATATATGATTTTGATCAAGTAATCGATAGAACTGAAACCCATTCAGTAAAATGGGATAAGAATTTACTAGAAGAATTCTTTGGCACATCAGATGCTTTACCTCTTTGGGTTGCTGATATGGATTTTCAATGCCCTCAACCTGTAATTGATGCTGTTACTAAGAAAGCTTCAGAAGGCATTTATGGTTACAGTTGGCATAAAACTCCTGAATATTTTGATGCTATAATTCGATGGATGAGTAGAAGACATGGATGGAGTGTTGAGAAAGATTCAATTGTTTTTTCTCCTGGAATTGTTCCAGCTATTGATATTATGATTCGAACTTTTTCTAATGTTGGTGAGAAAGTTATAATCCAATCGCCTGTTTATTATCCATTTTTCTCAGCTGTTCAAAATAATGGGAGACAACTCCTAACAAATCAATTAAAATACGAAAATAAAAGATACACAATTGATTTTGAAGATTTTGAAGAGAAAGCAAAAGATCCTTTAACAAAAATCTTCATTCTCTGTAGTCCTCATAATCCAGTAGGGAGAGTTTGGAATGAGGAAGAACTAAAAAAAATGGGAGATATATGTCTTGAAAATGGTGTTTTAGTTATATCAGATGAAATTTGGCATGACCTTATTTTGACAGGAAACAAACATATTGTTTTTTCAAACATTTCTGAAGAATTTGCTGATAAATCTATTATCTGTACTGCACCTAGTAAAACTTTCAATATGGCAGGACTTCAAACCTCAAATATAATTATTTCTAATGAAAAAACAAGAGAAGAATTTACTTTTGATATAGCTCGAAGAAACAATTTAGGGATACCAAATGCATTTGGGATTGTAGCGTTAATGGCTGCTTATAATGAAGGAGAAGAATGGCTTTCACAGGTTTTAGAGTACGTTGAAGGTAACTTTGGCTTCTTGCAGAACTTCCTAGAAGACAAACTACCTGATGTTGATATGGTTAAACCTGAAGGAACTTATCTAGCTTGGTTAGATTTTAGCTTCTTAGGAATGGATGATGAAAATAGAAAAGAATTTTTGTTAAAGAAAGCTAAAGTAGCACTAGATAGTGGAGGAATTTTCGGTCCAGGTGGAGAAGGATTTGAGAGAATAAATGTAGCTTGTCCTAAAACAATTCTAGAAGAATGTATGAATTGGATATATAATGCAATAAAAGAAGAGACAAAATAAAATCAATACAGCCTCTTTAATCTCTGTAGAAATGAACATCCTCAGGATTTATAATTTCCTCTGTTAAATATGGCATTTTGGTTATTTTTTCTTCTTCATTAAAATCTTTTAGTTTTATTCTAAAGAATTCTTCCCAGTTGTACCAGCACCCTTTTTGACAAACTAAACTAATTTGAATTACTTTGTAAAAAATCCCATTATCTAGGTGGTATGTTTCTTTTTTTTCAAGTATAGTAACTTCACCTGTGAAACAATTAGGGCAAGTAAATTCATCTTTGATCATTCTTTTCATATTAATGTTCTCAAGAGGAATTAAAAGAATAACCAAGAAGGCAATAATAATTTCTTTCTACCTCAATAAAAATGAATAAACTTTATATTAAAGTTAGATAAGAATTATTTTGACTTTATGTCATTTAAATGGTGATTTAATATGGTTAAACTGTTAGATTTTCTATTAGCCTTCTTTTTAGGGGCTTTTGGTATCTATAGATTTTATAAAGGCTATATACTAACAGGTCTTCTTTGGTTAGTCACAGGTGGTATATTTGGTATAATGTGGCTAGTTGATTGGGTCTGGGTTTTATTAGGAAAGAAACTAGAGTGGCCAAAATAAATTATTCAAAGAATAACTATTCTTTGATTTTTTTTCTTTTAAATTGAATATAGCTATAATAGCAATTGATCCTTTTAGGGAGTGTAGTGAGTGTTTAATATTTTATTAGTTGAAAGCTTCCTGTACGGCTTTTAAGATTTGAAAATCATGAGGAGCTACTCTTGTCAAACACAGTTATATAGTTGAACAAAAAATTGTTAATTAATTATGACTGGTCAAATTCCTGATTTGGTCGAATATAATGGAATCGAATATACGTTGGTTGGCTATAAAGGGAAAAAATTCTTTTCTCCACTTGACTATGATATGAAACCAAGGATAACTTCTACTGCTTGTAGGAGAGGTTTTGTAGTGAAATACAGATGCAGCAATGAATCACTTACTGTTGAAAAATTAGAAATTAATGTCGAGAAAGCTAAAGAAATCAATGGAGTAAAGGGTACAAAAAATACAGAAGAACCCATTAGTTTTCAGTATTGTTATGAAAATTTGAATTTGGAAATTCCATTTTCTGGTAAATTACTTATTGCATCAGATTTCATTAATGAGATGTATGTACATATGGGTTTTCAACGAGCTATAGCTTTCAAGAAAGTTATTGAGTTAAAATTCAAAGAAGGCAAGCTAATTTCAACAAAAGATATCTCTTCAGAAATGAAGAAAAAGAGAGAAAAGATGAAATAAAATTAAGTGAGTCCTAAATCTCGAGAAAGAAGCTACCTTTCTTTTTTTATTTTTCTTAAAACTGTTATAACTGCAAAGAAGGAGATTACTGGTAGAAGATAGAAGCTAGTTGGACATGTTTTCTCAGTGTGTAGTTCAATAGCTTTTTCGTAAATTTTGGCAGATATACCCTCTCTGTCAGGGTTTACACCTTGATTTATAAGCAGAGTTATTCCTAAATCTCCTCTCATATAATTTAGAGCAGCAAAACCCATCCAAGGACCACCACCGTGACCTTGAAATCCTGTATAAGAACCGAAGGTTACTCTTGTTCTCCAGCCTAAAGCCCAATCGGAATTTTCTATTCTTGTGTGCATCAGTTCAATAGAAGCTGGAGTTAGAATACTAGTACCATTATACTCTCCTTCATTCATATGTGCTAGCATGAATTTAGCCATATCTTCAACAGTTGAGAAATACCCTCCTCCACCTGGATTATGTTGACTTGGAAAATATTCTATTACTTCATTTATTTGTGTTGTTGAATTCCAATTATAAGGAACAGCTAAATTCTCAGGCAAGTAATCAGTATGGAATGGATGAGTATTATGCATACCTAAAGGTATAAAGATATTTTCTTCTACATAATCAAAGTAAGGTTGACTAGTGACATTGGTTAATATAGTTGTTAGAATATCGAAACCGATATCAGAATAAACAGCATTAGTTCCAGGTTTCCAAGTATACCAATTATCTTCAGAATAAATAGAGCCATTTACATGAAGAAATTCATAAGTAATCTCAGGGAAAGTGTAAGTTCCATTATCAAGGCAAGCCCAATAAGTATCCATGGAGTCTTCAGCTCTCAAAGTACCTGATCTGTGAGATAGAAGATGTTTTAGTGTAATCGGAGTAGAAGGATAATGAGGATTTCTTATTTCATAAGGCAGATAGGAGTTAATATCATCATCTATGTTAAGTAAACCTTGTTCCTGTAATTGAAGGATGGCTACACCAGTAAACATCTTTGATGCCGACATCATATGATAAGCAATATCAGTCCCTAGCTGTTCTCCAAAACTTGCTGAATAGAATACTTCAGTTCCATTCAGAACACTGAAAGCTAAAGAAGGTATGTGTCTAAAAGCCATGATATCAGTAATGTAGGTTTCAAAGCTTTCTCCATAAAGGTCTTCAGGAACCCAAATACAATCATTAGCATAGACAGGAGTCATAAAAAGAATCACAGTAATGATTGCAAACCCAAATTGAATTTTCTTTTTTTTCATTTTTTTCCCATTATATTTTTTGTAACTGTTTAATAAAAATCATCTTGAATATAAAGGTTGTCTGCTAAATATAAAACTTGAATATAAACATAGTAATTGAAAATATATTAGTTTAAAGCTTCCCAAACTGCTTTTGTGATTTGTATATCCTGTACTGCTACTCCTGTGAGATCTACAATAGTTATTTCATCCTCAGATTGCCTTTGTAAATCCTTATCCATCATCATATTCCCAAGTTCTACCATTTTCTCTTTCTTTATCATCCCATTATTCATAGCTTTGAAACTCTCTCCTCGTAACATACATTGCTCAATGCTATCAACTATTACTCTATCCGCTTTTTCTAATATTGCAGAATCTAGTTCTTGTTTTTCAGGAGTATCAGAACCAATAGCTGTTATATGCGTCCCTTCATTTATTTGTTCTTCGAAGATTAAAGGTTTTTTTGAAGGAGTACAAGTGACTATCAAATTGCATGTAGATGTTATGTCTTCAGGATTTTGAGTAGTCTGAACTTTGAAACCTAGTTCTTTCATATCTTTCTCATAAATTTCTAATTCTTCTCGATTTAATCCCCAGGTGATAATATCCTTACAATTCAATACTTTTTGTAGATAGATAGGTTGTAATCTTCCATGAGTTCCGGCTCCGAAAACACCTATACGTTTAATTTCTTTGGGTGCCATGTATTTTGCAGCAATAGCTCCTGCTGAAGCAGTACGTATGTTTGTTAAATGACCTTCATCTAGCAGTACACTAAGAAGTTGTCCTGTTTTTTGACTGAAAAGAAGCATTAATCCATCATAAGCTGGAAGATTGATCTTTGGATTATCATAGAAACCTGATGCTATTTTGATAACAAAGTAATCATCTTGTTTGATAAATCCATACTTTATATGACATTCTCCTGGAGGATCATCAAAAATCATTTCACCAACAGGAGGGACTGTAACTTTTCCTTGAGAATAAGCAATAAAACCTTCTTCTATTAACTCGATAGGATCTATATTTTGCAGAATTTGCTTTATTTCCTCAAGCTTTACAACTTTGACCATAATCTTTCAAACAAAAATGAAATTTATTGTATATAATTTTATGCTTAAAAAGAAGTAGGAGAAGAGAGATTATTTCTTTTTATATTTCCGTTTGAGTA
>JAEOTE010000165.1 GCA_016839945.1 Candidatus Heimdallarchaeota archaeon | reverse complement strand
GGTAAATTATTCAGATGAAGTTGATAAATTGCGAGAATACAGAAGCTATAGATTGGTACGTATCTGTTGTTATACAGCATCTGGAATACTTCAGCTGATCTTTCATAATAATTCTGAGAAAGTTTCAAAAATTTATCATCTTCTGTTTCAGACCACCTGAATAACCAATATCGAGCAAGTAGAAGTGAAAGTTCTGGATCACCTATATCTATGCTTTGAATCTTAACTAGTTCTTCCATTTTCTCAAAATTATCTGCTAAATCATAAACGTAAGAACCAAAAGTAATCTTAGCATAAATATTAATCAGATTAAAGCAAATTCCAATATCTTCCCTTCTTGAAAGCTCTATCAGAGTTCTAATATAACATTCAATTTCGCTAAGGATTTCATCTACTTCAAATTTGATTATAGATCTTGTTAATTCCGGTTTTTCATCTTTTCTGTCTCCAACATAAACAGAATTTTTGTAATGTCTTTTAACTAATCCATTAATTATCTGATAGAAGCGAGTTTCTAAAAGCAATGATTTTTGCTGAAAATAAAAACCTCTGATGATGTCAGAGTATTGGGGATGATTCTTGTAAGGTTCTAGTTGTTGTAAAGCTCTAGAATTGTCAATTATTGCTTAGTTAAGAAATTCTTCTACATTCTCATTTAGATATCTTATGCTCAAGAGATGAAGCTGAGCTTTCAATGAAAATAATGAAGATTCAGAAATTTCGATTCTTAACAAACCATATTCGGTTTCTTCTAATTCTTTAAGATAATGATGTCCTAATCTAGCTTTTTCGTTTGTTTCTTCAAACAATTTGCACCATGATAAGAAATCCTTCTTGGGAATCACAGGAACAGTCACAAGAAAATTGTAAAGGGTAAGTACTAACAGCTGAGCGTAGTTAGTTGCAGATTTAACTATATTCATTTTTTCCTCTTTAGTTAAATTCAACCGTAGAACTGAGTCTAATTGCATGTAGTCAATCAAAAAAGATAGATTCTGTTTCTCCTTGCTAAGAAGTTCAGGAATTTCATCTTTAGGGGGAAGTTTCCCAAATTCTATAGTTTCATTTAAAGTAGCATGAAGGGTATAATATGGATTTAATCCTTTGAGTTTGTTAAAAAGTTCAATAAAAGAAGAAAGAGCAGGATAAATAAGGAATTGAGAACTGCAATTCTCTAATGCAAACCACATTTTTCTAATACTATAAACTAGAAAGTCAAAATACTCTTTCTTGTATACACCTGACAAACGATACAAACCAGAAACTAAAGTTTTGAAAAGAGCTACTTGATTAACAAAAGCGTCTATGTTTGGTTGTTTTTGGTTCAAAGTAAGAACTATATCATCCACCATTTTTTTGATGTACTGAATCTTTCCTTTAGGTGGTAAAGTTCGAAACTCTTGATGGTTTACTTCAAACCCATTTGTCATTAAACACATATTAACAAAGAAATTGATAAAGGTGATGAAATTAACAAGACAGATAAAATCAAAAGAATTAGGAAAAGCTGATTCCAAGTCTTTTTAGTTCTTCTTCTCTTGGAAAACCATCTTTATTTAATCCTCTTTTCTCATATAGAATCTCTCTTGATTTCTCAAAATCCTTATCATCAACAAAAGCTGTACTTCCTTCAGCTCTTCCTGAAGGTAAAGGCTCTTTCATGAAACGTTTGGGAAGTTTATCAAATTCTACTGGTTTTTTATCTCCAAACTCTCGGATATTGAACATACGTTTTAGTATCCAGACTCTACGAGCTAAATTAGTAAGCTCCTCTTCAGTTACCTCTCTATTCCACATAGCAGAGCTTATGTTTACACAGTCTTTAAATTTCAATGAAGGTTTGATACTGTGTGTGAAATGACATATTGTTAAGCAGTCTTTGATTGTTTTCAAGTCCTGTTGTTCAATTAGAGAATCAATAACTTCAATAGCACTTTTATCAGGAATATCCTTTGTGGAAGGCCATCCGCGTAAATGCGAAGCTCCTACAGCAGCTGTTGCATAACTCAATCCTAAACCTAATTTTGCCCTTGGATCCCAAGCTGCAAATGGAAGTTTTTTAACATGAATTGCTAAATCTTTGACATTCCAATGTTCAGCAGCTTGAGCAACACCCTCAGCTAAAATCCCCCCTATGTCTTTACGATAAGCAATTTTATCGATGAGCTCTAGAAATTTGTCTATGTTCCCAAACTCAACATCTTCAAATTCAGGTCCTTCAACTAATCCTTTTTCTTTTGCTTCCATCGTCATAGCTATAGCACTACCAGTAGAGATTGTGTCTAATCCGAGTTGGTTACAAAGATAATTTGCATGGATAACTGCTTCAGGATCATTTATTCCACAATTCCCACCCAACATTGCTAGTGTTTCATATTCAGGTTTAGCTATTTCTTTTCTATCTTTTGCAACCCAATCAAAAATAGAAGCATCAAGAGTTTCACTACAACCTATAGGACATTGATAACATGGTCGTCTGAAGCGCTTATATTTTTCAGCAAACACATCATGACTTAACTTATCTGCATCCTCGAATTCTCCTGCTT
>JAEOTE010000164.1 GCA_016839945.1 Candidatus Heimdallarchaeota archaeon | reverse complement strand
TGTTTCTTCATTTTCTTGAATAATTGAATCATGTTTTCTAAAATATGTTCTACTTCTTTTCTACCATTGATAACGGTATAACTCACTCTACAATGGTTATGACCAGAAGGAGCATATCTTCCTAATTTGATTAGTTTGGATATATCTTCTTCACTAACTTTTTTATCTGTAAATAGTCTAATAGATCTTCTTTGACGCATATTTTCTAGCACTTGATCATAAGAGAGAGATTTACCTATAGCTGGGAAATCCTCTTCAAGAGTATTCTTAATCATTCTATGATGGATTATCGCATCAACTGGACAAATTGCTAGACAATGACCACAGTCATGGCATGGATCAAAATTAGTTATAACAGCTTTTTTGTTTTCAATAGTAAAAAGGTATCTTGGACATACTTCAACACACTTATTGCAACCTATGCAATTTTCTAGCACTTCTATTAAAGGAGAAGAATTCATTGATTGAGTATTTATGAGTTTTAAAAAAAGATTTCGCATAGAGTTGTTAAATTATGCACATTTTTTTAGAACATCTTGAACAAATTTCTTAGCATTTTTTATATCTTCTTCATCAGGATGCTTTCTTACAATCTCCATGTAAGCATTATATTGATCTTCAGTTGGAATGACAGAAGTCTGTATAAACTCTTCAATTGGAGGAGATGGAGCTCCCATACAACTAAAGAATTCAATAAATTCTATTCCTTTTTCTTCTTGAAGACTCTTAAAGGTTTGAACAGTTCTTCCTGCCCATTTGTTATGAGAAGCTGTTATTTCTTCATTCTCACTTGGAAGATATACAGCATGAGTAACAAAACCTGCAATTTTGAATTTGGATTTTTCAGGAATTTCTTTAATGAAATTCTGAACTGGTTTTGCTAAATCAGAACTATGAGTTGCTGAACCAAGAAAAACTAAATCATAATTATCTAAATCAGATACGTCTAATTCCTTTAATTTTTTTATCGCAGAATTATGATTCTTTGAAGCTTCTTCATGAATTGCTTTAGCTATCTTTTCTGTATTTCCAGTCTCACTATAATAAGTTACTAAAACCTTCATAAACCTTTAACGGTAAAGGTCTTATTTATATATTATCAAATCATTTTTCTTCTGGAACAGGAACAAACTCTTCAAGAACTAAATTTTAGCTAACAATCCCTTTTTCTTTATGAAATAAACAAGAACACCTATGAGAGATAACAAAACACCAGATGCACTAGCAATAGCTATAATAAAAACTGTATCCTTAGACATAGGAAAACTTTCTGGATCCAGAGGATCTTTCCCAGCTGCGACTTCTTCTCCATCAAGAAAGCCGTCTGAGTCTGAATCAGGATTAAGAGGATCTGTAAAGTAAGTATTTACCTCTTCTCCATCCAGAAGATCATCATTGTCTGAGTCATTATCCTGTGGATATGTTCCTTTGTTATATTCTTCAATATTAGACAATCCATCTGAATCACTATCTAATTCAGCATCATCAATTGTGGGATCTAAAATATTATCTACTTCCCATTTATCATCCATTCCGTCATCATCACTATCGCTAGAGTTAGGATTTGTGTTATAGAAATGTATCTCGTCTCCATCTAAAAGCCCATCATCATCCGAATCATTATCAATAGGATCTGTATCATAGATATACACTTCTTCACCATCTAGAAGACCATCGTAATCTGAATCATCATGCAACGGATTAGAACCATAAATATGTACTTCATCACCATCTAAAACTAAATCAGAGTCTGTATCGTTTAGATTTGGATATGTGTTTAAGAAAAACTCAGCAATGTTTAATAAACCATCCGTATCGAAATCATCAAACGAATCATTAACCAACGGATTGAGACCATATTGAATCTCCCACCCATCTGGCATTTGGTCATTTTCCGAATCTTCCAAGCTAGGATTGGTTCCATAGGTATGTACTTCTTCACCATCTAAAAGCCCATCACTATCAGAGTCATCATTAAATGGATGAGTGTTATATAGATATTCTTCATAATTATTTAACCCATCTAAATCCTCATCTGCATCTGCATCATTTTGTAGAGGATTTAGTGAATGAAATGCTTCCCATCCATCAGGCATTAAGTCATCGTCTGTATCATTATCAAAAGGATTAGTAAAATATTCAATTTCTTCTAATAGATCATCTAATGTATCATTATCTGAATCAGGAAAAAAAATTGGATAGGGGTCATTTGCATATGAATCTCCATCAATTGGATAATTACTCCTCCCATTCAGATCCGACCAATAATTACCTATATTTGTATTGCTATTATACCATGTATTAAGATCTTCAGAATCATCATATGCTTGTGAAATTAATATATGTTTGTAATCTCCTTGATTATTTAAGATCAGATAATTATCATAAAAATTATGATTATCTCCATGATAAATATACAAACCATAATAAGAATTATACTTAATAAAATTAGAATAAATAGAATTATGTGATCCTGCTAATAAACTAACACCTGTCCACCTATTATCTGAACAACAATTATTAGCTACTGTAACATATGATGAAATATCTATATCAATACTAGTATAACTATTTTCACAAGTATTGTTAAATATCGTACAATAATCTGAATGATAAATATCTATACTAAATACTTCATTAGAGATACATGTGTTATTTGCAATGATAACGTTGTTTGAATAATCAACCTTTATTCCACAACCTGAAAAGAACGGAATATGATTATCTATTCTGTTAAAGGAACAATCATTCTCTATTATTTTTGTGGCGTGAGAATTGAAAACCTTAATCCCATAATCATCATGATAATTACATGTATTATTTCGAATTGTACAACAACCTGAACTAACTCTATCTATTAGAATCCCTGTTTTACTTGCACTAATGGTACAATTTTGGATAATGAAATATTTAGAGGTAGATTCAATTTGTATTCCTATTTCTTCAGTAGTAGTTATCTGATAATTTTCTATTCTATATGGATCATTTATTGTACCTGAGCCAGGAAACCCATAAGTAATAAAATCACTATCTGAATCAATCAATATTGGAACTTGAGAAATATAGGCTAAACTGGAATTTTTCAGTCTATCTGATTCTGCAAATACTTTTAATATATCGGTATTTGTAAATGTTAATAAAATTATGGAAATCATTAAAATTGCTGAAATTATTGTTTTCCTTTTTTTCTTTGATATTTTTAACATCACAAACACCTTAAAGGGTATACTAGTTTATTTTCTAACCAACATCATATATAGTTTTTTATTGAATGTAGAATAATAAACTTGGATTAAAACGATTAATAAGTTGCTGTCTTTCATGAATAAATGATTTTATTTATAATCATTGAAATAAGCTATTTTTTTGAATTCTAGTATTAGAAAAAGAATTGGTCTCTTATTAATATTCTCAAATCAATTCACTTAAGGAACTGGAATTATATCTGAATGAACTAAATCTGTAACAATTTCTTTTATATCCATAATAGGTTTAAATCCTACTTTTTGAATTTTACTTGTATCAAAAGTCCACTCTCTACCAACCATTTGAGCATACTCTCTGTTTATTACAGGTTCTCTTAATGGTGAAAAGATACTATAAATTGCTTCATATGCCCAAGAACCTAAGAAAAATATTAGATAAGGAACATAAAATTTGAATCTCTTCTTATCGTAAAGTTGTTGCTCTATTTCATAGATCAATTCTTTCCATGTAACATCACAAGATGTAACATGATAAATATCATTATTTTTTGGGTTAGCTTTTGTTACTACTTCAAAAGCTCTAGCAATGTCATAAGGATGAGCAATTGAAATTCTGTGTTTTGGATTTCCTAAAAGAGGTAGGAAGTTTACTTTTATTAGCTTTCCAAGAACTGGATAAACATGTCTATCTCCTTTCCCAAGAATCATGGGCAAGCGAAGGATATTTCCTGATATTCCAGATTCTTCACACTTTTGCAGAATAATTTGTTCTGCTTTAAGTTTGGATTTTGAGTAAATCCCCCAAGGTTTTGTCCTATGATTTTCTTTTATAGGTGGGTTTTCTTTTATTCTGCCATAAACTCCTGTTGTACTGGAATATGTAAATGATTTAATCCCGCTGTTTATTCCAGCTTCTAATAATTTTTGAGTACCATATGCGTTAATAGTGAAGAATTGGTCTTTCTTAACACTTCTATGAACAGCTGCTGCTAAATGCCAAATGTGATCAATACCATTTTCCTTCAGAATTTCAACCATTCTTTGTTCATCAGTAATATCTCCTGTAACATAATCTACAGAAGGAACAGGCTCTTCAGGTAATTTTCTCACTAAAGCTTTAAAATCCTGATAACCTCTAGAAGTAAGATATTGAAGTACACCTTTTCCAGAGCAACCTGATGCTCCTGTTACCAGAACATTTAGCATGCAGTTGAGTTTTTTACTGCTTATACAAAAAGATTACTCTGTATGTAGTTGTGCTAAGGATAATGATTATATTGTTTAATCAATTAATTTTTAATAGCAAGAATAAAATTTGATATAGTCTGAAAGGAGAAGTGTTTACATTGAGTAAAACTGTAGTTATAATTGGTGGAGTAGCAGGTGGTGCTACTGCAGCTGTTAGATTAAGAAGGTTAGATGAATTAGCTAATATAATTATGCTGGAAAGAGGTCCATATGTTTCTTTTGCAAACTGTGGTTTACCCTATTATGT
>JAEOTE010000163.1 GCA_016839945.1 Candidatus Heimdallarchaeota archaeon | reverse complement strand
GGATAATAAATAATGCTTTGGAATGAATTTCATTCTTATTCACATGCAGTGTATAACGTTCATTGATCTTCTTCACTTGTTAAATTACACAATATTATATAATTCATTATTTAAAGTTGGATGATACAATCTGACCTTTAGTTGTATTTCTGTTAAATGAATGAAATTTTCATTTATTCAATTCTAGATTTGAAGTTTACTGTTTTTACTACATTATGTAAATGTCTTTTTGAAACATCTATTTCTCGTAAAACTCCCGACATAAATAGCTATAGGATGAAAATACCGAAATTGGGAGCTTATTCGACAAAAAACGTGTTTTTTTACATTCTAAGTTCTTATTCTCGAATATTTACTAGTATTAAGGAGTTCTTTTAAGCTAGAATACCCCTAAGTTAGGTCTAGAAAAAAACTTGAGATAAAAAACTAAAAAAATCTAATAATAGAATCATTGAAGGAAAAATCATCTTTTAATAATTTTGAAAAGTGAATAAAATACACCTGTTGTGATAACGAACAAACCAATGTATATAATTACTAAGTAGTCAGTAATAATACCTTTAGCTAATAGAAGAATTATAAACGCAATCGATGGTATTCCGATAAGTGAATTAGCTAAAGCAAACCAATTTAATTTCTTTTTTTCTCTTTCATCTTCTTGGAGATATCCTATTGTCAATATTATCAAAGATGCTACTACTCTTCCCTATATATTCCCCACAAATGTTCCTTAAAGAGGATTATTTTAGAAATTAAAAGGAGATATCACTTCAGTTCCGTACTTCTTTTTTGCTTTTAGTAATCTCCTACGTTGATCACTCAATTCATCAAAAAGTTCTTTTGGTATGTCTTCTTCTTCTTTGTATATTGCTTCAATTCTGTCTATTTTCTCTAAGAACTTATTTATTCTTATTGAGAATTCTGCGTCATATCTAGTTTTTTCATAGTGATAATCAAATTCTTCTTTGAATAATCTAGATAAATCTTCATAATTTGGAATGTATCCAACAGGTGTTTCAATTGCATCACATTTTCCGTTTATTCTCATCTCAGCCCAAAGAAGCCAGATTTTTTTATCAAGGATTTCATCAAAATATTTCCCTGATTCATCTTTTAGGAAATAGTTTGTACTAAATATTTTAGGACGTTTTTCTTCATCAATTCTCTTTCCAAAATCATAATGAGCTTTAAGATATTCACCTAATGGTACAACAATAAAGTCTAGATTAGCCATAGGTTGGTGTTTTCTAACTCCTGCTTTACCTAAAGTTGCAGCAGTAGTTTCTGATTCAATTGATGCTCCTACGTATACTCCATGATTCCAGTTGAAAGTTTCATAAACAGGTACAGAAGTGTTGCTATCTCTTCCGCCGTAAATAATCGCAGCTGCTTTTACTCCTTCAGGATCGTGAAGTGCTTCATCTACGTTATCAAGTTCTTCTAGTTTAATTGTGTATCTAGCATTTGGATGCGAAAATCTAATCTCATTTCCATCATCGTCACAACAGAAACCTTTGAACCATTCTCCCACTTTTGAGGATGCCCAATTTGTACCTCTATCAGGAACTTCTACTTGTTTTCCCATTCCCATCCAATAAGGTACTCCATCAGAGATTAGAACATTCGAGAAAATTGTTTCATTAGGTGATTGTAGAGTTTTGTAAATAACCGGATCATCTCTCGGACCTACGTCTTTAATGATACCAAATATTCCATTTTCTATATTTACAGCTTTAACTTCTCCTTCTTCGTTGATTCGAAGATAAGCAATGTCGTCACCTACAATGGTGTTGCCTGGAACCATTGCAGTTGAAGTCTTACCACAAGCAGATGGAAAAGCTCCTAAGAAATATGATTTCCTACTTTTATCTAATGGATGAACAGCTGAGATGAACATGTGTTCTGCAAGCCAATCTTCACTTATCGCTTTGTTTATAGCTAAACGAAGAGCGAGTTTCTTTAATCCTAGAGAATTTCCTGCGTATTGGTTGTTTACACTAAGTACTCTGTTTTCTTGTAAATCAATATAGATTCTTCTCTTATCTATATTCTTTGAAACATTCTTATCTGTTAATTCCCCAGCTGAATGAACAAAATAAAAGAAATCTTCAGATCCCTCAAGATGCTTAAATTCTTTGTAACCTTGACGGTACAGAATATCTTCTGAATGTGCAACATAAGCTGAATCAGTTATTTGAAGAGCAGGTATACAGAATTTTGAATTATTCGGACCTAAGCTGTAAAAGCGAATAAGAACTGTTTTATCTTTCATGCAGCCATCCATTATTTCTAATATCTCCTTAAGTCCTTCATCTCGATCTATGGTATTAATGTGCTTACCGTATTTGTGTTGCTCTCCTTTAGGAACTAACAAACAAGTGTGTTCCTTATCTCTAGCTTGATCATGATATCCATCAAAATGAACAGTGTGTCCATCTAGAACTAATTCTATTTCCTCTCCATTAAGAACAGCTAATTTACGGATATAGTCTAAATCCTCAGGTGAATCATCAATAACTCTTGCTTCAGCAGGTTTGCAAAGACTGATGTATTCATCAATAACTCTTATTACTTTAGGATTGTTAAGGGTAATTAATTTTTCTTTATCAACATCACTTAAGCAAGAGTGATCTAAACAATCTTTGATTTCCATTTATTTCGCCTTTACTATAATCTTCCTTCGAATGAAATTCAAATAAGTTTGAATTATATATATTCCGTTCTGACAAAGAAAAAATAGATGAGAAATTATTGAAATAGATTAAATGAAAGATTTGTTATTTACCTTTGAATAGTTCTTCATATAATCTCATAGAATGAGTTATACACTTGAATGCTTCTTCTTTTGAATCCCAACCTATGACCTCTACCTTTTTACCGTGCTCAAGTCCTTTGTATGTTTTGAAGAATTCTGCTATTTCATCTAGAGTGTGTGGATAAACATCTTCCAAAGAATAAACACTATGAAAGAAAGGATCTTCTGAAGCAACAGCTAGAATCTTATCATCATGACCTTTCTCATCTCTCATACGTAGAACACCAATTGGACGTGATGCGACAACACAACCTGTAAAGGTTGGTTCAGAAATAAGAACAAGAATATCTAGAGCATCACCATCCTCAAAATAAGTTTGAGGGATTAGCCCATAATCTCCAGGAAAAATTACAGATGAATGTAACACCCTATCCAAATAGATCACACCATCTTTACTAAGTTCATACTTATTTCTGCTATTTTTTGGGTTTTCAATAATAGCGTAAATCTCTTCAGGTGGATTTGGACCTGTTTTTATTTTATGCCATAAAGAATCTTTGTTTTTCATCCTTCGTCTTATTGATTAGAAATAGAAAAAATAAAAATCTTGTTAAATAACCCAATAATTTGAAAAATGTGAAAAAAGGGAAAAAAGTTAATATTTCAAGGCATTTAGAGCGATTTTCTGGAGAGTTTTTTGTTGATCAAGCAATATTCCTTCTAATCTGCCAAATTTACGTTCTCTGCAGCGTTTAATAGCCATAAAATGCAAAGCTGGAGCTAATGGGTCACCATTTCTGAATTTACCTACCTGAATAAACGCTTCCATGTAGATTCTCATCTCTAAAACATCAATTCTATCAATATTTTTTTCATATTTTTTGAGAAGTTGATAAATATCAGTGAACCGATTAAGCGAATATAATTCTTGAGCAATTAGCAAATCCGAAAAAGCTTTTTCTGTAAAAGTTAGATCTTTGATTGCAGGTTTGTTCTCTAATGTTGATAAGAATATATTATATTGTTCCTCTAAAGTTGTCTCCTTTGATTTAATTTTTTCAATTAAATAATCGATAATATTTCCCACTCTCTTAAGACTAGCATTTTCTATTTCTTGTAAATCCTTTAACTGTTCGTAACTCAGTTCTGCATTATATATAAACTCAATTAACATTATAGAATCGCTATAATTACCTTTGATTCCAAAGTGTAGCTTTTCTCTAAGCTCTTGAACTTTCTTATGTGTAAAACCAAAAATCCGAGAAAATACATAAAATTTAATCAAATTCAATGTGTGGGGAACTTGTTTCTTACTATATTCATCCATGTTTTTTACGATATATTTTTCACCTAACAATTCCTCTATTTTACTTATTTTCTCAAAAGATTCCTCTAATTTACCTTGCAATGCTTTAACACTTGCAATATGTGAAAGTAATCTACAATAATGATATGTGTAGTAAATGTTTCCTTTTAGATACTTATTGAAAATTGATTTTGATTCTTCGAACAAATACTCTGCTTGTCTTAAATTATGTTTTAGTAATTGTCCCAGTCCTGCAAGGTAATATGAGATGGCTTGAATGTCTTCAGGATATTTACCAAACATGAATTCATTACTAAAGAGTTTTTTGGAAATATTTACAACTTTCCTACTATTTTGTGTTCTTTGATAGATTATCAGTAAAATTCCTAAAGTTTGAGCTAAACTTCTGTAGAAACCATTATTCAGGAAATAATCAACACAATCTTCAAGAATATCGGCACTATTTGTATTGTGATACTCAACCCATTCTTCAATACCTTGAGAATATCTTATAAAATAATAGATATAGTCATCACTCGGTTTTAGCTTATCTATTATGTCTATAGCTTTTGAAATCTTCTTTCTACTTTCTAATTTATTTCCTTTTAATTTTTCTATATACCAGGAGTAACAATATGATAAAGCTATACCTTCTTCATAATTTAGTTGCTCAGCTAGATTTTGCATCTTTGATAATATCCCTGTAACTGTTGGAATATTTTCCTTAAGATGTTCTAATTGTAAAATCTGAAGTCCAAACAAATTTACTAATCCCTTTAAGTCTCCTACTTCTTTAAATTTCGATATTGCTTTTTCTATAATATAGATGACTTTTGGATTTGATTTTTCATTTGAAGCGAAGAGCCTAATTGAATGTAGAATTTTCATTGTGTCATTAAGTTTGATGTTTTCAAGACTTTTTTCAATACTTACAATTATATCTTCTCTATCCATCTAATTCAATCAGATATCTTCAAATTGATTTATAAAGTGGTATAATACAATCATAAGCATTCAATAGTGATTATAGCGTTTTAATTAACTTAATAAAAAAAATTCAAGGATGCCACAGGGGTGGTCCTATGTCATCATCTCCAGGTTCAGGGTCAGGATCGTATTTGTATTTCATTTTGCATCACTCTTGACTTGTTTATATTATTGTTGAAGATGCCTACTTAAACCTCAAAAGAAAAAAATTGTCAATTTTGAAGAAAATTCAAAGAAACTTTAGCTAGACCTCCTGTAAAGAAACAATATTTGTGGTTCTACAGTGCTATCAGTGTTCAAAAATAATTAGAATTTACAAAAAAAGAATCAAAGGCAACTAAGGTTGCCACATAGGAGGTCCTAAATCTTCATCTCCATCTCCATCAGGATCGTATTTGTATTTCATTTAGCATCACTCTTGACTTGTTTATATTATTGTAAAAGGAGCCTACTTAAATCTTAAAAGAAAAAAATTGACAAATAAAAAGCTGGAATATTTTGTTTAGCTTAACTACTTTTTCTTCTTTTATCAATCTTTATAAATTTCTATTACAAAAATTATCTGATTATTATGAGAGAGTTTTTTCCTGAAGTAATAAAAGAATTACCTGAAGCAGATATTCCCATACCAGGACTTACAGCCTTTTTATCTCAAGATAAGAATCATCAAATTGTATTCTTCCATTTCGCTGAAGATGTTGAAGTTCCTCCTCACTCCCATGATGCTCAATGGGTTGTTGTTCTTGATGGAGAGATGGTCTTAAATGTTGAAGGAAAAGAACATTCCTTGACTAAAGGCGATCGTTTTTTAATACTAAAAGGAGAAACACATTCAGCCAAAATATTTGCTGGTTATGCTAGTATGGAGTTTTTTGCAGACAAAGATAGGTACAAGATTAAAGAATAAGGGGATTAATCTAGCTTCTTTTTTTTAACCATTCGCGCATTGGTTTCCAATACGCAACTTCCCATCCTGCTTTCCAATCAATACTACAGAAAGGTTCTGTATCAGGGATGCCTTTAAGTTTGAACTCAATCAAAGTTCCTTCTGTTATATTTTTAAAAACGAAATAAACCGTAGCATAATGGTCCTCAGGCCAATCATTACCTCTCCATGTATGGATTATTTGTCTGTCCTGTTTAAGTGAGATTATTTCACCAAACATGGAATTATACCAATTACACTTTCCATCAATCTTTCTTTCTATTTCAACATAGGCATTAGAAAATTCTTGATGTTTTTTTTCGTCTATGATTAATTCATAGATCTCGTGTGGAGAAGCATTGAATTGAATTTCATCTTCAAAGTCCATGGCTTCGTACTAGATTTTTGTATATTTATACTTGTTCTCAAAATTAATCTTTCCACTGGAAGTAGACCCGGGGTCTACCACAATAAAATGTGTTTATAGACCCGGGGTCTGGAAAATTTTATAATTGCCATATCTTACCACATTAAACTTTTTCTCTTGTGGTAAGATTAGCTTCTTTTTTCTGAGAATACAATTTGTTCTCAAATTTTATTTCAAATAAGTTAGAATTTTTAAGACAAATTAAAAACTCCAGAATATAAAAAAAACTAATATTTGATAAAGAAAAAATAGGCAGTTTTACCAGTTTTTCAAGGTTCTGCCATTTTCGTCAGTGAACCCACCGAACAATATTACAAACCAATCTATCAAGATTCCTATACCAAAGATTCCACCTGTTAGTAAGTAAAGTATTCCTGTTCCAGTTTTACCTACATAGAAACGATGAATTCCTAAGTATCCCAGAAACCAACATAATAGAAAAGCTACTAATCTACTTCTATCTGATACTGCGGACATTTTTATCACTTTTATTTTTTGTAACCCAATTCTATATGATGTGCAATATAAACATTACTCAAAAACCAATTACTCGTAAACTAAAAACTTCAAGGAATACAAGAACCCCGAGAACAGATTCTCCAGAAGATAGAGAATAAAGGGTTGGAAGCTCTAAGAGCTTCCGAACGTAGGAGGTGATCCACATGCGGTATGTAAGAAACAACTTACACACTTCCGCAGGTTCCCCTACGGATACCTTGTTACGACTTTTGCATCGTCACGAGACCCAGTTTCGACTAAACCGTAATCGCCCTAGCCTCAACCAGGCCTCACTTCGTTGCAACGACGGGCGGTGTGTACAAAAAGCGGGGACGTATTCTCCGCGCGTTGATGACACGCGGATACTAGGAGTTCCATGTTCACGAGGTCGGTTCCAGACCTCGATCCCTACTGCGAGCAGGTTTGGAGGTCCGCTTCCCCTTTCGGGGTTGCTTCTCATTGTCCTGCTCATTGTGATGCGTGTGTGGCCCTGGGGATTTGGAGCATACTGACCTGCCGTGGCCCGCCCTTTCATCTATCTTCATCGATAGCGATCCCCCTATTGTCCTCAGCCAAGCCGCAGCTTGCTCTTAGCAAATAGGGGCGCGGGTCTCGCTCGTTTACTCACTTAAGAGCACACCTCACGGCACGAGCTTGAGACGGCCATGCACTACCTC
>JAEOTE010000162.1 GCA_016839945.1 Candidatus Heimdallarchaeota archaeon | reverse complement strand
GTTTTTCTTAAAAACTTTCTGTTCATTTAGTTGAACTAACAGTTTGTCAACTTAAGTAAAGGGCAAAAAATCTTCTATAAGATCGATATGAGATATCAACATTCTACGACAGCACCATCTTTTAACATTGAGATCATCAAGAACTTTGTCAGGTTTTCCACCTTCTTCAATTTTCTTCTTGAATTCATCCCATTTATCGCCAATTGTTGCTCCACATGTAAAACATCTAACTGGAATAATCATATCAAAAATTCCTTTTTTCTGTTACATTTAACTATTATGGTTGTTGAGAGTTCAAAACCCCCAATCTCTAACAATTTTGAACCCTTTATACATCTTATAAAGTTTTATCATTCTTTTGTAGAGGACAGGATATTTTAGAAGATGAGATAAGACTTCTATTTTTTCCCAACCTTCTATGAGATTAATGAAACGACCTTCAAGCAATTTCCCTAAACTTTGTAAAAATCTATTTGTTCTAGAATAGAAGAAATTGTGACATTCCAAATTGACCTTATCCATAAAACTGTATTCAGATAATTTCTTTTCATATTCTAATAAACTAGTTTTCCCATCATCTTTGAGATAATTAGCTGCAATGTCTCCTGCTATTTTTCCACTTGTCATACCTATTCTAATGCCCCCATAAAAGATTGGATTGACCATTCCTGCAGCATCACCAACTAACATTACATTGTTGTCATGTAGTTTTTTAACTGGTCCATGCATTGGTATTGATCCTCCTATCTTCTCTAGAATTTTAGCTGAGATTTTCTTCTCTTTGAGAAATTTATCTAATCTCTTCTTTCTTTCCCTTGCATAAGTTACAATCCCTATATTTGTTTCATCTTCTTTAGGAAAAATCCAACAATAACCTAAAGGATATTTCTGTGAATCAAAATAGAATTCTAGTTTATCAGTCCATTCTCCCTTGATCTTATATTCAAATGCTTTAATCAAAGGAGAAGGTTCAGAGAAATTCAAACTCTGTGCAATCTTAGCTTTGCAACCTTCAGCAATTATGAGTAAATTGCATTCATATTCTGAATTCCCTTTGCCTTTAACCCTAATGAGTAGATTATCTTCTTTTCTGATAACTTTTTCAACTTTTGATGACGTTAGTATTGTAGTTCCTAAGTCTAGTGCTTTATCCGCGAGATATTGATCAAAAGCATCTCTGTTTAGTGTATATGCAGTTATGTCACCAAAAACTTCAAGTTCAGAAGCGAAGAATAATCTACAACTCTCTAATTTTCTTACACAAATAGAAGAATTAGAGATGGGAATAGAGAAATCATTCAGACCATTTTCACTAATTCCTTCACCACATTGAATAGGTTGACCTATTATTGGATCTTCTTCGAAAACCACAGGAGCATATCCTTTTTCTGCAAGAGAAATAGCAGCTTGCAATCCTGCGGGACCTGCACCAATAACTGCTATGTCAACCTTCTTCATAGTCTTAAAGAGGGTATGCTAATTCAAAAATATAGTGGATAAATCACTAAATGTCTATATAGCGAAAGTTTTTTTACTCCTCACCCCAAATGCAAAACAACCCATTGACATTAGGTTGTTATGGAGTGAAAATTTATGGACCCTATGAGGAATGTTTTAGCTGATTGGACAAAAACCATACCAGAAAGTGAAATTAGAAGACTTCTAAAAAGAAAAACAAAATACTATCTTGCAGGAGGTTTACCGGGAGTACTTCCAACTAAAGTTTTTCCAAAAATATTGCAAGAATTAGCAGAATATTATGATAAAGACGAAAAGAACGTTATTAATGAATTCCAATATGGTCAAACAGCAGGGCACCCAGGACTCAGAAAAGTTTTAGCTGAAAGAATACATAATAATGATGGAATCAATTGTATAGATGGAGAAGATGATTGGGAAAAGATTTTTATCACGACTGGTTCTCAACAATCAATTTATATCGCACTGGATATTGCATTAAATCCTGGAGATATAGTAGTAACTCCATCCCCAGCATATCTGGGATTTGTAACATCAGTAGTTAAAGTGGGGGGACATGTTGTAACTGCACCAACTGATACAGAAGGTTTAATTCCCGAATATGTTGAAGACACGATTATTAAAGCTGAAAGGGAATTTGGTAAAAAAGTGAAAATGCTTTATGTTGTAGAAGATAGTGATAATCCTAAAGGAACCACTCTATCATTCAAAAGAAGGGAACAACTCTACAATATAGCTGAACAGCATGATGTAATAGTTATTTGTGATTCTGCATATAAAGAGATGCAATTTGAAGAGAAAATAAAATCAATGAAGACATTAGACAAAGAAAACAACAGAGTTATTTATGCTTCAACAACTTCTAAAGAAGCAGCGCCTTTGAGGGTAGGCTATACATTAATGCCAGATATTCTATTCACTGAAGCAGAAAAAGCTAAAGGATATCTAGATCTTTGTACTCCAACACTAACACAAAGAGTAGCAGAAATTTATTATAGAAAATATATAGATCAATATCTTCCAAGTATTGTTCAAGAATATAAAGAAAACAAGGAGAGTGCATACAAAGCTCTACTTGATACTTTTCCTGAAGGAATTTTTACCAATCCAACTGGAGGATTCTTTATTTGGTGGCAACCAAAAGGAGAAAAAGCATTTTCATTCGATGTAGCGAAATTCAATGAAGAAGTTTTACTTCCTAACGAAGTTCTTGTTGTTCCTGGAAAAGCATTTTATCCACCAAAAGGTCATTCATATGATCCAGAAGCAAGAGAGATTGAACCTCTAAAGGTCATTAGTGGAGGAATGAGGATAGGATATTCGTTTGTCTCTAAGGATTTGATAGATGAAGGAGTAAGAAGATTAGGAAAATTGTTATCAGAACAAATCTAATATCACTTGAAAACTGTTTTTTATCGATTTTTCTTAAGAAAATGCATTTATTTTATTGTTTATTTATAAGCATTTGTAATTTAGCCAGAAACTTGAGATATTTGTAATTACAGAGCGAAATGCCTTGTGGATGCGAAATTTATGAGTTTTAGAGCGTAAAAAAAATTTTTTTAACGAATTCTTTAATTAGAAGGTTTGTAATATGCGAATTTCTCGACAGAACCGAAAAGGTTTTTAATAGGCAGAAGAGAATTATTAACGTACTTGCTTCTAAAGCAAGACAAAAACCGACAGAAGTGCATTTAGATGATGATCGTACAATCAAAAGTAAGAGAATACATCAAAGAGCTCGGTGATTATAAGGTTGGTGGAGACCTCCTAAAAGCTTTAGACGAAAAGATTGCTAAAATGGTTAAAATAGCAGCTGGAAGAG
>JAEOTE010000021.1 GCA_016839945.1 Candidatus Heimdallarchaeota archaeon | reverse complement strand
TGACCATCCAGATGCACTCTATCAAATACCTAAAACTCTGGGTGATAATGAAATTAATATAGATTATTGCTATTCAACTTTAGTAAAAGAAGAATCCATGCTGATTGTTCGAGTAGAAGATGAGATCGTGGAAGACGCAGTTTCAGTACTGGAAAAGAAACAATTTCAGATATTGCAATAAGACACAACTCTAAGCTTTTCTTATTTACATCTTTCAGTTAATAATTTTATTGCATACGCAGCATCATGAGGAGTAAAAAAGATTGTAGATTTCTCCTTCTTCGAAAGCTCCCTCAAATCTTTAAATTGATCACCAAACATAATTAAAGGAATCAAAGGTTTCCTTCTTCCGGTATCATTCCACGCTTGAATAATACCTTTATAATGTTCACTTGATTTCATTTCTAAGAAGGGGGGAATTACAACACACGCAACAACAATATCAATCTCAGAATCTTCAAGCATTAGTTTAGTGATATTGTAATATGTTTTTTCATCTGCCACACCAATCATGTCCAAAGGATTTTCTAACTTCACTAAGGGAATCAAATAAGATGAGACTCTTTCCTTTAGTTTTTCAGAAAATTCGGTCAAATGTAACCCAAATTCTTCTGCTTTATCACTAAACAAGACAGAGCTTCCTCCACTATTAGTCAGAACTCCTATTCTCTCTCCCATAGGAATTGGCAGGAATGAAAAAGTTTTAAGAGAATTTACAAAATCGGTTACATTTTCACAAAGTACTGCTCCTGCTTGTTTGATTGAGGATTTTAACATTTTATAATTAGTGGCCATAGAACCGGTATGACTACTAGCGGCCTTCATTCCGTATCTCGTTCTTCCACCTTTCAATATTATTACAGGTTTTTTGGGTAATATTTTTCTTAAAGAATCTAAAAAGACTCTCCCGTTATCGATTGTTTCCACGTAGATGCAAACGATTTCAGTAATAAGGTCATTGTTAAAAAAATCTAATATTTCATCAAAAGAAACATCAACGCCATTGCCAATATTAGCAAACTTTGAACAGCCAATATCTTCTCTCTCCATCGCATAAAAACTTGCACAACCAAAAGAACCCGACTGGCTGATCATCCCTATTTTTCCAGGGGGTGCTGTTTGAATAAAAGAAGCGTTTAACCCGATATCTAGATTCTGTATTCCTACACAATTTGGCCCCATAACTCGAATCCCCGCTTTTTTACATTTCTTAACAATTTCAAGTTCCTTCTTTTTACCTTCTTCATTTATTTCCCCGAAACCCGCTGTTATAATTATGATCCCCTTGACCCGCTTCTCTATGCACTGGTCGATTACTTCATCTATATATTGAGCTGGAACTAAAATTATCGCAATATCAATTTCTCTTGGAATGTCTAAAATAGATTTATAGCATTTCAAACCAGAGATCTCTCTGCTGCTGCGGGAGACTAGGAATATATCTTTGCTGATATTTCTATTTTGTAATATATTAATGGTGACTGCATTTCCAAACTTTTTGGGGTTATTTGTAGCACCTATCACAGCGATGGATCGTGGATCAAAGAAAAAAGAAATCATGATTTAATTATCCTCCTTCTGACAAATAGCATCATGAATGCAAACATCGATACATACATTACATCCTCTACAGCTTTCCTCGTCAATAAAAGCTTTGTTTGTTTTTTCATCAAATTGGATTGAAGGGCATCCAAATTGATTTACGCAGACAAGACATCCTTTGCATTTTTCTGGATCAACCTCAACTTTCGAGGGTTTCATTTGTTTTTGCCGTAACTCATTCATTTCTACTAAAGAACAAGTGTGCCGAGAAATAAATACCCTTACTCCTTTTGTCTTTACTGCTTCTTCTAATTTCTCAATCATTTGCTGTAGATTATTTGAATCTTCAATCCATATCTTATTAGGTTCGACTCCACATCCCTTTACTAGTTCTTCAATATTAACTTTCGTTCCTACTTCTTTCGTGATTTTTACCCCTGTCCCTGGATTATCTTGAAATCCAGTCATACTTGTTGATCGGTTGTCTAATATCATCACAAGTATCTCATTTTGGTTATAGACAGCATTTATCAGTGCAGGAATACCTGAATGAAAGAAAGTTGAGTCTCCTAAAATTGCTAATACGGGGTTTTTGTCAGGTTGGATTTTAGAAATACCATTCGCAAGCCCAATTGATCCTCCCATACAAACTTCAGTATCCAAACCTTCAAGGGGTTTATAAACTGCTAATGTATAGCATCCAATATCAGAAGAATTTACAAACTTTGTTTTCATCTTTTTTTCTACTTGTTTAATAGCATAGAAGCTTGAACGATGGGAACAACCAGGACATAGAATAGGCAATCTTGGGGGAATTATTAATAAATCCTTAGGAACAGGAACGCTTTCATACTCCAGATCCATCCAAGCAGCCACAATTTCTAAATAGAGCTCTGCTGGAAATTCCCC
>JAEOTE010000161.1 GCA_016839945.1 Candidatus Heimdallarchaeota archaeon | reverse complement strand
ATCTGTTTTATCCTTTTTCTTAGACATTTTAACACCCATGCGCAAGATAAAAACTAAATTGTCCTCGCTCTAAAGGGGATTTTTGATATATTAAAAAGCTTATGAATTATGACCAGAAAAATTTCATTGTTTTTCCTCGTTTGAATACATAATTAAAGACCAAGGGTACCGAACAGCTATTTCACTTACAACCCTCTTAACTTTCTTCTTTTCTGATGTATTTTCATAAAACAATAAAACCACTTTACCTCCTCTACTCCTTTTCATTTTCTGATATACTGTCTTAGGTGAATTGACAAGATCAAAAACAATAATTAAATCTGTTTGCGGAATGTCAATATCTCTTTCTCCTATGGGAGATAAAACAAGAGTTGATTTCTCTTTTGATTTCTTAAAAGAATTAATAATCTCGTTCTTATTTTTTATTTTTCCAGTAACTTTGAACGTAGTTATGCCTTCCTTTCCTAGAAGATCAGTTAGAGAATCTACTGTAGACAGAAATGAACAAAGTATTGTGGCTTTCTGTGTTTGCTTTACTAAATTTATTACTTCTGCTTCCTTTCCACTTATTTCTGGAAGATTTTTGAGTATGTTTTTATCAATACCATATCGAAGAAGATAATTTCTGTAAGTATTCGCAGGCATCGAATAAACATATTTTCTCAAAAGAAGAAGACGATTAAACTTCTCAATTAACTCAGTTTCTACAGATAATAATGGTAATTTTTGGTAAAACTCTCTTTCGAGTTGATGAAAATCTTTTGGAGATGTTTCTTTTACCTCTTGGATTATCTCATTTTTAAGATTTTCAATTTGTTCTGTTAGCATTTGTATAATTTCAGCAGTTTTTTCATCAACAACAGGCTGTATAGCGACTTCTGTATGTCTTATGTAATCTTGTAAGTCAGTGTCAATAAAATCCTCAATTGTAATAATGGAGCTTTTTGGAATAAAATCTATCAAAGTTTTTAACTCATTTCGTAAGAGAAGTTGATTTTCATCTAGAACAAGATGATTGTCTCGCAAAGTCCCACTCATGCCAATGAACACTTTATCACTCATCTGTTGGATAATTTTGTTCCATGGAACACATAATATTCTACGATGAGAAACGCGACGAATTATTTGATCTACTTCATTTATTATGCATATCTCAATTTCATCAGCTAATTCAGGAAATTTCTGAAGCGTATTAGAAAAAACAGTAGGAAGTGTTAAGATAACTCTATTGTTTGCAATGATATATTTTCTATAAGATGCATTAGACCCACTCTTAATGGCTGTAAGCCCCTCTACTCCACCATATTCTTTTTCTAAATATTGGATTGTTTCTTCAAGAGAAGAATGTGTTTGAAGAAAAACTACCACTTTTTTTTCACTAAAGATTTCAGTAAGAAGACGATAAATTAAAACGCGTTTTCCCATACCACAATCAAGTTCAAGAATAACGTTATTTTTTGTATCCACTAATTCAGAGATTTTTTCAACAATATAATCCTGATATTCTCGTGATTCGATGGACACACTCTATCAATTGGTATTTCTGATATTAGTATTTAAAGAGGTAGTGAAAAATCAAAGAAAAAAAATTATTCACAAACTGCTTTCTATCTGTGTTTTTACTGATTCTACTAACATAAGTGATTGATCTGTTTCAATATTGAGATTTATTCCAATGGGTGAAATACTGATACCTTTCTTATCACATACGGACCATGTATCGGTATATTCAGGAAAATTTCTTTTCTTCTCTCCCCAAAGCCAAAGGTATGGAACTCCTCTAGGATCCTTTTTCTCAACCATGTAATTATCATATTTGTACAAAATAGGTTTGGTGATATAGATTTCAGTTTTATTATTAATTTCAGTAGGATAATTCACGTTCAGAAAAGCTAATCCTTTTGGCCAATCCATTTTAAGTGTAAAATCAACGATATTTTGAGAAATCTGAGCCATTTTTTCAAAATTTATCCCTATTTGAGTAAGTTGAATATCCTCTGCAACATCAGCAGAAAAAGCAATAGCGGGAACATCATTAAAAGCTGCTTCAAACGCAGCAGCACATGTTCCACTTGTTAATATTGAGTGAATCGAAGAATTGTCTCCATAGTTTATTCCACTCACAACAATATCTGGTTTTTTCTTTAATATATGAAATCCAACATGAACATTATCTGCAGGTGAACCAGTAGTGCTGTATCCAGCATCACCGTCCTCAAATGTAACGGGGAAGAAACGAAGTGGTTTGTGAAATGTCAAAGCTTTCGATACTGCAGAACTTGGTTCAGCAGGCGCTACACAAATTACTTTCGATGTTTTGCTCAAGTATTTTCTAAGAGACATTAAACCTTCGGATTTAATACCGTCATCATTTGTTAGTAAAATTAAATAATCTTTCACAGTTTAGTAGATTTTTGTTCTTTGTTAAACTTTATCTTTATAAAGAAAAACATAAAACATAATGTTCAAAATACTAGCTTAGTTTGAAAAATCCATAGGTGTAATATTAATGACTGAAAAATATGTTTACAAATTCTTTAACAAGGAAATATGTGAAGGAAGTGCAGATTTGAAAGATTTGTTAGGTGGAAAAGGTGCAAATCTAGCAGAAATGACTTCTATAGGATTACCTGTCCCATCAGGTTTTGTAATCTCTACAAATGCATGCCTTCATTTTCTAGAGAAGAACGAAACTTACCCAGAAGGTTTGAAGGAAGAAATAGATGATGTACTGGTTTCATTAGAAGATTTTGTTGGTAAGAAATTAGGAGATAACGAAGATCCATTGTTGGTTTCTGTTCGATCTGGTGCAAGAATATCCATGCCTGGTATGATGGATACAGTTTTGAATCTGGGATTGAATGATGCTTCAGTAGAAGGACTAGCTAAAATCTCGAATGATCCAAGATTTGCTTATGATTCTTATAGACGGTTTTTCTACATGTATGCTGATGTAGTTAAGGGTGTCAGTAAAGAGCATTTTGAGAAAGAATTAGAAAAACTGAAAGAAGAACTGCGGGTAGAATCAGATACTGAAATACCAGCTGAAGAACTAAAGAAACTAATCATAAAGTATAAAGAAATTTATAAAGAACAATTAGGAGAAGATTTTCCTCAAGATCCAAAGAAACAACTTGATGATGCAATTCGTGCAGTTTTTAGAAGCTGGAATACTAAAAGAGCAGTAGATTATAGAAATTACCAAGGAATCCCCCATGATTTGGGTACAGCTATAAATATTGTAACTATGGTTTATGGTAATTTAGGAGAAACTTCTGCTACAGGTGTAGCATTCACACGTGATCCATCCGATGGCATGAAAATGCTTTATGGTGAATATCTTATAAATGCACAAGGAGAAGATGTTGTTGCAGGAATTCGTACTCCTGAACCAATTGATAACCTAAAGGAAGATATGCCTGAGTCTTATGAACAGTTGGTTGAAATCTCTGAAATATTGGAAAAAAGATACAGAGACATGCAAGATATGGAGTTTACGATTCAACAAGGAAAACTCTATATGCTACAAACAAGAAGCGGAAAAAGAACAGGTATCGCTGCTGGACAAATTGCTTACGATATGTTCAATGAAGGTTTTATTACAAAGGAGGAAGCAATTCTAAGAATCGAACCAAGTGATGTAGAAAATGCACTCTTTCCATCAGTTGATTGGAGTAAAATAGATTCTAACGCTCAAATTAGTCAAATCAAAGAAAAATTAAAAGACAAATACCTAGGCTCAGGTTTAGCTGCTGGAGCAGCAGCTGCAACAGGGATCGCAATTTTTGATGCAGACAAAGCTCAAGAGCAAGCTAATAAACAATTCGATGTAATTTTGGTAAGAGTAGAAACCACACCTGAGGATTTCCATGGGATGGCTGCAAGCAATGGTATTCTTACAATGAAAGGTGGTTTGACTAGCCATGCAGCTATTGTTGCACGTCAAATTGGTAAAGCATGCATAGTAGGAAGTGAAAAGGGAGGAATCTCTATTGATGTCGAAAAACGAGCATTAACTGCCAATAATCAGATAGTCAAAGAAGGTGATTGGATAACAATTGATGGAGAAGATGGATCAATCTACGCAGAAAAATTACCTACAAAACCTGCTAAATTACCACCATCAATGAGTACTTTACTTGAATGGTGTGATGAAGTAGCAAAACTTGGAGTAAAAGCTAATGCAGATAAGCCAGATCAATTTAAGAAAGCATTAGAATTTGGGGCACAAGGAATAGGTCTTTGTCGTACTGAACATATGTTCTTTGATAACCTAGATCTTGTAAGAGGAATGATACTTGCGAAGAATGATGAAGAGAGAAAGCATTTTGTAGATCAACTAGAACCAATTCAAAAAGCAGATTTTGAAGGTCTTTTTGAAGTAGCAAAAGGGCTCCCTGTTATAATTCGTTTAATTGATCCACCGCTACATGAGTTCTTACCAAGTGAAGAAGAGCTTCTAGTTGAAATCTATGAATCAAAGCTTGAAGGAAAGAAAGATGATGAACTTAGCGAGCAATATAGTCTGTTAGATGTAGTACGAGACATGAAAGAACAAAATCCTATGTTAGGGCTGAGAGGATGTAGACTTGGAATAACAATGCCTATTGTCACTGAAATGCAAGCTAGAGCAATTTTCAAAGCTGCTGCAAAGATACTGAAAAGTGATATAGACGTTTATCCAGAAGTTATGGTACCTCTTATTGGCTTTGCTAAAGAATTCCAAAATCAAAAGAAGATCATAGATCGAATTGCAAAAGAAGTAATGCAAAATGAAGGTGTTGAATTCAAATATCTAGTCGGAACAATGATTGAAGTACCTAGAGCTGCCTTAACAAGTGCTGAAGTGGCAAGCGGTGAAAATGGTGCGGAATTTTATAGTTTTGGTACAAACGATCTTCATCAAATGACACTTGGTTTCAGTAGAGATGATGCGGGTCCATTTATTTCACAATATATGGAAAAGGGAATAATAGAAAACGATCCTTTTGTTTCTATTGAAGAAAAAGGTGTAGGAAGACTAATGAAAATGTGTGTGGATGAAGGAAGAGAAGCAAGACCAGGTTTAGAGTGTGGAATTTGCGGTGAGCAGGGCGGGGATCCTAAATCTATTGATTTCTGTTACAGAATCGGTTTGGATTATGTTTCCTGTAGTCCCTTCCGTGTTCCAATAGCTCGTCTTTCAGCTGCTCAAGCAACTTTAAGAAATAAATAGAGGAGAAAACTCCTTTTTTTCTCTTTTTACATGATTTTTAACTAAACATCAAAGAGTAACTATTTTGTCTATACTATCTAAGAAAAATCCAACATCTTCTATGAATTCAAAAAGCAATCTAACTAGATCAGATTTCAAAGAAGTTCTATACAGTGCTATAAGCTCATCTAGCATTTGTATATTAGTTTTAGTATTAGCAAATTCTGTATATATTCCTATTAGATCTTTTTCTTGGAGTGCACTGAGTAGATTTTCTAAAATCTCGAAGATATAATACATTTTGTTGTTTATAGCTCCTGATTCACTATAATCCTCAAGCATAATTTTGGTCGAAATTTCCTGAGCTTTAGAAGCGATGTCTTCATAAGCAATGTCTAACATTTCTATTACTAAATCATCAATATACAACTCATCTGATTGTTGTTCCATAGGGACCTCAGTCACATCTAGTTCTTTTGTTGTTGTTTTGATTTCTTCATCTAACCATTTTACAAAGGACGGAGTAATAATGGGCTTTCTATCGAGCAGCTTATCAGCTGAAGTAAACTCTTCTCTCTTAGGTTTCGGTTGGAAGTATAACTCTTTTATTTCAGAATGGGCTGTATATTCAGGATAATTTTCATAAACATATTCAACGATTTGTCTTGTGCTGTAATTCTTGAAATCATAACATAAATCTTGTATAACTTGATCGTAAATTTCACCAAAATCGTTTTCTAGAATATATTGTTCTCCATATTCTGTTATTTGATAACGATGTAAAAACTCCCCTGCAGGTTTTTCCACTTCCTCATGCTCTACATAACCGTAATCTATCAAATGTTGGATGTCCTCTTGAATTGTTTGGCAATAAGGGCCAAATTTGAATGGAATAAAATCATAGCCACTATTAATATGGTAATTTTTTTCTAGTAAAAAGACAAGTTTTTGAAACTGCACTCTCCCATTAACGTATCCCATATGCTTTAACAAGAGTAGAAGCGTAGCGTAGCGGGACATCCTGATATATTAAACAGAGATTAATATTTAAACTCATAAATTCATAAAAGACATGAAGAGAAGGAGAATTTTAGCCTCTAGAAGCGTCTAATCACAGAAAGTGGGTTATTTTTTACTTTCTATAAGGATATTCTATAAACAGCACTTTCACGATATCCAGTAGTTACAATAACATAACCACTTAGTGCTAAATCTAACTTATTGTCTCCTGAGTCAATTAAAAATGGTTTTCCATTTAAGGAATTAATTTTCTGTTTAGTGGCTATAACTATGATATTATCTTTTCCAATTTTCTTAATTACTTCTGGACTCAATTGTTGATTACCTCTTCCTAATAAGAAACCTTGACCACCTATAGGAGTGACAATGATTTTAGCTTTATTTTCTCCTATAAGCTCAAGAAGTTCTTCTTCATTTAGGTCTTTTTTGATAAGTTTTTTTCTTAAAATAAGGTCTACACCTAACAAAGTATAATCTAACTCTAATTTTTCCATAATTGTTCTAGTAGTTGTGCCAGGTCCAATGATATAGAAGAAATCGTCATCCATATTTTCGATAATTTCTTGGGCTATTGCTTCTTGCGAATACTTTTCAGTTGTTGAGCTGCCTGTTTTTGATCCTTGGATATGTTTTCTCTCAAATGGGATTCTTAAGTAACCATATAGTTTTGCAGATACGATTCCGTCTCTGAATGCTTCTTCATCGACATCCATAACTTCTGCTTCTTTTAGCTCTTTTGTCTTTCCTTGTAGATACAATGCGGCTAGATCCCCTGCTCTCATTGGATTACAAGCATAAACAGCTGAATGGATTTTAACACCGGTTGGAATTCCAAGAACAACTACTTTGTCTCCAATAGTCTTGTAGATGTCTCTTGCTGTTCCGTCCCCCCCAGCAAAAAGTAAGAAATCAATTTTATAGTTGAGAAAATCTTTACATGCTTGCTGAGTGTCGTGGGCGGTGGTTTTTCCTTCTATTATGGCTCCTATAACTTTTGGGTTAAATCCGCATTGTTTAGTTACATTTTCTCCCATTTCACCAGGATAAGTAATTATCTCAATCTCATCTTTGAGAAAAACAAGTCTTTCCAATGCCTCAATAGTTCGTTTCGGTGATATGGGTTTTGCGCCTAAACTTCTTGCTTTTTGTAAAATAGCTAGTCCATCAGTTCCTTTAAGCCCTACTTTACCTCCCATGCCAGCGATTGGATTTACTATTAAACCTAGCTTCTTCATTTCAACTCAACTTTATACAATTCCTGATTCTACTTTTTTTTCAAATAAGCTCTCCAAGTAATAGCCCACTTTGATGGATCATCCAATGAATCTGCATCAATTTTGTGTACAACACTTCTATGAGGTGCGCTCTTAACCACCTCTGGATTTTCATATGCTTCTTCAACAACTTTCTTCAATCCAGCAATATATTCATCTAATTCAGCTTTTGAGTAAGATTCAGTGGGTTCAAGTGTGAAAGGTTGTGGAACAATAAACGGATGATGACTAGACCACATATGAAAACCAAAATCAACCATACGGCATGTAACGTCCTCTGTAGTTATTCCTGTTTCTTTGTAAAGCTCTTCCCAACTAAAACGAACTTGCTCAATTCGATGTCTTTCCTCTGCGTACGGTGCACTTGCTCCACGAATTTTTAGTACTTTCTTTAAGAGGTAATTGTTGTTGAGCACAGCAATTTGAGATGCTTCTTTTAATCCATCATTACCTAAACTCATAATCCAAGAATATGCTCTCAATATAGCAGGAACTACACCATAGTATGCTCTCACTTTTCCAATGCTTTTAGGGATATCATAATTGAAATAGTATTTTTTCTCATCAAATTCTACTAAAGGAACAGGTAAATATTGTATAAATTCTTTAGTTACACCAAGAGCTCCCGTTGCAGGACCTCCACAGCCGTGAGGAGATGAAAAGGTTTTGTGCAGATTAAAGAAACAAAGATCGAAATCAGCTTCTTTTGCTCTAGTAATACCTAGAATACCATTAGCATTCGCTTGATCATAACCACAAACCCCTCCAACCTCGTGAACAATTCTTGTGAACTCTTTTATTTTAGGATTAAAAATTCCTGTATCTTCTGGATTAGTAATTAACAATCCAGCTGTACGATCAGAAACAGCTTCTTTGAGAGCTTCTACATCAGGTAATCCGTCTTCATTGGGATAAATATTGATAACTCTATATCCTTTGACATTTGGTGCTGCTGCATCTGAAGGGTGAGAAAACATCGTAGAAATTATTTCATCGCGTTTTTCTGTTTCACCGTTATTTTCATGATGTGTATAAATAATAGAAGCCATTGCAAATATAGCTTGACTTCCTCCTCCTGGTTGGAAAGTAAATTTATCTAATCCCGATATTTCTCTTAGAAAAAGATCTAATTTGTAGATTATCTCCAGAATCCCTTGAACAGTAGTTTCATCTTGCGAAGGATGAAGCTCAGTAAGCTTTGGAGATGTAGCGAATTTTTCATTAATTTTTGGACTATATTTCATTGTGCATGTTCCTTGTCCAATATCAACATTCAAATCTGCTCCTAGAGTTTGTTGTGATAAACGAAGATAGTGTTTTAGAACCTGCATTTGAGAAAGTTCTGGGAGATTAGGTGGTTGTTCTCTTACCATATTTTTCGGTAAATTGGAAATTCCATCACCAATAATTTCTTCGATTTCTTTCTCAATCTCTGGAAATAAAATTCCTCGTTCTCCTTTACTACTTAATTCAAAAATCACTGGTTCATCCCATTTAGCTTGGTGGAAATTTCTTACTTTGATCTCTCTGCTCATTTTATCTCCTCCTCTTTCAAACAATCAATTACCGCTTGGACAAGTCTATCAATGTCTTCTTTGGTATGAGTTTCAGTAACACAATAAACCGCACAGTTTCCCAATTCAGGAAACTCGCTAGAGATATCTTTCCCACCAAAAATACCTTTCTTGAGTAAAGATTTGTTTATTTCCTTAGTTGTTTTGCCTGAGGTGCTAAAGTCTATAACAAATTCTTTGAAGTGAGATGTCTCATTAAATGGAATATTTAAACCATCAATCTCTGATAGTTTCTTCATAGCATATTGGGATCTCTGAACGATTAATTTCCCTAATTCTTGCATACCTTGAGGACCAACAAGTGCTAAATACACTCCTGCGGTAATTCCCCATAAAGCAGCAGCTGTTCCAATGAACTCTTTACCCTCAATTCTATCATGAAAGGATGTTCTATCATAAGTAACATCACCAAAACCATGTTCACCTTCTACAGCTGTAGTAGTTATACCAAAAAGCCGAGAAGGATATTCCATAACATATTTTTCTTCATCTCTAGTAGCAATGAAACCCGCATGTCCTCCTCCATATTGCATATGCATACCTAATCCTTGAATGTCTCCACAAACAATATCAGCTCCGTAATTATTTGGGGGAATCAGTATTCCCAAAGAAATAGGGTCTACGCCTACAAGACTTAATGCACCATATTCGTGTGCGATATCTGAAATAATCTTGCCTTGATCTTCAATACAGCCATGATAAGAAGGGTTCTCAAAATAGATTGCAGCAGTGTTAGATGATATTTTAGTTTTTAAGTCATCTAAATCAAGTTTTCCAGTTTTTTCGTTATATTTAACTAATTGAATTTTTATAATTGGTTTACAATAATTTTTGATTATTAATAGTCTATCTGGTGAGATGGATTCCGCAACTAGTGCTTCAGTACGTCCTGTAATTCTTGCAGCCATTCTTAAAGAAGTGCTTGCTGCTTGTCCCCAATCATATGTTGGAACATTTACAACGTCCATATTTAGAAGTTCTCCCATCATGCTAGCATACTCGAAAAGAGATTGAAATCTTCCATGATCCTCATAAGGTTCTCCTGCATAAGCAGTCAAAAATTCAGAACGTTGATTAATTTCATCGCATATCGCTGGAACATAATGTTGCCAACAATCTCCACCTAAAAAACTAAGGTTTTCTTGGCATGTTTGATTTTTAGCAAGAATTTGTTCAACATGTTTTTTCAGTTCAATTTCAGAGAGAAAAGGATTTGGCAAATTCATTTCATCTTTAAACCTTAAGATCTCAGGAATGTCTTCATAAAGAGTTTCAATATCTTCTACACCAATTTCTTCAAGCATTTTTGTTTTTATTTCGGGAACAGAATTAGGAATGTAAGGATGAATTATGTTTTTCTTTTTATTCATAATAAAAACTCCAGTATTTTGAATGTATCAAATCTAATCTAAGCTAAACCCCCACCATCAACAATTATAGAGCTACCAGTAACCCAACTAGAAAGGTCACTAGCCAAGTAAAGAACAGTATAAGCAACGTCTTGAGGGCTACCTACACGACCTAGAGGACGTTCTGCAGCTTCTTTCATAAAAATATCTTCCTCAATACCTAACTGTTCTGCTTCTCCTCGCAAAAGTGGTGTATCAACATCACCAGGGCAAACACAGTTAACACGAATTCCGTGTTTACCGTGATCGATTGCCATTGCTCGAGTCATATTTACAACACCTCCTTTAGCAGCACAATAAGCGACAGCATTAACCCCTCCCTTAATACCCCAACCTGATCCAGTGTTAATGATGGTCCCTCCTTTGTTTTTAATCATGATTGGTATCACATGTCGAGAAAGTAAATAAATCGATTTTAAGTTAACATCTATAGTTAAATCCCAATCCTTTTCATCTAACTCTAAAACGTTCTTGCGAAGGATTATACCAGCATTATTGAACAGAATATCTATTTTTCCAAACTCTTCATAAATTACATCAACTGTCTTCTTACAATCAGAATCAGATGTTACTTCACAAAGGAAGAATTTTGCTTTTCCTCCTAATTCCTTTATTTGTTCTGTTACCTTTATACCATCTGATTCGTTGATATCTATTAAAGCCACATTAGCTCCCATTTCTGCGAAAAGTTTTGCTGTTGCTAACCCAATACCAGAAGCCGCACCAGTAACTATAGCGGTTTTATTATCTAAAGATATGAGATTTAAAATTTGGTTCTTTTTATTATTCATACATTTTTACCTCTGTATCTTGCACTTTTGGAATCTTTAACTTACTCCTCCATAGGTGTGTAGAGTCCTGCTGTTTCCCCTCCATCAATAGCAATAGCTTGCCCAGTTATAAAAGCTGCTTCAGAAGATGCAAGAAACGCAAATAAAGCTGCCACTTCCTCTGGTTCAGCATGACGTTTTAAGGGGATTTTGGAATTAACAATCTCTAGCATTTCAGGAGTATATTCAGCTTTTTGCATTGGTGTAAGGACATAACCAGGACAAACAGCATTTACTCTTAACCATGGGGCAAATTCTAATGCTAATGATTTTGCTAAAAGAATTACTCCAGCCTTTGAGCTGTTGTAATCTGCATACAATGGGTGACCTTCGATTCCATTTGTAGAAGCCATTAACAAAACAACTCCAGAACGTTGTTTTTTCATTCTTATTATTGCTTCTTTCGAGCAGAGAAACATCCCATCTAGATTAACACGGAGAACCTTTGACCATTGTTCATAGTCAATTTTCAAAAATGGGCTACGAAAACAAATTCCTGCATTAGAAATTAGAATGTCAATCCCTCCTAAAATCTCGTCTATTTTCTTAAAGGCACTCTTGACTTCATCTGGATTACTCACATCTGCAAAAACACCACTTTTGAGCTCAGGAATAATAGATAATGTCTTCTCAAGCTCTTCTTGATTCCAATCAAGAATAACAACTTTAGCTCCTTCGTCAACAAAACGTTTAGCTGTTGCCAAGCCAATTCCACTCGCTCCTCCTGTAATTACAACTTTCTTCCCTTCAAGATCTTTGTATATGGTCATTTTTACCACTATATTGTACTTTTGACTATACCTTTTTATTTTTTCGCTAATAATTGTAATACTAAACAAGAAAAGCGGAAATTAAAGAATGGGAAAAAACGTACAATAAAGCATCACAAAAATAATACAATAAAAATACAATTTGAAAATGCTGAAAAAGGTGATTCCGAAAAACTTTTTAATTGCCGAAGAAAATTTAAACGCTTATGAAAAAACAACACATTATTTCTATTATAATGATAGTTCTTGGTTTTGCATTAATTGCAACTGCTTTGGGAATAGTTTATACTACTTATCCTCCAAACAGAGCAAATAACATTGATAACAACATTGCAACTTTTTTCCAAAACAACTCATCTAATACTATTGAAAAAATAATGAAATATATAACCTATTTAGGAGAACCAATAGTATTTGTTGGCTTACTGCTTATTTTATACTATGCTTGGGATAAAAGAAAAGGATATAGGGCTATAACAGTTGTAATAACTTCTACAGCGGTTGTTTATTCTACAAAAGCAGGTTTTAGAATGGAACGACCACCTTCATCAATATGGGGTGGAGGAATAGAGGCTGAAGATCTTAAAACATATGGTTTCCCAAGTGGTCATGCTCAAGTAGGTACTACTTTTTGGGGTATGCTTGGTATATTTGTTACTAAATGGGGAATGCTAATAATTGCAATACTTCTACCATTAATACTAGGTTTCTCCAGAATTTTCCTAAGAGTTCATTGGTTTACTGATGTAATTATGGGTCTTGGTATTGGTTTGGTTATACTAGTTATTTATATGTATGTTGAAGAACCGATTACAAGGCATTTAGAAAAAACATCAACTGTAATAAAAGTGCTTTATGCTTTACTTATAATGGTAGTTCTTGCTGCTCCTGTAATTCTTCTTCACTATGATCCTGTCTTTTTAAGTTATGATATCGATGGTGAGAATTTCAAACGGATGATTAGTACTCTAAGGTTTATAGTATTATTTACTACAGTTTCTATATCATACATATTTGAAGAAAAGATTGTCAATTTTGAAAACAAAAAGGAAAAATGGTGGCACATTTTATTACGTATCGCAATAGGAATAGTAGTAATTGCGCTTATTTATGGTTATAATATGATATTTGACTATGTAAGTGTTGATTATACTATAACAGTGATAGTTGATTTAATAGTATATGCTCTACTAGGTCCATTCATAATACTCTTCATACCTTGGCTTATCAAGAAACTAAAAATATAATTTCAATTAGAGAGGGAGTTATTTTTTTATAAATATAAAACTCACAAAATCCTTTTAATTACTTAAAGAAATTTCTGCTTCATGAAAAGGCGCAATATTATAGCTACTATATTTTTACCACTAGGTGCTGCTCTCGTAACAACAGCTTTGGTAATTGTTTTCTTACATTATCCTAATAGAGCAAACCCTATCGACAAAGCAATTGCTGATTTTTTTTTCTCATATGATAATGGAACATTAACTACAGTAATGGAGGTCATAACGTACTTAGGTGAATCAATAGTGTATATCGCAGTTTTGGTAATACTTTACTACGTTTGGGATAAAAACAAGGCTTACAAAACCATTGTAATATTAATCTCTTCAGTGTTTGTCGTAGCAACAGCAAAAGCCTCTTTTCATTTAGACAGACCAGATGAACTTTGGGGATATGATCCCACAGGTGAAACCTCCAATGGATTACCTAGTGGCCATACACAATTAAGTACAACTTTCTGGGGAGTTCTAGCGACGATAATCCCAAAGTGGGGAATGCTTTTAGTGGGGGTAGCCTTGCCAATACTCATAGGATTTTCTAGAATTTTCTTAGTAGTGCACTGGTTTACCGATGTGATTATGGGTTTTGGAATTGGATTGATTATTATTGGGTTATTTATATTTCTAGAAGAATCTGTATCAAACTATATAGAAAAACAATCGATAAAAATCAAAATGTTGTTTATTTTTTTGTTATTTGTAGTATTTGCTATTCCAACAATATTCCTTCACAAAAATTACATACCTAACGAATTTGAACAAGAAATCAACATCTTGAAGGTTCTTGTTCTCTTTACTACAGGATCTTTATCATATGTGGTAGAAGGTAAGGTAGTGGATTACAACAGTAAAGCAGACAGATGGTGGAAAATAATTTTGAGGATTCTAATAGTAATTATTCCTATAACAATTATGTATGTATATGATCAAATAATAACAAAAGATATGACATTAGATGCTCTGAAAATCTCACTAGACATGGTTGTTTATGCAATTATGGGGCCGATACTTTTCCTATTATTCCCATGGATAATTAAAAAATTAAATTGGTAATCAAAGACTCTTCTCCTCTTTTTCTTTTATTTACTAAATCCATTAATAGTAGCTTTCTGTCTTTCAACATTAGATTTTTAAAGCAAATTGGGTTTTGCTAATTTAGTTGAAAGAGGCTAAGTAAATGAGTGATGAAATCAAACTCTTCGGAAAATGGGATTTCAATGAAGTTTCAATCAATGATCTAGGGTTGCAAAGATACATCTCTTTACGTCCAGTCTATTTTCCGCATTCTGGTGGTCGTTATCAAGATCAACGATTTAAGAAAGCTGAAATGAGCATAGTTGAAAGATTTATCAATAAACTAATGAGTAGAGGGAAAAATGCTGGGAAAAAACAAAGATCGATCAACATAGTGAGAGTAGCATTTGAAATAATACACGAAAGAACAGGACAAAATCCCGTTCAAGTATTAGCTGATGCTATTAGTAATGTAGCTCCTAGAGAAGAAACCACTCGTCTTACTTATGGAGGCGTTGCTCAACACATTTCTGTTGATGTCTCACCATCAAGAAGAGTAGATTTAGCTTTAAGATTTTTAGCTGCTGCAATAAAACAAAAAAGTTTTAACAACGTTAAAAGTGTTGAAGAAGTTGTTGCTGAAGAATTAGTTCTAGCAGCAAAAGGTGACTCATCTAGCGCTGCAGTTAAGAAAAAACAAGAAATAGAAAGAATTGCACTTTCTGCAAGATAAAGAAAAAGGTGTAAAAAATGGGTAAAAGACCAGCTCGCTGTTATACTCGTGTCAGAGGACCAGCAAATACAAGAGTAGGTAAATATGTTAGAGGAGTACCAGATTCTAGAATAAGAGCTTATGATGCTGGAAACAGAAAAGGAGATTTTCCTATACATATTCATCTAGTGTCAAAAGAAAAATGCCAGATAAGACATACAGCTTTAGAAGCTGCAAGAATTGCAGTAAATAGACAGTTGCAAAGAAACGTAGGTACTGAAAATTATCACATGACAATAAGAATCCATCCACATCACATTTTAAGGGAGAACAGGATGATGGCTGTAGCTGGTGCAGATAGAATTCAAGATGGAATGAGAAAATCCTTTGGTAAACCTATTGATAGAGCTGCGAGAGTAAAAGAAAGGCAAGAGTTAGTAACAGTGAGAACATATGCTAGATATTATCGTGTTGCTATTGAAGCCCTCAAGAGAGCGTCTGATAGATTCCCAACTCCTTGCACATATAAAATAGGTAAAGGAGAAGAGCTTGTAAAAGAACTGCAGAAGACAGGAAAATTCGCAAAACAATTGCAAAAGATCAAAGAACCAAAAGAAGAAGTCAAGACAGACGAAGAATCCGCAGAAGAAGTCGAGACAGACGAAGAATCCGCAGAAGAAGTCGAGACAGACGAAGAACAAAAATAATGACCTTTACTGTTTTTCTTTTATTTGTTTCTACTATAACTCAATAGTAGTCGTCTCTTTTTTTAGTACGTAAGACAATAGAATAATAATCCTTTACGTCTTTGTCTTTGATTTTTGAAAATTACAAGTTGATGTAAACAAAAAAGATAAAAATGAGGCGTCGAGATGATTTTAGACATGGCTCGGTAGCTCAGCTGGAAGAGCGCGAGACTCATAATCTAGAAAACAAGGGCTAGTAAAAACAGCTGTGTCCCTCAGATGAGCACATCTCGAGGTCGCGAGATCGAAACTCGCTCGAGCCACCACTTTCTTTTGTTTTTACATTTTTAGAGTTTCTTTAGTTGATGATTCTTAATAATTTCTGATTCATCTTCTATTGTTACCTTTAACATTGAATCTCTTTGAGCAATATTATATACTACTTTCAATCCATCGATTACTTTACCAAAAACTGTATGTTTTCCATTTAAGTGTCTACAGCTGTTTGGATTTAACACAATGAAAAACTGAGATCCATTTGTATTTGGACCAGCGTTAGCCATACTTAAAGCACCTAATTCATGAATTTGAACAGGATTGTCAACTTCATCAGCTATTTGATAACCTGGTCCTCCACCTCCTGAGCCAGTTGGATCTCCACCTTGAACAACAAAGTCTGGAATTACTCTATGGAATGTAACACCATTATAGTAATCGGATTTGGCAAGCTCTACAAAATTCTTGACTGTATTTGGAGTGTGTTCATCAAAAAATTCAATTTTAATAGTTCCCTTATTAGTTTCCATAATTGCTTTAGTCATTTATTTCTCCTCAAAAATGTGCACATGAAGGGTTTTATATATATACTGATGAAGCAATAACGGTAAACACTTTTATTTCGCAAGGAATTGCCTAGCATATCAAACTAATGAGGTAGGTATAATGATTGCCAAAGGAGAGATACCAGAGGTTAGATCAAGGTCTAGAGGTAAAATCTCTCCTTGGATTACAACAGCTTTGATAGTGGTATATACTGTAATTATACAAGTTATGTTAATTACTAGTATGGAAGAAGCTTTTAGTTTTGTAGAAGATTTCCTTGAAAAAATGACTTCCTCAATTTGGTATATTGGTATTCCCATCCCTCTTATTGTTGCCTTATTTTTTTATTTTTATGGACATCAAGATAAAGAAACAAATCTTAAATTATTTATTTTTAGCTCAACAGCTCTTGGTTTTATGATAATTAGTATTGTGCTATATTTTATAATTGATCCAATCCTTTTCCCAAGTTCTAGAACAAATTTTGTTTATTTCTCTATATCTGCCACATGTTCGCTTCTTCTAGCCTTCCTCAGTTTAATTGTCAAGAAGATTATTGCAAAAAGAAAATCCTTGCAGTAAGGTTCCTTCACCAGAAAGTGACCTAAACAACAAGGTTATTTTCAGAACAAACTACTCTTCTAATAAGGTGGAATCACTTTTTCTTGTTAACTAGTTTTATCACAACTTCTGGGAGATCTTTCATATCTGTTACAAAAAACGGATAACTTGGCTCATGATTTTCTGTTACACATGCTTGTATTACATTGGCTCCTAAACTCTGAGCATATTCAATGAATTTAGGATTATCTTCGATAACAATAGCCTTTTTTGATTCAACATATGCTCTGTCAAAAATTTTCTGATAGAATGTTTCATTAATTTTATGGGTATTTATCAAGTCAGGTCCATAAAATTCTTCAAAACAATCTTTAACACCCATACCTCTCAAATATCCTTTTAGTTCCCAAGAAGCTTCTCCTGATGCAGTATACAATCGAAATCCTAGCTTTTTGAGTTTCTTTATACTATCGATCACACCTGGAAACGAAGCTCTCACATTTGGTGTAATAGACTCCATAGCTTCCATGTAGATTCTCTTGTATTCATTTTTGTTAGGAAGCTTTACACCTACATATTCAAACATATCCTCTATCCATCTAGTAATAAAATCATTATGATATGTTTGATAATCTATGATTCTTTCTTCTTCAATAATTTCGATATATTCTCTTACTATCTCTTGTACAAAACTAAAATTAGCTTCTGCCCATTGGTGCCTTTCTCCACCGTAAATGGGTACAAAAAAATCTCCAATCATTTTTTGAAAATGAATACCACGTATTTGATTATCGTTCATTACTCCCCCATCATCGAAGAATAAAGTAAATTCCGCGAAATTCATTAAAGTCTTGCTTCCTCTTAATTACTACTAAATAAATTTATGCGCAGTGATTTTTGTTCCTAAAGTTCTAAAACTCGATAAAATACTTTCATTAACCTCTATAACAGAAAAAACCCCTCTTCTTCGACTGGAAATTAGAACCTCACCTTATTAGAAGTAAGATAGAGCTTTTTATAAAGAAAAATGGAGAAAGAAGGGTAGAAACTAGGATTTTATTATTTTTCAAGTGAAAATTTAAAAGATAGCTATTTTATAAAAGTTAAACTTCTCTTCTAAGGGTAGTTTTTCATGGTGATTATATGAGTAATGTTGAGGTTGCATTGGATGAACAAGATATTAAAGAAACAGAGCTAGAATCGAAGGGAACTAGTAGAAAAAACGCAATATTTTGGTATAGCTATGATATGGCTGATACATTCTTCTCACAATCTGTAATAAGCCTAGCCTATACCCCATTTGCTTTACTAACCGGTTATAAACTAGGTTGGGAACTTTCTACAGTATTTATTGTGATGTCGGCATTTATGGCAGGTTCAAATCTCTTAATAGCTATTATGGGACCAATTTTAGGTGCCATCTCTGATAGAGCAGGAAAAAGAAAACCCGCAGTATTAATTTCTGCGGGAATAATGATAACTATGACGGCAATGATGACTGTTTGGACAAACTTCTGGTGGGCAAGTGGCTTATTTGTTATTGCAAATTTTTGTTATCAAGCAGGTCGAATGTTTTATGATGCTCAAATTCCATTCATCGCTGAAACTGAAAAAAGAGGTTTTATGCAAGCAATCGGTGGTGCTATTGCAGCTTTTGGTTCAGTAATTGCAATAGTAATTAGTATTGTTATAGGTCTTGAAAGTGTATTTGGCTCTCATGATTTAGTTAATCAACCTCATGAAATGTGGAACTTGGACAGTGTAGTTCTTGATCGTGAAAATTTGAACTATGGAGGTTTAAGGTGGTTATTCCTGATATCAGCAATAGTCATAATTTTGATTAGTATCCCTTATCTTTTCCATAAAGAAGTAGAAAACCCTCCTGAAAAAGAATTAACAGCTAGAGATTATATGAATGCAGCATTTGATGATTTTAAAACCTCTTTTAAAACAATTATTTCAGATAGGAATTCATGGTTATTCTTCTTAGCTTGGTTCTTCATTACGGACGCAGCAAATACAACTATTCTTTATATGGTACCAGTAGTTGCAACAATGGGCGGAGAAACACTCGCAGATATGACTAATTATATCATTCTTGGAGGAATAGTTTTCTCTATAATCTTCGGTATAATTGTTGGAAAACTTATGAATAGAATGGGACCAAAGAAATTATTCTTGGGAGTAGCTATATCGTGGTTTATTGCAATAACTATATTTGTTGTTAGTGGATTGGGACCAATTCCTTCTTGGGTGATATGGTTCGGTGCAGTTTTCATAGGAATAGGATTTGGTGGAATATGGATTGTAGGAAGACAATTTATTATGATTCTTGCACCACCATCAAGACTTGCACAATATGGTGGTTTCCAGAAAATTGCAGGAAGAGTTAGTGCAATTGTATCTCCACTCATGTTTGGAGGAATAATCTTTGCGACTAATCATTTACCAACACCTACTCCAATGAGAATTGCTCTTGCAAGCTTGCTAATTCTTTTCTCAATAGGTATTTTGGTTGCATGGTTCATCAGAGATCCTCATCAAAGATATATGAAAGGTGAAAGAGCGCCATACAAAGACATCTATGATAAGTAAACAGCAAATACTGAGAAAAGACAGGCAATAGTATCTTTAGTGGAAATTTGGATTATGAAAAGATTAATAATAAGACGGAAATGAGGAAGAACAATGGCAAAGAAAAAAACTGTTTCAACACAACTTCCTCCTGAGTTAACAATTTCCAAAGAAAAAGAGAAAAAAATATATAAAATGCTTGAAGCAACAAGGAGAGCAACTCCAAATTTCTGGGATGAAGAAATAAGTGAGAGTTTTTTCGTTCCTGTTGATGATGGTGAGATAAGAGTATTACATGTAAAACCAAAAAAACCTATCTCTAAAAGACCCGTAGTTTTTGTTCCAGGCTGGGGTGGTCTTCCAGAAGGATACGTTGATTATTACGAAGTTGTACACGATTTGGTGGAGTTTTATTATATTGAAACAAGAGAAAAACACACTAGCAGAATAGATAGAAAAAATGCAAAAATGGATATGGATCAAAAAGCAAAAGATGTTCAAGATGTTATTAAACATCTAGGACTTGATAAAACCGATTTCGTGTTGTTTGGTACTTGTTGGGGAGGAGCAATAGTTCTACATGGGCTAATTAATAAGATAATAAAAGCACCTACTATTGTTACTCATGATCCTATGCACACCTTATGGTTCCCAAAGTGGATCTTAAATTATCTCGCTCCCTTCTTGCCTGTTGTTGCTGCTGAAATAATAAAACCAATTCTTGCAAAAATGCAATTAAGAGGTATGAAAGAGGAAGTTCAAAGAAAAAGAGCAGAAGCCTTTATTGAAAATGCAGAAGCTTGGAAATGGAAGAAAGCTTCCATTGCAGTAAAAGATTTTGAACTATTCGGAAAATTGTCCGCAATAGAAGAAGAAGTATTCGTCAATAATGGAACCCAAGATAAAATTCATGAACAAACAGATTATCCAAAAACAGCTAAAGAGATTCCTAATGGTAGATTTCTTTTCATGAAAACAGATGAATCACGAAGAGAGCGTTTAATGGGGTTAACTGTGTTAGAATTTTCTAAAGTATTGAAAGAAGATGGCATCCCTCCTTCTCTTGCTGAATTCGAAAAGAAGTTAAAAAGGGAGTAATAATCTCCAATTAGAACTAAACTACGACAAACAACAAAGAAACCATCATTAAAATAATTGCAGTTATTAATACAATCTCACTAATCTTGGTTCTCTTTTCTAAACTTGGTTTTAACGCCTCTTTACTTTCCCAAAATTTCTCAATTTCCTTTCTTTTCTTAATCATCTCTCTTACAAATGGCTCAATTTGTATACCTAATGCCAGTATAAGGAAGACAACAGAAGTTGTTGCTAGAATTGCATAGACAAGGAAGTTTATCCCTTCAGCTTCTAGTACTATGGCTCCAGTAATATCTAAGGTTACTACTAATGCCCAAAAGAATAGAATGACTAGAGTTATTCTCAAGCGTTCATTAACCAATCTTAATTCACTTTTCATTGTTTCAGATACCATCTTAATTACCTTCATTCTTGATTATATTCTCAATTTGTTTTACTATGTTCTCAATCCAATCAAATCTATCTGGAGTGGGTGATTCATAATAAATTCTGATTTTAGGTTCTGTACCAGATTTTCTGATCAAAATCCAAGTACCGTCTTTTAAATCATATCGAAGTCCATCTATTGTTAAGATCTGTTTTTCTTCATTTTTCATGAATTCTTTAAGAGTTTGTTGGCACTTTTCATAAATTATTGTTACTCGTTCCTCGTTTACAAGAAAAGCTTTTCTCTCTGCAATGTGCTTTGGGATGTCCTCCATTATTTCAGAAACAGTTGTTTTACGCTTTATTATCACTTTCAACAATTTAGAAAAAGCATACAAACCATCTATCCACAAACCCCAATTTGGAAAAATAGGTTTCCATGGTTCAGCAGCAAAAACTACTTTTTCTTTATTTTCTATGATTTCTTTTGCTTTACCATGAAGTTCACCTAACTGTGTTCTAACAATTATCCCTCCTAAATTTTGAACTGCTTTATCCACAGTAGTTGAGGAATCAATACTTAGAATAATTTTGCCAGGTCCGTGTTCTTCTATAGCAAAAGTAGCTAAAAGAGCGTTTGTTCTGGATAATTCTACAAATTCACCTTCTTCATTTACTAAAGCTATTCGATCACCATCACCATCAAAAGCAACTCCCAAAACCTTCTCTTTCTTACACAGATCAATAAGTACGCTAAGATTCTGTGGACTAGGTTCTGCCAACCTTCCAGGAAAATGACCATCTATGTGGGAATTTATAGTCACAGCTTGAAAACCAAATTGCGTTAGTAAAATTGGTGCTAGATTAGACATTGGACCATTAGCACAATCCAAGATTATCTTCCTTCCATCTCCTTTGAAATCTAAATCTCTCATAATCCTCTTGATGTATCTTTCATTCGCTTCTTCTATCTCTTTCTGAGGGATTAGATTGCTCCATTGTTCATGCTGAATTAATCTTTCCTCTTCTCTCCTTCTCTCTATCAATTCTTCAATTTGATTTTGTTCTTCTTTGGTAAACTCTCTTCCATTTCTAAGAACTTTGATTCCATTATCCTGAGGGGGATTATGAGATGCGGTTATGTAAATTGCAACAGAATGATTAGTATTCAATGTTAGATTTGCTATAACAGGGAAAGAACATAAGCCCGTAGAAAAAACCTTTCCACCTGCAAGTGAAACAGCAGCTTTAGCGCATTGACTTAATGACTCTGATGAAGTTCTAGCATCATGTCCTATAACTATCCCTTTGGAAGGATAGAGTTCTGTAACAGCTTGACTGACCTCAAAAACTAGTTCTGCTGTAACTTTAACTCCAAAAGGACCTCTAATACCTGCAGTTCCAAATAATCTCAAACCTTTACCCATCATTTTTCTGCACTCGCTGCGACATATAACTGTTGTCAACTATTGAGCGAAATCTACTCAATCTTACCAAAAAAAACATAAACATTATCTGAAATTTTACCGGGTTTAAATAACAATCTGTACATTATAATGACGAAAAGATGGGCACACAAACAACTACCAACCCTCACACTTCTCAACCGCGTATCTTAGATACAGTGATGAGGAGTTACCAGGTGGTACTAAAGTGTGACTCACCAGTTCAACGAGAAGAAATCAACCAACGCATACGGGGATTAGAAGAAAGGCAACACCACCTTCTTACTCAAAATGTTGTTAAGCAAGCTGTAGCACTCTATCGAGCTAATCCCAAAGAACGGTTCTTTGTGCGCCAAGTAGGGAAGGCAGTAAGGAAGAATCCTAACATAGCTGAAAGCGCTTATCACTGGCTCCAGATAGCAGTAAAGGGGAAGATAGATAAAGAACAGAAAGTGGAAGGGATGCTCAACTTCATGCAGAAAAATCCCCAACAACTGGTGGAGTGGATGGTGTTTGGAAGATCACCCTATACTGAATGTAGTATGGGGAAATACTGGAAATTGAACAGAAGGTATGTTATTAACTTGCTAACCAGTTCGAGACTTCAGCTAGATTCTTATAATAGAAAGAAAAAGAGAGATTACTATTTCTCTAAAACCTTGGTGTTTAATGGGGCGTTACCGACTTATACACAACTAGATGTTGTGCAAGGGATTGACGATGCGCTAGCTTACCAAACTAACACTTTCGCACTTTTACCTACCCTCTCGAAGAACCAGCAAACGTTTCTGAACAAACTGCATCTTCTGAAACAAGAACGACAAGTAGTTGTACCGTTTGTAACTTCGTGGATTAATAGCTATCAATCTTCTCGTTGGAAAAGTCTCAAAAAACTATCTAAGGAACTAGCTACAATTATAGGCAAACCTAATCGAAAACTTTTCTCTGCTGTCAGGCAGATAGTTGTTTTCACACTCTTTGATCATTTCATGCAGAGTGTCCCTCAGTTACTCAAAGGTTTACCTGCAGCTAAGCTTGTTCCTCTCCCATTTAAAAGAAAAAAGAAAGGAAGATTACCAATAAAATTGTTAATGAAAAAAGATTATGTTATTTCCCGTGAAGGTAATGCAAGCGACTTGACCAGACAAGTAAAGAAACAAGGAACCACCACTTTGGGATTCCCTCTAAAAGGCAAGAAAAAACTTACAGCTCAGGTGTTATTCCCCCCAAAAGTGTTAGAATATCTTAAAAACGGTGCAGAAATCAAGGTCTTTCAAGTGAGTAGTGGTAGTGCACCTAGTTTCAAACCTCGCGTAGATGTGGTACTAGAAGGTGCCCACGACTGTTTCCGATCCTTTACCCTTCTTCACTGTTATCTCTCTCAAATTCCAAAAGGGAGGAATAAAGTGTTAGGGATAGATATTAACCGCTTAGGCCAATATATGGTAGTGTTCAACACTCCTATACCTCTTCCACCAGATTTGTTGCATTTAGCTAAACGTTACAAACAGTTAACAGAAAAGGTTCTCAATGAGTTAAATAAAGGATTCTTTAACAAACGTAAAGTTTACGATGTTAAAGGTGCTTGTAAGCTTAAGGGAGAGCTTAATCGAGTCTATAAGCGTCGTAGTTGTCTTCTTCGAGAAATCACTCGTCTTTTACCTCACTTCTTAGCTGCAGCGCTGGTGAAGAAGCAGTGTCAAACCTTGAAGATTGAGAAATTAACTTCTGATCCTGCTGGTACGAAAGGAGCGTTAGCTAAAGCAATTTACAACATGCCTGATTCTTTGTATATCTATAAGAAAGCTGTTTGGTTAGCCTCTTTAGAGTTAGGCTATGATGTAGAGTTAGAAACAGTTTCCCCCTATCATACTAGCTCCAAGCATTATGGTTGTGGAGGGATGATTGTTCGTGATGACAAGCATCATGACTTTGCTCCATGTAGAAAGTGCGGACAACAAGTTAACACTCACAAGAATGCTACTATGAATATTGCTTCCCTCCAAGGTACTCTCCTTCCTTACGATCTCTTCCCCTCAACACACGTGAGGGGATCCTCTTAAACGACGGTTAAAAAACCTCTGGTAAGTTTAACCAAGTTTCATAACGTGTGTTTTTCTCCAAAAGGGAAACTTCACAGAAAATCTTTTAGTGACTTCTGATTTGTCTTCATGCTTGATTGCCCATCTTTTCCTATAACTTGTTCGTACTCTTGATCAAACGTTTCTTTTTGATATAAACTTAATATCTGTTCAAAATGAGAATTATATTCTTCCATCATTTCTAAGGTTTTTTTCCTCAAAATATAAGCTGGATGGTAAGTAACAAAGACGTAATTTGATTCATCGAATTTGACAAGTTGTCCAGCAAGTTGTGTAACCTTTCCATTAGGAATAAAAAATTTAAGGGCTATTCCCCCTAGAGTAACTATTAATCTTGGAGAAAGCAAAGATAGTTGCTTATGTAACCATGTTTCTCCGCAAAATCTCAGTTCTGAATCTGTAGGCGTTCGATTTTGTCCATTATCAGTAGTAGGACGACATTTAATTACATTAAGAATACTTACATCTTTCTCTCTTGCTAAACCTGTGTCTTTTAACATATTATCTAGAAGCTCTCCTGATTTACCTACAAAAGGAAGCCCTTGCTGATCTTCATAATATCCAGGTGCCTCTCCTACAAAACATATACTTTTCTGAGGGCCATAAATTCCTGGAACTACTTGTGTTCTCCCTAGCTTAAGATGACACTCCTCGCAAACAAGAATTTCTTTAGTTAGTATTTCTAATTCGTTTGTCATACCATTCTTCACAATAAAACAACTAAAAAATAGGGTTTATTAATATATTCCCAATTACAGCAGTGGTAAGATTGAAAGAAGTAATTGTAGAAGCAGATTATCTAGTAACATGCGATCCTTCTAACAAAGTGATTAAGGATGCAGCTATCTATGTAGTAAATGGAATAATAACTGCCTTAGGAACTCAAAAAGAAATTCATAAGGATTACAGCACATCAAAGATTATTGATGGTGAAAACAAAATCCTTATGCCTGGTTTAGTGAATACACACAGTCATAGTGTACAAACATTACTAAGAGGAAAAGCTGATGATTTAGCACTTCTAGACTGGTTGAAGGAAGTTATTCTCCCAGGTGAAGCTAACTTTACTTCACATGAAATATATGTGTCTTCACTCCTTGGTTTTGCTGAAATGATTAGAACAGGTACAACAACAGCAAATGACATGTTAACAACACATGACAGTGAAAAAGGTGTAGAAGCTGCAATCGAGAGCGGAGTAAGAACCAGAATAGGCAAGATGCTAATGGATTCAAATCAAGGTTATCCAAAATCCATGATAAAAAATGCTGATGAAGTAATGGAAGAAGCTATAAAACATATTGATCAGTATCATAGGACAGAAAACAATCGAATACAATATTCATTGAATGCACGTTTTCTTCTTTCATGCACTCCAAAACTTATGAAATTGATTGTGGAAACTCATAATCAACATGAGGATCTAATGATACATACTCATGCTTCCGAATCTAAAGCAGAATGCAAAGAAGTTGAAAGAATCTATAAAAAATCATATATTAGAGCTCTTAAAGATATAGGCGCTTTGGGGGATGAAACGATTATAGCACATGGTATTTGGTTAGATAATGAAGAGTATGAGATAATTAAACAAACCAATACAAGAATCTCTCATAATCCGTCTAGCAATAGTAAATTAGCTTCAGGAATTTGTGATGTAAAAAGATATCTTGAAGATGGTGTTATTGTTGGCTTAGCAACTGATGGTGCTCCTTGTAATAACAATTTAGATATTTTTAGAGAAATGAGATTAGCTACTTATCTTCAAAAGATTAAACATCTAGATGAAAGAATATTGCCTGCAAAACAAATCTTGCGAATGGCTACTATTGAAGGTGCAAACGCTATCAATTTGGGGAATAATATAGGTTCAATAGAAGTTGGCAAAAAAGCTGACGTTATCCAAGTTGATTTGAGTGATGTAAATGCTTTACCTTGTTATGAACCAATATCTCATTTAGTCTACTCAGCTTCAGGAAAAGATGTTAGTATGACAATGATTGACGGTAAAATCGTTTTTCAAAATAATGTTTTTACAACAATAAATATCAGTAAAATAAAGGAAGAAGTCGCAAAATATCAAAAAAAGTGGTCTGACTGACATGAGAGAAATATCTGTTTCTACTCCTGGAAGAGTATGTCTTTTTGGTGAAGATGTTGACTATATGAACTTGGAAGTTATAACACTTGCAGTTGATAGAAGAATAACAGTTAAAGGAAGAATAACTGATAATGGAAAAATCAGTATAAATCTGAAAGATTCCAATAAAGAACTTGAATTTAACAATGAATTACAAACAATAAAGTCAAAAAGGGATTATATTGCTTCTTCATTCAATCTTTACCAACCTTTCTTAAAGAGAAATTTTGGAGCAGAGATAGATGTAAGTTCCACAATCCTCATAGGAAAAGGGCTTTCATCATCATCAGCTTTTTGTTCAGCATTAGTTGCATTTTTCGATAAGGCTGCTAAACTCAATTCCTCTAAAAAAGAATTAGCTTTGAAAGCATATTCAGCTGAAGTTGTGAATTTAGGCGAAGCAGGAGGTATGATGGATCACTTTGCAAGTATTTTTGGTAATGTATTGTATCTAGAATGTAGAGATCCTTATTTTTTTGAGAAATTGAACGTAGATTTTTCTAGCCTAGTGATAGGAGATAGTCTTGAAAGAAAAGAAACTGTAGAAACAATCCGAAAAAGAAAAAATGAGATAAAGCAAGGAATTGAGGAAATAAAAAAAGAAAACCAGAATTTCAATTTACTAAATTTTCCATTAAAAGAAATACAAGAAATCTACAAAAAAAACTCAACTGTAGGATTAAGAAGATTGATTGGAATTTGTGGGATTCGTGATGTTGTTAGAAAAGGATATCACCTAATGAAGCAAGGAGGAACACAAAAAGACAAGTTCTCTGAATTAATAAACAACCACAATACTTTCCAGCAAAAGTATTTTGAGAACGTTACTAGAAAAATGCAAAATTTGATAGAAAAATCCAAAGAAGCGGGTGCTCTAGGTTGTAAACTATTAGGGAGTGGTAATGGTGGATCTTTTCTCGCATATGCTCCAGGAAAAGAAAAAGAAGTTATAGAATCTATTTCAAAAGGTGGGGGAGATGCGTATTTAGTGTGTCAAGATAAAGGATTGCAATACTCTTAATCTGCATCAAAATCAATAATAGCACAATAAAATTGAAAAAGTGTCGTGGTACACTAAATCGAAAAGACAGTGAAATGATAAAGATGAATGATGAATGTATATTTTGCAAAATAGTAAGAAAAGAGTTACCAAGCCATACTCTATATGAAGATGATGAAATCTTAGTGTTCTTAGATCTTTATCCCGCCTCAAAAGGACATACTCTCTACATTCCAAAAGAGCATGTTTCAACTTTATACGATATATCAGAGAATAAAATGGGGTTTTTAAAAAAACTCCCCATGATTGCAAAAAAACTTAGGGGTGCAGTAAATGCTACAGGTTTAAACATATTACAAAGTAATGGGAAGGATGCAGGACAAATTATAGAACACATTCATTTTCACTTAATACCTAGGTACCCTGATGATCAATTAATGACTCTTGTTCCAAAAGCACAATTATCTGATGATGAAGCAAAACCAATAGTAGAGAACTTTCAGAAATGATAAAAAGATTAATAATAAGTAAGAAAACAAGAGAACAATAGGGGATAATCATGACAGAAGAGGTGCAAGAGAAGAAATATATCTTCAAAATCGTGTTACTAGGTGATCCAGGTGTAGGTAAAAGTTCTCTTATAACTAGATTTGTTCACAACAGATTTCAAGCATCTTATTTGATGACTATAGGGGTTGATATTCTAAGTAAACAACTATTTGTTGAAAGAGAAAAGAAAAACACAGATTCCTCTGAAGAATCTATAAAAGATGAAGTACTTTTCTTAATAAGCGACATTGGTGGACAAGAAAGATTTGCTTCAGTTAGAGAAAAATTTTATCGAGGGGCACGAGGTTGTTTTCTAGTTTTTGATCTAACTCGCAGTAACACTCTTGCTTCTATAAAGGAATGGCAAAAGGGTCTAGAAGGCGTAGAAGAGGAAGTAATATATTTCTTGATCGGAAACAAAGCTGATCTCAAGGAACAAATTGCTGTTTCCGATGAAAGTATTGAAAATATGGTTAGGGAGCTCAACATTCCAAAAGATTCATTTTTCATCACTTCTGCAAAAACAGGTGAAAAAGTAGAAGAAGCTTTTGTTACATTTGCGATAGAACTAATGAAAGCAGTAGAACAAAAAAGAGTAGATTTAAGTTCAAATTAATTTTTTTTATTTAACATCTTTACTGAAAGAAAATCTCTAGAAACAAATAAATGTTTTAAAATGGCGAGGCAGCCGGGATTTGAACCCGGGTCCATGGAGTTCAGCATTTTTTGCAACAGCAAAAAGTTTGACAGTCCACGATCATCGACCGAGCTAAACTACTGCCCCTCAATTTTAGTTTTTCCGTTTCTTTTCTAAAAATATCTCTTTTAAACATGTCGTTTAGTATACTAAAAAGCAACAAATTACGGTTTAGGGAAGTTTAAGCTTTTTTCTTAATTCGATAAATTTTTAATAGTTCTGTTTTGACTCTCAATTAATGAGAAGATCCATTATAATCTTATCAGTTTTAATCGCCTTATTAACCATAGGTTTATCCTTCTCCTCTTCATTAAAAATGTCTAAAGCAGCCATACCTGTTGCTAAACCTGGTGATTTGATTGGTTTCAGTTATAGGTTGGTAGCTATTGGCACATTAGTTGAGGTTAAGACTGAAGAAGAGCCGGAAAAAGTATTTCTAAATCCTACTATCTCTCCTCCTGGTATATATGATGAATTAGTAGATATGAAACTAGGGGAAATAAAAGATGCTGTTATCCCCCCAGAAAGGGGATTTCCAATTTCTGATCCCACATATGGTTATCTGTTTAATACTACTCTATATTATAACGATTTGAAAGTTGTTATGTTAAACAATATTTACTATACAGATCTTAATACAAATGGTTTTCTCCCCGGTTCCTTTGGTTATTATTTCATACGAATAGCAGGAGGTCTTTTAGGAGCTGCTGCGGTAGTATTTCTGGTTTATGGAGGATACAAATTATATCCACGAATTTTAGGAAAGAAATGTATGGTCTGCAAAACATTAGCTATTGGAGCATGTAAGAAATGCGGTGAAAACTTCTGTGAAAAATGTTATTCCAATGGATGTCCCGCTTGCAAGAGTAGAACCTTATTAAGATTTAAATCTTAATTCTCTTCTTCTTCGAAATTCTTTTAAGTTATTTTAATTCCCTCTCCACAATGAATATTGTGACACGAAAATTCCTTATTTTGGGAATTACTCTATTACTAATGATTTCTATTTTAACAACAACACAAGCTTATAGCGATATTAATGGAATTGAATATGATGATGTCATTGACGTTACTTGTGATATCTATATGGATTCAGAACTTGTTGGCGAATTCACTGAACTAGCTCCTTTTAGATTTCAAGTAAATGAATACATAGTTAACAGGATTTTAGTAGATGCTGTTATTGGATTGAAAGTAGGCGAAACAAAATCATATATCACTTGGTTAATTGACTATCAAAATGGGACAATAACGACTGTAGAATATTTTGATACAACAATATATCGAATAATAGTAGATTCTACACCGGAAAAACCAATTGGTAGGGGGGTTATCATAGCTCTTTCAGTAATTGGAGGATTAGGAGCAGCTGCTGGTTTTGGTTATTTAGCTTATAAGGCAAGAAAAACTGTATTTGCTAAAAAATGCGTTATATGTAAAATAGTCGCTGTTGGAACTTGTAAGAAATGCGGTAGAACTTTTTGTGAAAGATGCTATTCTAATGGGTGTCCTTATTGTAAGAGTCGTACTATGTTAAAATTCTAATATTGATATTCCTCTCATTCTTCGAAATTTTTTTAAGTTTCTATTCATCAAGATATTCGATGAAAAAGAGTACACGAAATTTCGTGCTTCTAATCATCCTAGCTATGGTCTTTATACCTTCACTCTCAAAGACACAAGCATATGATGATCTCTTAGGAGTTGAATACGAAGATGTGATTGAAGTTGCATTTACTAGCTATATTGATGGAGAATTTACTAGCGAATATACAGAAGAAGGACCATTTGAAGTTACAGTAAATGAAAATTACATCAACAAAAATTTTATTGATGAACTTGTTGGTATGAAAATTGGAGAAGTTAAACCATATATTACTTGGACCGTTCAAAACGATGGTGTACCAAGTGTAATCGAATATTATGACACAAAAATAGTTAAAATTGTTAAAGATACTTCTCCTGATAGATCTGTGGGAAGGATTTTTCTTATAGCATTTGCAGTAATTGCAGGTTTAGGACTTGGCGTTGGTACAATCTATGTTATTTATAAAATGAGAAGTAAAATTCTAATTAAGAAATGTACAAAATGTGGAAACACAGCTACATCGAAATGTGCAAAGTGTGCTTATATTATCTGTTCAGAATGTGGAACAAAAGGATGTCCTGAATGTGGAAACATGAAATTTATACGACTCTAGATAATATTTCTTAAACGAAGATTTTTTAACTCCTTTACTATCCTTTTACAAGCATTTTATTACTATTATATCATGCGAAACCGCTTATGAGCCAAGATAACCAAGTGGTACGGTGGTGGTCTCGAAAACCACTGGCATTAGCCGCCGGGGTTCAAATCCCCGTCTTGGCTCCAATTTTTCTAATCTTCGAATAGTGATTTAAAGAGACTTTGATTTCATTAACTTTTTATTCAATATTATCCTACTTTGCCTAAAGGTGATAAATGATGGTTTCTCCAACCTTTCGAGTTAGAAGTATTTATGATATCGCTCTCATTAAAATGATATCAGATAATCTTAATTATGTACTTATTCAACCTCTTCCAGAACAATCAAAGGTCTTTGGAATTGAGGAAAAGATTGATCCATATGATGTTGAAATTCAAGATGTTTTAGATGGATATGGTATTTCAATAGAGGGAGATGAAGAATATGTTTTAACAATCACTAATTTGCTTCTGAAAGAGGTTCCAAATTCAATCATTCTAAAACATCCTGTACAATTACATGCAGTGTATAACGGAAAAGTTATTCATGTAAATCCTGAAAAAAACCTTTCTGTAGTTGATATTGGAGAAGAAATTAATGCAATTCTATTTGGTGCTGACTTTCATAGAGGACAAAAAGTTATAGTTCAAATTAAGCAATTGAACATATTCGAGAATCAACTTCCAGTATGCTCTACAGTTATTCATTTTCCAGGTCAAGCAGTAATATTAGAAAGAGACGCAAATTTTGTTCGTGTTTCCAGAAAATTACCAAAAGATGATAGGGATAAGTTATTTTCATTAGGAAAACAACTTAGACCTCATGATCACGGATTAATAATGAGAACAAGTGCAACTAAAGCTTCAGTAGAAGCTATCCAAGCAGATATAGAGCAACTAGTTCATAGAGCTGAAGAATTAGATTTACTCATATCTGGATCTTCGTATGGTCCAGGTATTCTCCAACCAGGATATACTGTGGCACATGCATTGTTTGTGAAAGATGCTAAAGACAAATTGACTTCAATCAGGGCAGAAGTAGTTCCAACAATCCCAATGCATCATTGGTTTATGTCTTATTCAGCAGAATTAAAGCTAACTACAACCTTTGCTGAAAGAATTTCCTCAGAAGCAAACGGTGAGAAAATTTCCTCAGTTCTGAAACAAACCATTTTAGAGAATGATTTTGCTGAAAACGCATTAATTCATCTAGAAGAATATAAATTAACATCTCCACCTCAAGAAAGAATACTTGGGCAGTTGAACTGGTTAGACGATTGTTTAATAATTAAACGAAGTTTCCGTTCATCACGAGGATTACATTATGGTTTAAGCGAAGAAATCCAACAAGGTGACACATCTATAGTAGTAGCAAAAGAAGGCAGTTGGTCAATTCACATTAAAATACAAAGAAAAGATTCTACAATAGGTGAAATAATCAAAGTAATTACTCCAATTGAGTTATGTAATGGGGGAAAACTTCGATATATAGATTTAGGATTAATGCTTGTTAGAAAAGAAGACGAAATTGAGACCAAAGACGAAGGCGTAATTAACGAATTAGCTCAAAAAGGGATAATATCTGATAAATTAAAAGAAAAAATATATTCAATTTATGATGAATGCCAAAAGAAGTTGGATAAAGGCGAGGATAACATTCTTGTATTAGCTGAAAAATAACAATGGAGATTATTTTGAGAGAACATCTAGTTGCTGTTAAATGGGATCCAGATACTCCTCCCTATTCATTCCTTTTTTTACGAAATATGGACGAAGATCCAAAAACAGTTTATAAGAAGCCTATAATTCCTAATCAAGAATTCAACGTAGAAGTTACTAAAGAAAGAGTATGTATTGGTCATTCTCTCAATAAAAAGGAATATTATCTCTGTTCAAATTTTGTGGAAAATCAATATGTGAGATGTTATAATTGTGAACAATCAGATTTTGAGAAATGCTTTTTATTTTGTGATGCTTCAAAACCCTTTGGTAATTGTTCTCAAAATCCTGCAGCTTATGAGTATTGTAAAACACATCCTTGTTCTGTCTACCTAGCTTTAATAGCAAATAACATTAAAGTTGGTGTATCCTTTAATCCTTTAAAACGTTGGGTGAATCAAGGAGCTGACAAGGCTATAGAAGTTTTTCGAGCAAAGAATGGATTTGAAGCTCGAGAACTTGAAAAAATGGTATCTTCTACATTGAGTATTCCCCAAACAATAAGAAAAACACAAAAAGCAAAAACATTGAATTATGATCTTACAAGATCTTTACCAATGTTCAGAGAGATAATAAAACAAGTAAAAGAACTACTAGAAAAATCAACATACGAATCACATGAATCAGACTTGCTACATAATGAAACAGATTTAACTCCCTTTTATGGCAACATACCTTCACTCTCAGTTAACCCCATTTTTAATGATGTTGAAAAAACTCTACAGGTCGTTGGAGAGATAATTGGTATGAAAGGTAAACTCCTAGTTACTGCAATAAATAACAGTTATTACGTAACCAATCTTAACAAAATAATTGGAAATATACTTTTCTTCTCTTCTAAACCTTTGAAATTAAAAGGTCAGAAATCCTTATCAGATTTTTTTAATTGAGACGTTTTGGTTATTCAATGTGTTTTAGTAGAATAATTTAAATTACTTACAAAAATTGGTTATTTGATATCATGAGCAACTTCAAAGATCGTAATATTAAGTGTGTTATTGAGATACTTAAAAAACAAAATCCTGCTACTACAAAAGAGATTTTGGCTATGAGGGATTTATTCCCTGATTTATGTGCAGGATGTACATCTGGAGGGGATGTAATGTTAGCCGGGAAAGAATTAGCAGAACAAGGTTATGTAGAGAAAAAATGGACTTCTGTTGGTTTTGCTTGGAAGTTACTTAAAGAACCAGAAATTGAATGAAAGTGATGTAAAATGGTAGTTTGGGAAAGAATAAGAAGAGATTTTCCTGTTTTAGGTCAGCTTTATGATGGTAAAAGTCTAATTTATTTTGATTCTGCTTGCATGGCATTAAAACCTGTTCAAGTATGGGAAGCAATGGAATATTATTATAAATATTTGGGGGCATGTGGTGGAGCTGGAAGATCAACACATAGTTTAGGTTCTGAGACAAGTATGTTGACAGAGGATGCAAGAAACAAAATGGCATCTTTCATTAATGCTGAAAGCCCAAATGAAATAATTTGGACTAGAAATGCAACTGAGGGATTAAACTTAGTTGCTGCAACTATACCCTTGAGCAAAGATGAAAATGTTGTAACTACAACATTAGAACACCATAGCGGAATGCTTCCATTCTACAAAAGATGTAAAGAAACAGGAAGTGAACTCAGGTTAGTTGAAGCTAAAGAAGATGGTACATTGGATCCTGCAGATTTTGAAGAAAAAATTGATGATAAAACCAAGATAGTCTCTTTTGTTCATGCATCAAATCTAACTGGAACTGTAGCACCTTTAGAGGAAGTTATCAAAATTGCTCATGAGCACGATGCTCTTGTAGTATCTGATGAAGCACAATTTGCACCACATCAAAAATTAGATGTAAGAGATATTGATGTTGATTTCTGTGTCTTAAGCGTTCACAAAGCTTGTGGACCTACTGGTATTGGTGTTTTGTATGGTAAATATGACCTACTAAAAAAGTTAGATATGTATATGGTAGGTGGAGATGTAATTGAAGATGTAGTCTATGAAGGTGGTGAAGTTATTCCAAAATATCTCCCCCCACCTCATAAATTCGAAGCAGGATTACAAAATTACGGGGGGATGCTTGGTGCTGGAGCAGCTGTAGACTATCTCCAAGAAATAGGAATGAAAAATGTACACAATCGAGAACAGACATTTTCTCGCAAATTACTAGAAGGAATACTTGAACTGGAAAAATTTGAAGTATTAGGACCTTTAGATTATAAACAAAGAGCTGCGTTAGTATCATTCCGACCAGAATCAGATGCTGTAAACCACCTTGATATCACTGAATATTTTAATGAAATGATACCTAATTACAAGATTCTTATGCGCTCAGGAAATATGTGCGTTCATCCATTTCAATATCAGATAGGAATAAATCCCGGAAAAGGTGAGGGTGTTGTTAGAGCTTCCCTATATATTTATAACACTATGAATGAGATTGATATATTCTTAACAGAACTGGAAAATTTCGCAAAAGTAATAGATTAAATCTTGTTTGATTTAACTTCTTTCCCCCTTTGCCCAAAGAAACAAGAGCTATAGCACTTAATAAAACCTGATATTTGATAGTTTTTTGTATATTTGACCGAAACGATTAAAAAACAGTCATGTAGTGAAGATACTGAATATAACTTTTCGTAGAGGTGTTTAAAATGAGCGATGAGACCCTCGAACAAGTAGACGAAGCAATTCAATTATTAGAGAGAATAAGTGAGGATACTACAGTACCTCGGAATATTAGAAGAGCTGCAACCAACTCGCTAGAGATCATAAGAGAACCAGATCCTGAACTTAGTTTAGCTGTAAAAGCAAATAACGCAATAGAAATTCTTGATGAAATATCTCAGGATCCAAATTGTCCTGCTCATGCAAGAACCATGTTACTGCAAATAATTACTCTTCTTGAAATAACAGATTTTGACTAAATAAAACGGAGCTTTAGGGATTTACCCATACTTGCTCTCTTTTTCTTTCTTGCTCTCTTTTTCTAAAATCATACTTCATAATCTTGTTCAACAGTGGTACCGGGTTTTATTGTACTTCCAGAAGCTATTTTCCTTCCTGGAAAAATTAGTGAGTTTACACCTATCTCACAATCATCTCCAATTATTGCTCCAAGTTTCATAAAACCAGTTTTTAGTTGTTTATTGTTAATAGTCATAGTTATCTCTTTACTGGGTGTTTCAGTATTTACTGTAGTAACTCCTGAAGAAAGAATAGTATTTTGCCCAATTATGCTATCTCCAACATAACATAGACCATAAACTTTCACACCTTCAAATAAGACAGAGTTTTTCACTTCACTTCCAAAACCTATTATTGATTCTCTCCCAATGGAACAGTGATCTCGAATTAAAACATTGTTCCCAACATATGTATCTGGTCCAATATATAAAGGTCCATTTAAAACAGCTCCAGAAGAGATTGTAACATTCTCCCCAATAATAACAGCATTCTTTATTTCTACATTTGGTTCAAGTGTAACATCTTTAGATATTTTTGATTCCTTTATTTTAGATAATAACATTCTATTTGCTTCAATTATATTCCAAGGTTTTCCAATATCTATCCATTCTTTTTCCCAAATAGCGGCAGCGACTTTGTCTCCTTTTTCTATTCTATTATTAATAGCTTGACCAAGAGATATCTGTTTCTTAACTTCATCAAATATTTCAGTACGCATTATGAAGCATCCAGCATCAACATAATTGCTGTGTGAAGAGTCTTCTTTAGGAATCCCTGCTTTGTTTACCATACCTGTTGAATCAATATCAACTATACCAAAATCACCAGTGTCTCCTTGCAAGGTTAAGGTCATGGTCATATCTGCTTGAGTGTTTTCAAAAGCATTCAGAGCTCTTTGAATTAATCCTTTCTCTGAGACAATATCTCCGAAAAGTAACAAAAACTCTGTTTCGTTCTTAACATGTTCCTCTGCAGCTAAAAACGCAGATTGAATACCCTCCTTTTCACCTTGATCAGCATAACGGATGCATACATTAAGGTCAGATCCTTTTTTGAAATACTCCTTAATTTGATCCCCTTTATAACCTGTTACTATGATTATGTCTGTTAAACCCATCTCCCTAAGCTCTTCAATAATATATTGAAGAATAGGTTTACCTAATAAAGTAATCATAGGCTTTGGACGAGTTTGAGTCAAAGGAAACAAATCTAATCCCTTTCCTCCTGCTAAAATAACCGCTTTCATTCTTTTTCTACTCATTAATTATTACACCAATATATCTTTTTTTCCTAATTTGTTATTTAATTAGAGAACTGTTACGGAACTCATTAATTTTCTTTTCACTATTTTTTACTCAAAAAGAGTATATAACTTTTTTCATAGAAAGCCCATTAAGTATTTTCTTGTTATAAATTGTAGTAAAGAATGTTAAAAAAATTGTTTATTTTACTTTCTTTTTTTTATGCGGTTTCTTATTCCTGTTCTATATTGTTTAAAGAAGAAAGCAAAACCTGTAGTAAAGAATGGAACAGCTAGTACAAAAATGGACATTTTTCCCCAAGGAGCTACTGAAATGCTAAAATATGCACCAAGAATACAAATAGGAATGGATATTAGACGAAGAAAAAAAATGTAATTAAAGTCTATTTTAAAAAATGCATAAATCAATGTGTTGAAAAAAATTAGAAAGCTAGAACTGCTTAATAATATAAGTTCCCAAAGCTTTAGTGTAATAAAAAATCCTACAACTTGTATATAAACTAAATTACTATAATGACAAAAAATCCAGCTGTAGCTCCCAATAATACAAAGAAGAAAAGCTGTTTCACTCAAGTAACAGTAAATTCTCACAAAACACATTTTATTTTTAACTATATCAGGTTGAATTAGTGATTGTGATTGAATTCCTATCACTCCCTATCAGAAATTATATTCGTGTCCTTTTTATAGCTTTTTCACTTTTGCTTAATAGAGAAATAATAATTCAGAATTGCTGAAATACCTAACAATCCTAGAATAATAATAAGGAAAGAGACATTAATTCTCTCTAGATTGCTATTTAGAGGAAATCGATCTTTGGATTTAGCTCTACCATCTATTTTGTAAGAACTTCTACTATTCAAATCAAACCAGTAATTGCCCATTTTGGTTTCTTTATCATACCAAACATTTCTAAACCCATCATCAAATCCTTGGGAGTTACCAGTGGGGTTGTTTCTGATAAAAGAGTTATAAGCTATAACACTATCATTGGTTCTTCCTTCTAAATACACACCATAACCCTCATTATCCATAAGTTTGTTGTGAGTAATAGTACACTCTCGTCCCTTTTCAACATAGATCCCATCCTTAGTATTGTTTGCGCAAGTATTGTTTGCTATAGTGTCATACCATGAACCTTGAGTAAAGTAAATCCCATATCCATTGAATGTACAAGTGTTATTTACAATGTTTGACCAAAAGCACTCACTGTGGTAAATTCCATATCCATTGTATGAACAAGTATTATTAGAGGTAATTGAAGAAGAAGACCCGCTTAAATAAAGACCATAAAGACTATTATTTAAACAAATATTGTTTACAAAATAGGTGTAACCATAGCAGATTAAAGCTGTAAGTCCATAACCATTTTTTATGCACATGTTTTGACTTATAGTTCCAGAAGATTCCCAAATGATCAAACCATCTTTTTCATTGAATGAACAATTGTTTTTCGAAACAAAGGAATCTGATTTATGAAAAACTAATCCATACTCGTTTTCTATACAAGTGTTGTTTTCAACTGTAGAAAACCAACAACTGTAGATATTAATGCCATCATTGTCATTATTTATACAGGTATTGTTGTATACATAAGCATACCACGAAGAAATTATTTGAATTCCATTCCAACAATTATAACAAGTGTTGTTTGTGATACTAAAACTGTTAATCATCTCATCATAAGAGTCTTCTGTTACATTTTCAATAAATATCCCATATCTATATGCAGAAACAGAACAATTTCTGATTGTAAAGAATTTTCTGGTGTTTTTAATAGTGATAGCATTATCTTCAATTGTACTAATTGTATAATTTTCTATTCTATAAGGATCTTCTTCTGTTCCTGAGCCAGGAAAACTTAAATCTATGAAATCTTGATTAGAAAGGATAGTAATTGGTAAAGAATTAGAAATAATTTCTTTTTGAGTAAAGTTTGTTGGTTTAAGATCAATTTCTTTTATTATCTTTGTTTCATTTATGAAAGGATGAACTGTTATCATTAAGAGTATAATTACTAAAACAAAGGATAATAACATATCCTCTCCAAAAAGATAATTTTGATATTCTCTCTTCCTCTTTTTCATCAAGTTAAATGGCATTTGTGATTTTTAAAATATTGTATTTATTTTTCTTTAAACCAATCTTTCCTTTTCCAATTCTTGTACCTATATACATAGATAAATTGAGATTTAGCTAACCAAATATCGCGTTTATCATGTATCTCACAATAATTAATGTGAACACTCGAATCAGTAACAATGTCTACAACACCAATGTCAACACCTATGTTCTCATTACCCACACCATAATACAATCCTACACGTTCAGCTAGCCAAGGTTTGACTTTGAATCTAATTTTATCTCCGCGTTTAATATCTAAAGCTTCGATTTTTTCTTGTTCATCTTCTTCCATATTAGCTCCACTCTCTACTATTGTGTTGTTCTTTAATGGGGTACAATAACATGAATATTGCTACTAGAGGGCTTAAAACTAAAGCTTATAAAGCTTTTCAAATCTAGTGTACATATGACAACTACTTAGAAGTTTTTACAAAGACTTACTATTCTATCAGCAAATCTTCTTTCTTTATGCAAATCTCTTTTTTACTTCTTTTAAAATAAACAAGAATGCCAATAATGGAAGAAACAAACCCAAAACTAGTTTCTTTTGTATCCCCATTAGAAAATGATTCATATTTAAATGGATTTTTTCGCGGATAGTAATCCACAGAATTTCCTTCTCCATCAACTAAATAGCTCTTTTTTCCTTCTAAATTAGACCAGTAATTGCCAATTTGTTCTAAATCATTACACCATAGATTCCTTAATCCTTCATCCATTGCTTGAGAATTGCCATTTAGATTGTTGTTTACGAAATTGTTATAATAGATTTCATTACCATTACAATTTTCATTTAAATAGAACCCATGAAATTTATGATTCTGCAACCAATTATAATTGAAAGTACAATTATCTGTTTCTAAAGAAACTATTCCACAATCACTATTATTATCTAATGTATTATTAATGAGAATCGAAAAACTGGAATAATCCAAGACTAATCCAATACCTTTGTTCTTGGAACAAGTATTATGAGTAATATAAGATTCATCTGATCCAGCAAAATAAATACCATAATCACTATTTTCATTGCAAATATTTTGAGTGATGAACGAAGAATTTGAGTAATGAATCACCATGCCATACTCTCCATTATTATTGCAAAGATTATTACTAATAAAAGAAATAGTGGAAAAAGCTAGATATATCCCAAGTTGTTGGTTATCTGAACAGATATTTTTCATAACTGAAGAACCAGGACAGAAAAAAAGAACAATTCCTTTACCATTTGTTTCATAACTGTTTTTACAGATATTTCCTACAATTGCAGCTGTTCCTTTTACTACATATTCAACACAGATTCCTGCTAATCTGGCGCTGACATAGCAATTTACTATCGCAAAATATTTCGTTGTATAACTAACATGAATACCATAACGTTTTGTTGTAGTTATATTCAAACCTTCTATCAGATAGGGATCATCAATCGCCCCAGAACCGTTGAAAGAAGAAAAATCACTATCAGAAGTTATCTCAATGGGATTACTCAAAGTATAATTCTTTGAAACTAAAGGTAGAATAATTGAATCTTTTTGAAATGAAAAAGAATGATTCAGGGAAAAACAAAAGATAATTGTAACAATAATTATAGCTGTTTTTCTATGGGATTTATTCATTTATCTCTATAATTTTGTTTAACCATCATATAAAAACTAAAAAACTATATTTCACGATTTTTTAAACGATTTTTCGGATAATAAAATTAAGATATGACTTACAATACTGTTAAGACCAAATATGTTATTCTGGTTGTTTTAATCTTATTAGGTGTCACTGCATTTACAATCAACAGTAATTCTAATGTTAATGATACAAATTTTCAACCTACTTCTTTTTTGGATAATGAAATTGTTTTCCATTATAATTCTACATTAATCAGAAAAGAATTCTTTGTTGAAATCCCTTCCATTGAACTAGATGCATTCAATAGTTTGACTATTTTTTTCAATGGTTCTGGTGAAGAAACAGATTCTAACGGAATAACTGTAATTTTTCTTTTTAATCAAGTTGAGATTGAATTTGTTATAGAAACCTTTTACCAAGATCATGTTGTTCACAATTTAACAAAATCATTTCAGTATTCTGATTATTATTCAGGACCAATGAATCTTTCAATTATTTTTGAAGGAAAATCTTCGGAACTATCAGGAATTTTTACTATCCTTAAAAATACACGAATTGATGTTGTTAATGTCCCTGTTTTGCAAAATACACTTACTTCTCTTCCCGCTGTTCCAAATTGGTTGATTCTTAAAGGTAAGGGCTTTTCTGAAAGCTTTGCATGTATGGAAACAGCTTTTTATTACTTATCAAATGAGAGTAACAAACTAAACCTCTCACTTTCTTTTTCTTCAACTGATATTTTCGCTGGCACGAGATACATTAGTATAGTGATAAATAATGAAACTACAGTAGAAGAAGCATTTTATGATGGGGGTGATTTTTGTTGTTCCGTTATTCTTCCTCTGAAAAATAGTTTAAACAAAATCAGTTTTAATTTTATTATTCAATATAGTATAGATTTGTTTGAGATTTCTGATATCAAACTTTTTGCTAATTACTTCTCAATGGGAGAACTCTATGAAAATATTTTTGATTGGAAAGAGATTGAGAATGGGGAAATAGACGAGTATTTTGATCTTTCTCCACTAAAATCTGTTAATATTAACTCAAAACAAATTCTGCATGTTTCAATAGACTATCTTTGTTTAGGAATAAAGATTTTGCCTTCATTAAGCTATGAATTCTACTCAAATACTGAAAAGATATTTGCGGGGTCTATAAGTGAATGGAATCAGTACCAAACAATTCAAAAAATTACAATTGATACCTATACGTGTGATTACAAAGAGAAACTACTACTAAGGATATATGGACATACAGATAAAAATGGAACAATCTACATCTTTGATACTAGTAAAATTACTATTGAACCTATTCCAGAATTGACAGAAGAGAATCTTGAAAGAGTATTAGAGGAGCAATATGTTGAAGTAGTCACCCCTGTTTTTGGTGTTACAACTCTTGAATACTATGATGTTCTTTATGTAGGAGGTACTAAAGAAATAAAAGTTAAAGTCGAATTTTCATTTGACTTAATTATTGGTTTTAGCTCAATAAATCATTATGTTGGCATCTTGATGAAAATAGAAGGAAATCAAGTTTTTTCAAAGAGTATCTCTAATAATGGAAAAATAAATTTCACAAGAGATTCATTTTTACTCTCTCCTGGTCCTAATGAAGTAAAAATAATATTTACTTTCTATGGAGAAGGTGAAGAAATAGCTTTCCAGAATCTTCGTTATCAAATTGATATCATACCAGAACAGCAACCAGATTATTTCTCTCTTAGAGGGGGTATCGAGTGGATTATATGTTTATACGGCTTCCTAATTCTATTACTAACAAGACAAATCGTTAATAGAAAGAAGATAAAAAGGGAAGCCAAGAATTCTAACATAGAAGATTTGGAATTAGAAGAAAAGAAGAAGGGAAAAGAAATTGTAGAGTACCTTAAGCAACTTTTAACAGCTTTGGTTGTTTGGGGATTCTTCTTTACAGTTGGATGGTTCTTAAGATTAGATTTGTGGATTGTTTGTAGTATCGCATTCATTTGTGCTCTTGTTGGCGGAGAGCTAGGCACTCTAATTGATTTCAAGTTCTTGGATCCTAAAACCATAAAGAGGAAAATATCTGATTTTCTTGAAGAAATCAACTCTTTTCGCAGTTTTGTTAGAAAAATAAAAGAATGGTTTTTTGCTACCCGACTTCTATCTTATAGCACAATAATAACTATGCTTGTATTTGTTTATGTAGGGTTAACAGTTTGGTTTTTACAGTTTCTAACTTCAAGGATTGAGTCAGTGAGTAATAATCTTGATTTCACTACTTTCATTTTTAAAAGTGTCTGGCAAGGTTATTTCTTTCTTTACACTTCAGTAGTTTTCACACTTCTTGCTTCTTATTTTATGCTTCATTTCGCATGGAATTTCACATTTCATGAAGATAATTTACGTCGTGTTAGAATATTCGGAACATCTTCGTTTATTCTTTTACTAGTTTTCTGGATAGCAATTCTAATATCACTGATTTCAGCATCCGATTTTGGTTCTTTTGGAACTGTTATTTATCCTGGAATTTTGGTTGCTAATCTGATATTATGTAATAAATTGGGGCAACTTAAAGCTGATCAGCTTGATGTTTCTTTTACTAAATTCCAAAAAGCAGGGAAGTTATTTACTAAAAAAGAAGAACTCAACCAAGCTTTGGTTTTAGATATAAAATCACGTATAAAATGGGAACCTTTTCAAAATGAAAGAGATAGAAACAAACTTATCAGCATCATAATCGCCAAAATCAATCCTAACATCCAAGTTCCCTTGAAACGTCTTGCAGAACTAACTGAATTTTCAGCATCAAAGACAGAAAAATTGCTTATAGGTCTATTAAATGATGTTCCTAGTTTTGGGAAATATTATCAAGATGAGCAGATTTTCATAAAAAATCCTTCTAACGAAAATGTTGGTGTTAATAATGTTTCAACCAATATTCAAGAATCAGAGAGAGAACAGATAGAAACTGTAGGGGAAATGTCCTCAGAAGCTTTTGCGGAAGAATATGACGAAGCAACGGAGGAACCAGAAATTACTAAAGTAATCGAATGGCAAAGAATTATCAGAAGAGGAAGCGGTCAAGGGACAGGATGGATCAAACTCCCAAATGATTTGCGTGAAGGATTAGAGCCGGGGTCTATTTATGAACTAACTTTGATTGTTTCTGATTTAGAACCTTTTATTTTCGCAATTCCTCTACGTATAAACAAAGGATCATGGGGATTTTACATATCCAAAGAATTGTGCAAGAAACACTCATTGATAGGTAAAGAAGCTCATTGTTACGTTTATCAAGTAGAGCATATTCCTGTAAAAATCTCTGAGGACAAGATTATTCGTTTACCTAACTCCTTTGTAGATGAGAACAATATCAAGGAAAATGATATCATAGAAATGGAAGTAGTTGCTAAAAACACTATTTTTAGAGAACCAGTAATAATAATGAAAGTTGATCGTTCAAATAGAACAGGAAGAGATGAGTATAGATTTACTATGAGGTTAAGCGAGGTTCCAGTATCCACAGATGCTAGAGTGAAAATTCTTCGCAGAATAGAAAAACT
>JAEOTE010000160.1 GCA_016839945.1 Candidatus Heimdallarchaeota archaeon | reverse complement strand
AGATTCCCACTTGATTTTCTGGATAATTATCACTAGTGGATACTTTTAAACCAATATTAAAAGGTGAAATCTCAACTAATTGTCCAGGCATAATTTCATATTTTTTAGCCAGATTTGAATTAATAAGTAGATAATCTGGCTCTGAATCTAATAATTTTTCAATTTTAACGGTTAATGAAACCATATTACATTCTCCTTGTTCTGTCTTTAAACACAATATTATATTAATTCTATAATAAGCGTTGTGAATATACTTATTTTTTAGTTTCCCATAAAATTATTAATGTTAGAATAGTATAATTATGTGAATATGCCAAAAGATTCTCTGCCATCAAGAAAAAATGAATTTTCTAAAAAAGATGAGAAACAATTCAGATGTTCGGGGTGTGGGGCACTTCTTGGTAAATATGACGAGAAATGCCCTAATTGTGAAAGATTGAATCCCAATTACATTTTAGGATAATGGTCATGTATGATTAAGAAAAATATTAAATACGTTACTTTCTTCTTAATGTTATAAGGTTAGAATCATGGCAAACATACCTTTACCTCCAAGCGGAAAAAAATCAGAAGATGACAATCCTGATGCGAATTGTGAAAAATATGAAGCCATGATGGGAGGATATTGTAGATATTACATCACAAAAACGGGAGATTGTATGATTAAATTCGGTCGCTGTGATGGTTTTGGAAAATTGAAAAAATAATCCTTTTCTTTATCTTCGCAGTAATTGTTCTAGATCATTACTGACTTCCTTAACATTAGCAACTATTCTATTTTGTTCAACACCTTTAGTACCATCAGAATCGATGGTTGCTGATGTTAGAAAGAGAGGTTTGAAAAATTCTTTAATCATCTGTTTACCATCTCCTAATAAACAAGAGCAGGATACTATGTATTTGTCACCATCAGATTTTTTCACTCTGAAATAACTGACATGATTTGCCCTATCTCTCCAAATGATAAGATTTGCTGCTAATGTAATGTTATCTCGAATTATATGACCTAGATAAACATTAGAATCTAAACCTAATTCATATAATTTTGAATCTGGACTTTTTTCAAAATTTGATAAGATCATTATCTTAGTGTTTTTTGCTAATTGCTTATATCTTTCAAGTGGAACTTGATCTGTTGATTCTTTGATAACAAGTGTATAAGACCTATCTCTTCTTAGTGTGTATGCTGCTTGATATTCAATCATTGCAGAAGCTAACTCCATTAATAGTGGTGCTTCTTTCTTGTTTAGCTCAACCTTATCAATTGATTGAATTGGAAATTTAGACTTTGCTAATAAACTGCAGATTAGCACACCTATTAAATCATGAGAAAGTGATCCTGTGATTACACATCCTGATGGAAGTATAATTGCTGGAACATTATTTAGAGAAATGCCTTTTTTTTCTGCAGCATCTTTGCTTTTAGCAATTTGATGAACCTTTAATTTAATGTCTTGAGTTTTTAAAGCACTAATTACAGCAGTCAAGAACTTTAATGTAGGCTTGCAGTGATCACAGTTTTCTTCATGAATGAAAATCTCTATATCCATCTTACCCCAACATATCAACTATACGCGAACATCATTATGTTTGAAAAGCTCATTATAAGTCTTTTTCTGTTATTAATAGAAAGTTGATTTTTTTGATTATTTTTTCTTCTTAGAATGAACTTCATGAAATATCTCTTTGGCAATTTTTAGAGCATCCATTGCATGAACAAAACAATCTAATCTTCGTTCAGGAATCGGATCCCAACCTCTTCCATCACTATTTTCCGCAAGCAGAAGGTGTTTCCATAGTTCTTCTGTCTGATTTTCTGGAGGTATTCGAGACATATAGAAGCGAATTTCATCACATAGTCGTTCCAGCTTTTTGTTGTCTTCATCTTGCGTCCAAAGATCTAAACTTTTATCAGGAGCCCAAGATCCAGACTTTAAGTAACTTAAATCAGTAGGTTTGTTATCTTCAAGATATACTCTTGGGAATACAAATTCTAATCCTTCGATCTTACTCATTTTGAGAAGGAACTTCTCTAAATCCTCGGGAGACACAGATTTTTCATCTCTAACATTTCTGTATCCTATAAATTCAATGTCTGTTCCATATGCTACAACTAATCCTTTTTGGTTTTGGTACCTTGATAGTATTTTTTTGTATTTTTTAAAAGAAGTAAAAGGATAATTGAGTACAGTTGCAATCGTCAGTATTGACCATGAATAAGGAGTTTTGATTCCTGTTATGGTTCCTTTAGCTCCTTTTAATTCAACAGGATAGAAATCAATGTTTTTACATTTTCTTTTAATATATTTCAGTGCTTTTCTATATCTATGTATTTTCTGAAATATTCCTTTTGCTTTACCTAATTCTGTTATATAGTGGTGTGCAGAGTAATAAGGTGGGTGTTCAGGATTTGAAAAATTCAGTAATGGTGAGCTCATAGAATATAATTCCTCATCAATGAATATGTAAGAGAAACCATACTCTTTTAGTATATGTGGTAGTGTTGGATCATAAGCTAATTCAGGAAGCCAAAAACCTTTTACATCTGTATAATTCAATGTTGTCTCTAAAACTCTAAGATTGAATTCTATCTGTTTTCGAATGTCTGTAACTGGTAAAAGTGGAAAAATGGGATGAGAATAACCACAACCAGTTAACTCGAATTTTTCTTTTTCTATTCCTTCTTTAAGAAGATTGATAACTTCAGGATAACTGTTATGTAGAATCTCTAGAGTTACTCCAGTGAAGTTGAGAACAACTTTTATTTTCGGAATTTCAAGAAGAGTTGAAAGAACAGGAATATAACTGTATTCTACAACATTAGGTATTTCATCTTTAGGTATTTCGGCATATTGTAAATTTGCATGCAAAACGACTGTTGAATACACAAGGTTGAACAAGTTACTCAAAATATAAAGATTGTGGGGAGTTTTTTCAGGCTAGAATTCTAAGTTTTTGAACATTTTTTCATACCAACGAAGAATATCCGAAGATATTATATAGAAACTGTTGTTTTTCTTTTCAATGACAGTAAGAGAGATTAGAAAGAACCCTTTTACAAAAGAATGGGTTATTTTTTCAGAAATCAGGCAAGAAAGACCAGATAGAGAAAAAACACATTGCCCTTTATGTACTGGATCGGAAGAAGTTCCAACTTTTTTACGACCTCTTCGAGTTCCAAATAAGTATCCTTCTCTTCTCAAAGAAAATGGATTAAAACATCACAAACTTGGAGACTTTTTTGAAAAAATCAATGGTTATGGATATTGTGAATTAGTAGTTTATACAGACGAACATAATGCTAAATTTTCGGAAATGTCATCTGAAACGATTATGAAAATCTTTGAGACTTGGATGAATGCAACAAAACAACTGAGTGCAGATAAATCAATCAAGTATGTATTACCTTTTGAAAACTACGGAGAAGACGTTGGTGCAACTCTTTTACATCCTCATGGGCAAATCTATGCCTTTCCATTCCTTCCTAACAGAATCAGACAAGAAGTCAATACGATTCTTGAATACAAAGAAGAAAAAAATCAATGTATGGTTTGTGACTATGTT
>JAEOTE010000020.1 GCA_016839945.1 Candidatus Heimdallarchaeota archaeon | reverse complement strand
TAAGGTATCAGCAATGACCTCAAAAGCATAGTCAGACTTTACTTCATCTTCGAGTATTTTATACTCAAACATTATACTCAACCCAAAGTTGCAACTCTCAGTTAAAAATTATACCTTTTTTGCTAAATTTCTGTTTAAACACGACATTTATTAAAACACAAACTTTCTTTTTGATGATAAAGATGACTTCCGAAAGTGTTTCAATGAAGAAAATTAATGATACCACATGGGAAATACCTACCTCATTTAAGAAAGGTATGAGAGTACCTGCAAGATTTTATTTAACACCAAATCTGAAACAAGGAATTGAAAACCGAGTAATTCAACAAATAACAAATGTTGCAACTCTTCCTGGAATTCAGAAATACGCTATTGCACTTCCAGATGCTCACACTGGTTATGGTTTTCCTATAGGTGGTGTTGCAGCTATGGATATGGAAGAAGGTGTTATTAGTCCTGGAGGTGTTGGTTTTGATATCAATTGTGGAGTTAGGATGCTTACAACAACTCTTGAAGAAAGAGACGTAAAACCAAGAATCCAAGAACTGGTTGAGAAACTTTTCCGACGTGTCCCAGCTGGAGTAGGTGTCAAACTTACACATGATCCTCGTCTCAAAAGTATGTCTCGATCTGAGTTTTCAACTGTTCTAGAAATTGGGGCTCAATGGTGTCTTGAAAATGGTTATGCTAGAGAGGAAGATATTAGGAGAATTGAAAGTCAAGGAAAAATGCCACAAGCAGATTCATCCAAAGTAAGTGATAAAGCTCAAAGTAGAGGTGTAAATCAACTTGGTACATTAGGTTCTGGTAACCATTATCTGGAAATACAAGTAATAAAACCAGGAGATATTTTCGACAAAGAGATTGGTGAAAAACTGGGAATAATAAAACCTTATCAAGTTACTGTAATGATACATTGTGGTTCAAGAGGATTAGGTCATCAAGTAGCTACTGATTATCTGAGAACGTGTTTGAGTGCAATGCAAAGATACAATATTCCAATTTTAGATCAAGAACTGGCTAGTGTTCCTATTAAATCTAAAGAAGGTGAAAATTACTTTGCAGCTATGAGTTGTGCATCGAATATGGCTTATGCAAATAGGCAAATAATTACCCATAATGTTAGGAATGTTTTCACTGAAGTTTTCAATAAAGATGAAGATGAACTAGGATTAGATCTAATTTATGATGTTGCACATAATATTGCAAAAATTGAAGAACACATTCTTGATGGAAAAAAGAAAACATTAATGATTCATAGAAAAGCAGCAACTAGAGGATTTCCACCTCATCATCCAGAAATTCCACAAGAATATCAAGAAATAGGTCAACCCGTTATATTAGGTGGATCAATGGAAACAGGATCTTATCTTCTAGTTGGTACTCAAGAAGCAATGGATGTTAGTTTTGGTTCTACAGCTCATGGAGCTGGAAGAACAATGAGTAGAAGCAAAGCAAAAAGAAAAATTAGGGGAGATTTTCTCCAAAGAAAAATGAGAGAAAAAGGCATTTATGTAAAAGGTGCTTCAATGCCTGGATTAGCGGAAGAAGCAGGTTTTGCATACAAAAATATAGATGAAGTTGTAAAAGCGCTAAAACAAACAGGTATTAGTCATCCTATAGTTAGGGTTAGACCTATTGGTAACGTGAAAGGGTAGAATAGATCCTTTATTTTTCTCTTAAATCTACTATATTTACTTCTAATCCTTTTTTTCTTCCCCAAGAATCTATCTTTTCGAGAGCTTCTTCAAGATTACTCATTTCTGCTCCAGAAGCTGGTTTGTGACCTCCTCCAGACATGGTTTTTGCTAATAAGTCAACACGATATTTTTCCACTTGTTCAGGTGTAAGAGATTTGCTTAGTCTAAGACTTACTTTTACTTCAGATGGATAAACTGTTATAAAACCAGCTCCAAGAGCTCCTCTTTTCTGAAGGTCACTAGCAATGTAAGCCAAATTATAGTGAAGAGGTTTATCGACTACAACTACAAAGTCAGAAAGAGTAATTTTTTGTGCTACTTCTTTTGAGATTTTTCTCTTATTACGTAATCTCTTAACTTTTTCAATAAGATGTTTTTTCCATAATCCGTTCCAGCCTTCTGATGAAAGAAATTCTAGTAACTCATTATGTTCTTTAATAGTGAAAGCTGATTTACAAACATCCTGAAGGAACCAAATTTTTTCATCCCAACTCATTTCTGAAGGTTTTTCTTGAACGTCTAAAGGTGCAGGGATTTTATAGCTTGCAGTGTCTGTTACAGTGCTTATTTTTACTATTTCTTTAAGATATTCAGGTAATTCAGCAAAAAATAACTTCTCAATAAGATACGCTGCACTTGGAGCCCCAGCAATAAAACTAACATTTTTTGCATTGAACTTCTTATCAGCATTAGAAATATGATGGTCAATAAAATATTCGGCTGGTTGATGATTAAAAGGTTCTAAGTCAACAATCGCAAACCATTCTGCATTTGCTAAATCCTTTATCATAGTTTCATCTTTAAAAAATGCGTAATCAAGTGGAATAAAAACAAATTTTTCATTAGAAAAAAGATATTTCACCAAAGAAGCAGAAATAATGCCATCAGGGCAATTAAAGTGGTAAGCTACCTTTCTATTGGATTCTTTTACAAGTTCCAAGACCCTTTTTTTATAGTTCTCTTTTTTTTCAAGAAGTTCATCCAAGTTCCTTGTTGCCATTATGACTTCAATTTAATCCAAGTTTAAATATGTTCTTAAGTTACTATGAAGAATATTTGAAATTTCAAGAACATCTTTTTCTTTTTCCTCACATATTCTTTCAATAATTCTGGGGATTAGTGCTGGGGATCCCACAATTCTTTCCTTATCTATTGTATATTTCACATTACCATCTGATTCGGTTAGAATTTGATTTAGTTCAGCTTGAGTGAGTACAATAATATGTTTAGAACCCCCAAGTATTGAAGGATTAATACTAAAAAAGTAATCTCTTTCAATGAATTTTTTAAGAATGTTCTCAGGTCCAGAATACCAATGAATTAGTATATTATGAGATGGAATATTATATGTTTCAAGGATTTCGGCAACCAATCTTTCTGCTCCTTTCAGGTGTATATTTATAGGTAAATTATACTTCTCTGCCAAACTTAGAAAGAAGCGAAATGTTTCATCTTGATGTGAATAGTATTCTTCCTTTTTTATGAAATGATGATCTAAACCAAACTCCCCTATAACTACAGGAAGATTTTCTTCAACTAACTGATTAAACTTGTTTTTCTGTTCATCAGTTAAGCTTTTCTTTGCTTTCCATGGATGAATGCCTATTCCAGGAATTATCTCTGCATATTTCTTGTGAAGCTCAATACTACGAAGAGATTCAGAGAAGTTCGATGATACACTAATAACATATTCCAAACCACTTTTTTTCCATTCCTGCATGAATCTTTCTATTTCTCTATAGAAATAATTATCTGGTAAATGACAATGGGCATCATGAAATTCCATGTTTTAAACTTCAATCACATCGTTTATATTTTTTCACTTTTACTCTTATAACATGCATAAAGAATTACTTCCCCTTGAAGAAAGGATAAAGAAGCTTGAAAATGAGGTTGAAAGGTTACGTAAATTACTTGAGTCACACATTAAAGATCACGATCTTCCACACCCAATTCACCCAACAAAACCTCCAAGTAGACCCTTTGATCCCAAACATCCAGATGTAGGTCCACCTAGGGAATTTTAATAATAGAGAAAACAATTATATCGGTGAACAAGATGTCTAAGAAACAAGATTTCGACACAATGGTACGAAAGATGATTAAAGGAAGCGATGTAACCGTTGAGGTAATAGATGCTCGTTTCCCTAGTCTTTCAAGAGCTAAGAGATATGAAAATATGGTTAAACGAGATAGATCAAAAAAACTTCTTGTAGCTATGAATAAAGTAGATCTTGTTCCTAATAAAGTAGTACAAAAATGGAAAAATATCCTAAATGATGAAAATATAGATGTAATCCCAACATCAGCTAGAGAAAGGTTGAGTACTAAGGTTTTAAGAAATTCAATAATAAGAGCAGTTAGAAAAGATTTCTTCTATATAACTGCGTGTTTTATCGGACTACCAAATACTGGCAAAAGTTCTCTAATTAATATTTTAAAAGGAAGATCAAGTGCTCCAGTTGCACCAATACCTGGCTTTACAAGAGCACTACAAGTTTTACGAATTACAACTAGATTAAGAATCTTTGATACTCCTGGAGTAATACCACCTAAGTTATCATTAGGTGACCGAATATTGTTAGGGGTAATAAAACCAGAAAAACTTCCCGATTATCAACAAGCTGCTTGGGCTCTAATTCATAGAATCGATCAAATCAACCCAAATGCAATAACTGAAACTTTTGAGATCAAATATAAATCTCCTCCAGAATTTATAGAGAAATTTGCAGAAAAAAGACATAAGAGAAAAAAAGGAGGAGAATTAGATTTAGATACAGCTTCAGTAATATTCATGGCTGAACACGTGAATAAGGCAAAAATTCCCGTTTGGGAAGATCCAGAAGAATATCTAAGAAAAAAAGAAGAAAGTAATTAGCTTCTTTTCTTTTTAATAACAAATCTATATACTGACCAGATAGAAATTGATGTCACTAAAACAGCTATAGGAACACCAATGTAAATTCCAAGTAGATTTGATTTTTGTTTAGTACTTATTTCAAAAAATAAGCTCCCAAATATACTTCCTCCAGCTGCAAATAAGAAATTACCCTCGAAATCTATATCATGAGCAGCTGAAATCCCTTCTCTATTTTCTGCTATTTTTGTAATAGTAGGTAAATCACTTATGTCTAAAAATTCTACACCAAAATTATCTGCGACAAAGAGATGAGTACTATTACCTACAACTCCCTGAGCTTCACCACCATCATTATCACTGTGAGAACCTAGTAAAATTGGGTTCTCTAAAAATGATATATCAAAAACCATCACCTTACTTGAATAACAACCAACAAAAAGCAATTTTTCATGAATTGAAATCCCAGTAGCAGTACCACCTAGAGTTTTGATTTTTTGTGGAGATGAAGGGATTGATATGTTTAAAACATTCACACCTGAATTTGGATTTGCTACATATGCAATATTATTAACTACCGTAACTCCATCTGCTCTTCCATCATAGGAATATTCTCCAATCTTTATTGGATTACTCAAATCAGTTATGTCAATAATATGTAATCCATTGTCGTAATTTGTAACATATGCAAAATCGTCTAACACAAAAACATTGTTAGAAGCACCATCAATATCAATTTGGCCAAGTTGAGATGGACTCAAAGGGTTGCTAATATTCGTTATGATCAATCCTTGGGATTGTGCTGCAACAAATGCTACATTTTGCTTAATAAAAATACCAAATGCCCCATCATCTATCTTGAATTCTCCCACTTTCTTAGGTTTAGATGGATTTTGAACATCAACAACTACATATCCATCATTATCAGTAATGTAAACGAAATCACCATTTGCACAAATATCATAACCAACACCTGAAGCACCAATTTTAGCTACTTTGTTAATATAGAATTGTGTTTGAGCATTTGGCGTAGAAGTATATGCAAAAAGTACTAATAATATAACAATCCAAAAAGTGAAAGTTTTTTGAAAAAAACTTGTCTTTTTACTTCTCATAAAAGAGCACCTATAATGTCTCCTTTTTTATAAAGTTATAGACACTTATTAATAGATACGTTAAATATAAAATAAAAAAAGAAGAAAGTGAAGTTTAAGCTTCTCTTTTCCAACCATATTTGGTTGTGTCATAAAATGGTAGTTTGATAACTTCAGCTTTAACTTGGTTCTTACGAATTTGGACTAAAACATCTGTACCTGGTTCAGCGTATTTAATTTCTACAAAGCCCATTCCAATACCAACATTTCCAATGGTAGGAGAGCGAACACCGTTAACCATGTAACCTATTTTCTCTCCAGCAGAATTGAGTATTTCATAATCAGCACGAGGGATACCTTTTTCTTTAAGCTTTATTCCAACATGTTTAATCTTTATGCCTTCATTTTTAGCTTTTAGTATAGCTTCTTTACCAAAGTAGAATGGTTCTTTGTCATGTTTGCAGAAAATTTTGAAATCATATCCGGTTTCAACTGGGTTAACTTCCTCATGAATGTCTTCACCATAGAGGGGAAGTCCAGCTTCTATTCTTAAAGCATCACGAGCTCCAAGACCACAGAGAGCTATGCCTACATCTTTACCTGCTTCTAAAATAGCATTCCAAACCTTAATACCTTTTTCTGGATTTTGTAGATCAGAATCAAAGATGACTACTTCAAATCCATTCTCACCAGTGTAACCAGTGCCAGTGAATAAACATTTACACCCTTCAACTTCAGCTTCGATCATCTGCCATCTTCCTGTGTCTGGAACACCCAAATTATCTAAAATTACTTTATAATTTGGTCCTTGAACTGCAAACATAGTTGTTTCCAGAGTCCAATCTTTGAACTCAAGAGGTTCTTTAGTGAATTCTTCGAAGATTTTAACAAATTGACCAATCCATGCAAGGACTTTTGTAGTTTGATCCCCTGCATTGCAAACATTGAAAAAATCAGTTTCACTTTTCTTTCCAATTATTGTATCATCTCTGTAGCCACCATTCTCATTGAGGTAATAGGTGTAACCACATTTCATATCGGACATAGCAGCTATGTCTCTTGGTGTGAGAAGTTCCATTAATTTAGATGCATACTTACCTTTTAAGGAATAACGACCCATATCAGTTACTTCAACAATAGATACATTCTCTCTTGTTGCCATGATTTCTTCATCTATTCCAGTATAAGAAACAGGTAGATAATATCCTGCAAAATCAATCATTCTAGCTCCAGCATCTTCATGGATTTTCCACATAGGAGTTTTTACTAATTTAACCATAATCAAAACCTACTAATTTTTATTTTACTGTGTTCGACTTTTTCTTTATAGATAAAAATGTTATCCATTGTAGATAATTTTGAAGTGGATGAAATAATCAATTAGACTAAACTGTTAAGATTCTAGTTTTTTTTTTTTTTGTATGCTATTATAGATATAAACTCATAAACAACATTAGCAGCTAGTAAAGCAGTAATTTCTGAAGGATCATAGGAAGGTAAAACCTCAACAACATCAAATCCTACGAAGTTTAAATCCTTCACACCTCTTATCAAATCTATTGTTTCTCCACTGGAAAAACCACCAATTTCAGGCGTTCCTGTGCCTGGTGCATATGCAGGATCTACAAAATCAACATCGAATGTTAGAAAAACTTTGTTTTTACCAATTCTTTCATGGATTTTTTGGAGTAATTGTGTAAAACCTATCTTTCTGATTTCTTCAGCTGTGACAACCTCAAATCCCAAGTTTTTTGGGATATTCAGATGATCCTTAGAATAAATTGATCCTCTCAAACCAATTTGAATTGAGTTTTCAACTAAAAGCAGTTTTTCTTCAACAGCTCTCTTAAAGGATGTACCATGATTGTAAGGTTTACCAAAATACTCTTCCACCGTATCACTATGTGCATCAAAATGCAATAAGGCAACAGGACCATGTTTTCTTACAATTGCTCTTAATTCAGGCAATGTTATTGCATGATCTCCCCCCAATAGAATTGGAATAATATCTGCATCTACTAGAGGAAAGAGATTATCTTCGATTCTTTTATACCCTTCTTCAATATATCCTGGAACAACAGGTAAATCACCATAGTCAATGCCTGAAATGTAATCAAAAGGACTAATGCCTAAAATTGGATTGTGGTGACGTAATAATGCTGATATTTTTCTTATAGCTGCAGGTCCTTCTCTTTGCCCTGTCCTGAAAGATGCTCCTGCATCAGATGGAACACCAATTATTGCGAAATCAACTTCTTCTAAAGTTTTTGTGTAAGGTAATCGCATAAATGATTTAATTCCAGAGAATCTAGGTGATTTTATGGGATCTACTGGCTTAAATTTATTCATTCTTAATCACTATGTATTGATTGTATTATTTTCCTGATTTATATAATATTCTAGTGAATGAATTGTTAATAAAAGTTGTTTGAAAAGAAAATTAAGGATGAGTTTATTTACTCATCATTTATCAAAAACTATTTCTGCCTTCTTAGCATTTTTCTTGAAATCATTTCTAGAGCTTGAGTAACAGGATAGATTGTTTCATTTACTGCAGGAGCATAACACAAATCAGCTTCAAGTAATTGTTGAAATGTCATTTCACTCTGCAAGCCCATTGAAACAACATTCAAGTTGTCTGTAATTGAATCGGGGCCAATTGCTTGAGCACCAAGAAGTTTTCCTGTGTTTTTATCAACAAGAATTTTGAAGTAGAGCTCTTTGGCATCTGGCATATAAGGGGGTTTATTATGTGTCTTTATTTTAGCTGAAACTACTTCGAAACCAGCATCTTCTGCTGCTTTCTTAATAAGGCCAACGGATCCCACTCTTAGGTCAATGTATGGAACAATAAAGTTGTTCATTGTTCCTGGGAATTTTAAAGTTCCAGGTCTGGCAATAGTCATAGCAGCTACTCTAGCCATTCTTACACAACAAGTAGCTATTGCAGAATTGATTGGCTTCTTAGAAACTAAATGTGTTGTTTCTGCACAATCTCCAACAGCAAGAATATTGGGATCTGATGTTTTTAATTCGTCATCTGTAACGATTGCCCAAGATTCACCTATCTCTAAACCAGCTTCTTTAGCTAAAGTAACTTCTGGTTGAACACCAGTTGCATTTACAACGAAGTCACACTCAAAATCTCCCTGATCAGTAGTTACTTTTATTGCCATTCCGTTACTATCAAGAACAATTTCATTTATACCTATTCCAACAATAATTTTTAATTTAGGAAGTTTTTCTTCTAATAATTTCACTGTATCATTAGCATAGTCTGGATCAATAAGAAGACGCATTATTCTTGATCTAGCAAGAACAACAGTTTCTATTCCCCTATGTGCTAATTCAGTTGCTACTTCAAGACCAATTGCAGATGCACCAACAACAGCTACTTTGGATGCATTTGTTGCTGCTTTACGAATTCTTGCTGAATCTTCAATCCACTTCAAAGCATAAACATTTTTTCCATCTATGCCAGGTAAAGGTGGTGTTTTAGCTTTTGAGCCAGTACAGATTACTAAGTAATCATATTCAACATCAATAATTTCTTCGTTTTCAAGATTTTTAGCTGTTACTTTTTTATTCTGACGATCAATTTTTAGAGCTTCATGACGACGCAAAAAATTAATCTTCATCATTTGATAGTTCATAGATTCAATTAAGGGACTTTCATCTTCCCATAAACCTCCAATCGCATAAGGCATTGCACAAGGATGATAAGCATCGTAATCTTTCTTATCAATAACAGTTATCTCTGCAGCTCTGTCCCATGCACGAAGTGTTGTGGCGGCAGTCCAACCTGAGGAACCATGACCAATAAATACTACTTTCATGAACGAAGAAAAAAATGTCTATTTATTAAGATTGCTAAACGTTATCTTGTTCTTTCAAAGCTTTTCTTAGAATTTGTTTAACTGCTAAATCTTTACCTTCAATATATGCTTCTTTGTTATCTGAAATTTTTTTATAGAGTTTGTTTTTTATCTTACATAATTTGTTGAGCTCTTTGGGATTATTTCGCAAAAAATCTCTAAAAATGATATGACACTTTAGCTCTTTACTATCTTCATTACAGACATATAGATGGTGAGGAGGTAAAGACTGCTTTAGTTCCTCATTAAGTAATTTGAACGCTTCTCTTTCTTCTATACCTAAATCCCCTTGATGGATATATCCTCTTTCTTCAAGCTTTGTCTTAACTTCTTTCCAATATTCTTTTTTTATTACTATATCTATGTCTATAATCGGTTTTGCTACCATGTTTGGTATAGCTGTGCTTCCAACATGTTCAATACAAATTACTAAATTAGATAAATAGTTATCAAAGTATTTTCTTAGTTGAGCGAACCATTCTCCCCATTCTGGATTATATTCCTCTATCTTAAACTCATACGTCATTTAGAAGTCATTATTATTAGAATTAATATCTTATTTGTTTAGTGCTATACTACCAAGGTTGCTCAGTTCCTAGCCAATCAATAAATTTACCTGAGTCTTTCATTTCTAAAGAATCAATAACATCCATCATTCCCCCAACTGTTTCTTCTGGCATATGTGGTGCATTTTCAGTATATGGAAAGCCAGTTTTTACCCATCCTGGATGTAGTGCAACTACTATAACTCTATCTTCTCTTAAATCATTAGACAAGTTTTTAGTAAACATGTTTAAAGCTGCTTTACTAGCACTGTAACTGTATCCTCCACCCCTAGTTCTTTTTGAAATAGATCCACTTATTGAGGATATATTGATGATTTTTGGATTTTTACTTCTTTTTAATAGAGGTAGAAATCTCTCAGCCATATAAATTGGAGAAATAGAATTAATAAGAAAAACTTTTGTCATGTCTTCATCATGTAATTCTCCTAGAGGTGGACTATATTCTAAATTCCCTGAAATAACACCTGCATTATTAATTAAAATGTCAAGCTTATCGAGAAAACTTGATATATTCTTGAACAGTTTATCTCTGGAATCTTCGTCACTTACATCTAGTTGAGGTACTATAATTCTTCCAGCATGATTCTCACGAATATCCCTTAATTCATATGCACTTTCTGGTTTTCTGCAAGAAGCAATGACATAATCTCCCCTCTCTAAATATTTTTTTGTAAATTCCAAGCCAATTCCACTATTACTACCAGTGATTAAAATTCGTTTCATTGTCAATATTTCTAATTCATCTATGAATATATACTTTTTACTTCTGTCAAAAGCTGTTAAATATAAGAAAAACATACTAATACAATTGGACAGGTTTTTTACTTGAAGGTAAAAACAAAACAAGCTACTACTAACAGAAAACTCTGTAAAAACTGTGCTTATTGTAAAAATGCAATAAAATGCCCAGGAGAGGAGTTTTGTGTAGTTTGTAAATCATGTATTGATGCATGCCCACAATCTGCAAGATCTTTTATCGAAGTTGAAAAAGAAGTAGAGGAATTTAATCTACTAATTGATGGTGAAGTTTATACGGTTTTTGAGAATCAAACTATTCTTAATGTTCTTGAATTTCTGGGGTACAAAGTAGCAGATTATCCACAAGATGATGCTATTTTTACTCCTTGCAAAACTGGTGGGTGCTGGTCTTGCGCTGTTTTAGTAGATGGTGAACTCAAACCTTCTTGTACTACTCCTATTGAAGATGGTATGGAAATAGTTACTGACGTTGAAAAAGTAACTCCACAAAGAATTATCACAGGTTTTCAAGGTCATCATGTTGGTGGAGTAGGAACTCCAAAAAACATAGAAGCAACAAGTCCATTGGGGTATTTGGAGGTTGCTTGTTTTGCTTCAGGTTGTCTATATAGGTGTCCAACGTGTCAAAATTGGGAAGCGGTATATCTCTCAAATTCAGTATCATTTACACCAAAGATAGCTGCAAGAAAACTATCAGCAATTCGAAAACAATTTCGTGTTAACAGGATAGCAATTAGCGGAGGAGAATCTACACTTAATAGAAAGTGGTTAACTCAATTTGTATCACAATTAAAACATCTCAATCCAGATTATTCTGCTAGAATTCATGTTGATACTAATGCTTCAATTTTAACTCCTGATTATATAGACGAATTAGTACTAGCAGGATTAACTGATATCGGGCCAGATTTGAAAGGAATACGACTTGAAACATTTATGAAAATAACCAATTTGAAAGAAATAGATCTTGCAGAAAAATATTTTACAACAAGCTGGAATGCAGTAAAATATATTCTTGATAATTATTATGATCAGATATTTCTTGGTGTTGGTATACCATATAACAAAGAATTCATGTCTTTTGAAGAACTCAAAGAGATGGGATCAAAACTAGCTAAATGGGAACCAGATTTACAAGTTACTGTTTTAGATTATCGCCCAGAATTTAGAGCTCAACATATCAAACGTCCTCCTGAACATGAGATGAAACAAGTAAAAGACATATTGAATGAAACAGGGTTAACGGATGTTATTTGTCAGACTTTGTATGGATACATCAGATAGTAAAATTTTTGATATGATAAATTCTGTTTAGATTAGTAGTGTTAGGGTGAAACTATGGATTATAGAAACAAGATGGAAGAGATAATATCTGGGAAGCATAGGCTATCAGAAGAAGATAGATTAAAGATGGACCATAAACCAGATGAAATTCCTCCTCTCCCTACAGGAGAAGAAGCATTGAAAACTTCTACAAAAGCAGGATGGGAAACTGAATCTATCATAAGAGCAATGATCTCAAATCTGCATAATGGTAGAGATTGGGAAACATTGTATATTTATGGTGGTTCAGGAAAAGTTGCTAGAGACTGGAAATCTTTCTACGAAACAATAGAATTATTAAAAACTCTTGAACCAAATGAAACTCTCTTCTTACAATCAGGTGTTCCTTATGGTAAAATGCAAACAACTAGATGGGCTCCTAGATGTGTTGTAACAAATAGTGTTATTGTTCCACATTGGACGCCAAATTTTGAGGAATTTGTTGCAGCAGGTATATCTGTTTATGGACAAATGACAGCTGGATCTTTTATTTTCATAGGATTACAGGGAATAATCCAAGGAACCTATGAAACAATAGCAGCAGCTATTAACGCAGCAGAGAAAAAACCATCCTATAACGAACTTTCTGATTTTGAGAAGAAACTTATTGTAAGTGCTGGATTAGGCTTAATGAGTGGAGCTCAACCATTAGCAATTAAGATGTGTAGCAAAATAGGTCTTATAGCTGAAGTTAATCCAAACCTGATTGATAGAATGTATTACACGGGAAGAGATCAAGGAGCGCCTTATTTGGATTATAAAACTGAGTCAATTGAGGAAGCTATTAAAATAGCAAGGAATGCAGCTGAGAAAGATGAATCTATTTCCATTGGTGTTTTATGTAACGCAGTAGAATTACTTCAATATCTAGTTGATAATGATATTACACCTCATGTTCTAACTGATCAAACTTCTGCTCATGATCTTTTGAATGGTTATTATCCAGTAGGGATAACATATGATGAAGCTGATATCTTAAGAGTTGAGAGTCCTGAGGAATATATAGAAAGATCAAGAAAAACTGTAGTTAAACATGTAAATTTCATGGTTGAATTACATAAGAGGGGATTAGAAACTTTTGATTATGGAAACAATATACGACAACAAGCCTATGAGTTAGGTGTGGAGGATGCTTTTGATTATTCGGGATTTGTATTAGAATATGTTCGTCCTCTTTTCTGTGAAGGAAAAGGACCTTTCCGTTGGATGGCTTTGAGTAATGATCCAGAAGATATCAGAAAAACTGACAAATATGCTAAGAAATTATTCCACGATGATTCACAATTAGTAAATTGGTTAGAGTTAGCAGATAGATATATTCCATTTGAAAAAGGTCTTCCTGCTAGAGTATTTTGGGCTGGTTTCATAGGTAGAGCAGCTTTTGGAATGCTTATGAATAAATTAGTTGCTGATGGTATTCTTAAAGCACCTGTTGTTATTGGACGAGATCATCTTGATGGAGGAAGCGTTGCTTCACCAAATAGAGAAACTGAGGGAATGCAAGATGGTTCTGATGCTATAGGTGATTATCCAGTTATCAATCTATTAGGCAATTCTCTTTGTGGAGCTACTTGGACAAGTTATCATGGTGGTGGAGGTGTTGGAGTTGGGTATTCACTTCATGCAGGTCAAGTCATCATTGCTGATGGAACACCTTTATCTCAAGAGCGATTATTTAGAGTATTGACTTGGGATCCTTTAAGTGCGATTTTGAGGCTTGCTGCTGCAGGATATGAAAAGGCAATAGAAATAGGAGAAAAACACAACTTAGTTATTCCAGGTAAAAATAAAACTAAAGAATTTGATTATAAAAAACTCTATAATCATATTATTGATTTGGTAAAAGAAAGAACAGGTGTTGAGCTTTTCAAACCAATGGAAAAAATGGAAATAGATCTTTTATAATTTTATTTATTCCCTACCTTTAAACAAACGTCAAAAAAAAGAAATGAATATTGTTAAGTTTAGAACAAGAGTAGGGATTTCTATGAATATGAAATCTCAAAAAACAATAAAATTTCTTTTCTTAGTTATTTTATGCATGTCTTTGTTAGTTTTTCTTCCTTTGGAAACAAAAGCAACAAATGTAGATGGAAGTGCTATAATCTTCCCATCTGATGCACTTACATTACAAGTAATCGACATAAATATCTGGGCAAATGGTACTCTAGGAGCTGTACAAGGTGCTTCAGTTCTTATCATTGCATAAACAAGTGTTTTTGAGAGTTCAAGTACTACAGTAGCTACTTTGAATACTGATGCTTCAGGTAATATTGTTTTTGCTTGGATTACTTCAGAAATGACGGTAACAACAGAGAGAGATTATAGTTTTACAATCAGTGCAAGTTTCCAGGATACGATACTTCAGATAATGAAATAATAACTGTTAATGTTGAACCTATCGCCACAACACTTGGTCCAGATGGACTTGGTTTTGGAACTTTTGAAATGCTTGGAATCCTTCTTGGAGTTGCCGGAGGAGTATTAATAATAGGTCTTCTTGGTTACCTTCTTCTAAGAAAGAAACCACTCTAATAATACCCTTTTCTTCTTTTTTTCTTAATATTTTTCTTGAAAATTCTCTTTTCCTCTTTAGGTAATTTAAAATAAAAAAAGATTAAATAATACTATAAGTGGTTTATAATGATTATTAATAAAAAGAAAAATCGTGCTGTTTCTCTAGTTGCAGCAACAATAATTGTAATAATGTTAGTGGTATCTTTATTTAGTTTAATATTATATTTATCAACAACTGATATAAAGTTAAAAACTAATGATATTCATACTAATACAGAGTATGGAATAATTATTGCACAATCTGTTACACCAGCATTAAGACCAAACGGAGTAGGAACATTTTCTAATTGTTTAACAACTGGTGGTTCTATTCATTGGCAATTAGTTGATGATACAACACCAGATGAAGC
>JAEOTE010000159.1 GCA_016839945.1 Candidatus Heimdallarchaeota archaeon | reverse complement strand
TTTTAGATACTACTACATCTTTAAATTTGTGAGGATTGTAGATTTTGTATTATAACAATTACTCAAGCTTTACATGTACAAGGAAAAATAACTTTCCTTTCTAATATTCTCTATTAGAATTGAGTATTTAATGTCAGAAACTTTGAAATAATTTAATCGCAAAAAATTAGGAAAAAAATAGGAAAGAAATAAGGTAACACTAGAACCTAAACGTAAGTTTTAGTGCTCCTTCTTTGCAAGCATCAATGCATTCCCCACAGTTCGTACACATTTTATTCGTAATATCTTTATCAAATGTGAGGATAGGAACTTGAACTGGACATGCTTGTTCACAATCATTACATCCACTAACACACCGGTTTTTGTTGATTCTCATTCCAAACAAACTGTATTTACTGAATATTCCCAATATTGCACCACTTGGACAGATCCACCTGCAATATGCTCGAGGATATAGTGTTATTAGTATTAATACTGCAATTAAGATGAATAATCGAAGGAAGAAAATAAATCTCCAATCCCCAATTTCTGCTCCTAAAGATTCTCGTTGCATTCCCCACCTTAAATAATAATACAGTGTAGCAAATAGGGTTGCTACTGGATCAACTACACTATAAGGCATATCTTTACCAGCTCCAAATGCTGCTTTTTGTGCTTCAGTTGGGTTTCGGCTATAAGTAATACCTATTATGAACGAGAAAATAATAATAAAAATTACTAAAGTTAATCCTATTCTACTCAAACTTTTATTTGTAGGTCTTGAAACTTTTTTCTTCTTTATTGGGATGTAGCTAAACAAATCCTGAAATAATCCAAATGGACACATCCAACCACAAGAGGTTTTGCCGAATATTGTTCCAAATAGAACGAAGATAGATATTGCTAAGTATGGAAAAACCCAGAAGGTTATGGCATACTGTAAAGCTTCAAAAGCATTCCAAACTGTTGTAAATTGACCTCCTGTTGGATATTCAATTGGAAGAAGAACAGCTGATCTGGATAAACCAAAAACTAATCCATTAATAAGACCAAACATAATGAATTGAACAATAAGTCTAATTATCCTTATTCGATGATTACTTATTGGTCTTAAAGCTACAGTAAGTTTGTTTTTTATTTGCTTTGTTGCCATTTTCTATCACTGTTCCTAATTATCCACCAAAGGGTGTTGGAAATCCTGCTAAATAAGGTGTTAAGAAATTGCGAATATCGGTATTAAGTAAAAGATTGCTAATCTGACCATAGTAAAAAGCTTGTAACTGAACAATTGCTATTAAAAGCAAAATAATGCCTATCGATAGAAAAAATGTCAGGTATATTCTTTCTCGCGTATTCATGATGATTGAAGACTTCAAAAAATTACTTATTAAAAGTTTTACTTTAAGAGGTTACTTTGTAATTGGTTTTTCTCTCAATCATAATGCATTTAAACTTAACAGTATATTACTGTATAATGACTTCTGACGAGATGTGGAAGGTTACTCCCTTGAAATCCTGTATTCTTGCTATTTTGGATAAAAGAGGAGGAGTAATTCTTGAAAATGATTTAGATAATTCATTAAAAGACATGTATGGAGATTATTCTGATTCAGAGTTAAACAAAGCTTTGATGACTCTAGAGAACCAAGGATTAGTTCACGTAAGCTGGATATCAAAAACGAAAAGAAGAATCCATAAAATGACACAAGATATGGGATTCTTAGCTGTCGGAGAAGATTAAAGAATTTATTCTTTTTTTATTTGGTTAGAACTATAAGCTTTCTGTTGATTATGTTGTGTTTTCTCCCAATTTCAATTGGTAAGTCTAAACTAAAAAACTTGCTTTTTTCAGTAAGCCAAAGTTTAGTTTTGTTTGCAATGGAAGATATATCAGGGGAAATTTGAAGATTTGAGGGATATTTATATTCTGGAATTATGAATATTATTTTTCCACCGGTTTTTAGTAGCTTTACACATTCATTCAAAACCTTAACATACAACTTTTCTAAATCTATCATGATTTCTTTTGCTTCATCAATTTTGGGTAATTTTTTCAAGAAGGGCCCTAGATAAGGTTCTGTTACGATACTATCTACTTCTTCTTCTATCGTATCTTTAACATATCTGGAATCTTTCATGTATACTGACCACTTCTCTTTCATTTTTTCACGTGAATGAAATTGTTCTGAAAAATGGTTTAGATTGGCTTTGGTTGCTCTAACACATTTAGGATCTTTATCTATTCCTATCACTTTCACTTCCTGTTTTAAGCCTTCAATGAGTATTGTTCCTGTTCCACAGAAAGGATCAAGCATTATTCCATCTTTTGGAGTTTGTGAAAGATTAACTAAAGTTCTTGAGAGTTTGATTGAAGTACCATGAGTGAAAAATCTCTCTGGTCTCTCTTCATCTTGTTTTATATCCTTAAAGGGATTAGTAACCCAAGAAGTGAAACCAAAAAACATCTTAGATTTTATATCAAAGCAAAAAATCTCCAAACCTCGCTTTAACATATTTTCTTTATAAAACTGAAAAGGTGTTAAATCAGCTGAAATTTTTTTAGTTGGTAATATTTTGACTTGTGTTTTTCTTTCTCTAAAATACCGATTTAATTTTCTTCTTATATTATTACTAATCTTCTTCTTGAAGTCTAAAGATCGACTTTGTATATTAATCGAGAATTTTAGTTTTTTATTCATTGGAATAGAGGCTTCATCCAGTTTCCTAGTGAAAGAGTCTAGAAAAATATCCTTCCAGAGAGTTTCATCAGATTTTTTTACGCTAAAACTAAGAGTGCCTGCTTTAACAATGCTTCCAGAGAAGTCAAGAGTTTTGAAAAAAGATTTTTGTTCTGATGAATCAAGGGATAGAAAAACATAATGTCTCCATTCCATGAAGTTAACTTCATCTACATTCAATTTTTCTAAAATACAAGAGAGCTCAAATTTCGAGAGATTTCTATTTGAACCTAGTTGAATGAATGTGTTAAATTGTGTTGTCATTTGAATCCTCAATTAAAAAAAGAATCAAGACTCTTTTGTCTTAAAGTTGCATCTTGACCTTTCTTAGCTTTTTCTAAAGTGCTTCTAACTCTTTCTTTACTGAAACCTCTTTCTTCGCAGAGGAATTGAACAGCTCCTTCAACATCAATCGTTTTAAATGAGATGTTATAATCATCAGTGGTTACTGGATTTAGGAAAATGTCTCGCACTTCATTAATATCTAAATCAAGTGACACTTTATCTTCTTTTTCAATTGTTGTCTCCAGGTTTCCATGTTTTCTTATTAACTTATATGCTGTTTTTGGACCTATGCCTTTTACACCATCTGGATTGAAATCTGTACCAATTAGAATAGACATATCTACTAGTTGTTCCCTTGTGATTTCTAGGATTCTTAATAATTCATTCTGATGGAATTCTTCTACATTCACAGTTATGTATGTATTAGTTCGAGGAAGTCTTCTACGTCCTGAAAGTGTTAAATTTCTTATTAAAACATGGGAACCGAATAGAAGACTGTCATAATCTTGAGATGCAACACCCCAAACTTTCTTTTGATTTACTAGATATGCAGCTTGAGCTTCACCTTCTTGTGGAGCTTCAACAACAGGAATACCTAATAAATTTAGTAACTTCTTACTGTCTTCAACCATTGAACTTGTTAGAACACTTGTCCTTTGAGCAACAACTCGAGCTCTTGCTAAATCACCACGTTCAAGAGCTTCTTCTAGTTCCTCTCTAGCTTTTCTTTTTATTTCTGCTCTTCGCTTAATCTCCTCTCTTTTCAACTCCGAAGGTTTTCCATCAAAGACATATACTAACTGTATTCCTTTTTCAAGGAGTCTTGCATTTCGATATAATAAACCAGACAGATGACTAGTGATTGTTCCCTCAGTATCAGATAGTGGACTACCGTCAACACCCCTTATTGAAGCAAGAAATTGATATATTATATTATACGCATCTACAGCTAATTTCTTTTGTCTTAGCTGGTCTAAATTTATGGGGGTTCCTTTAAACAAATCACTTATTTTTTTAACGCCCATACAAGTTTTCACCAAACAATTTCTATATTACTTAGAAGTTAAAAAACTTGCCTACATAGAGTATTTTAACCATATTTACCAGTTAATGGAACAAAAGCAACCCCACCTAGATTCCTTTCTGAAAAGCTTCCATCAGGTTGCTTTTCAATGATTAGAAGTTCTTGATAAAACATTCTTCCACAAGGAATGATTAATTTTCCATTAATGGTAAGTTGTTCGAGTAGAGGAGGTGGAACTTTTTTACTCGCAGCAGCTACAGAAATTATATCGAAAGGTTGTTCTGCAAGATAACCGCTTCCTCCATCACTTGCAATTATTGTTACTCTATCGGAATATCCTGTCCTTTCAATATTTGATTTTGCAAATTCCACTAATTCCGGAATTATTTCTATGGCATAAACATGTCCCGGATTATCCACTCCCTCAGGAGCTACCATTTCAGCAAACATCGCTGCATTGTATCCGCTTCCTGCTCCTACTTCTAGTACTTTTTGTCCAATTTGTGGATCTGCACAAGAAGGTGAGACATAAATCATAACCATGTGTATAGCTGAAATAGTTTGATTAGAAAGGATAGGAAGAGGTGTGTCAATGTACGCTCGATCTTTATGTTTCTCCAAAACAAATTCTTCTCTTGGAACTTTAAGATAAGCTTGCTCCATTCTTTCTGTTACAATCACTTTTTGATTTCTTAATTTAGAAAGAGTTTGCATTTTTTCTTTCAATAAATCATCATGAGAAGACATCTAGAAACCACAGATTAGCTTTAACTTATTTTCCATTATTGTTTGTACTTAATTAAATTTGTGTAAAATAGGATGGTTTAATACTATCAATAATTTTTAAAGATACATCGCATTAACTATATAACAGTCTTAAATATAGATAAAGTTAATTAATAAAAGAATCACTTATAGCAAAGGAGAAAATCTAATGATATCACAAAAGCAATTTGAAGAGACTCTCAAGTCACTAGAATCGCATCCAGGAGTTAGAGGAGTAATTATAACTAGCAATGATGGTTTACCAATAGCTAGTACTCAAAATCTAAGTATGGAAATGAGAGAAAATGTATCTGCTTTGGTTGCTTCTCTCGTAGGTAGAGCAAAGGCAGTAGTTACAGAATTGAATGAAGGGGAACTTAATTTTTTCACACTAGACACAACACAAGGGGAAATATTAGTTGCTCCAGAAAATGATTATGTATTAATCGTATTAAGAGAAAAAAGAGCATAGAAACAAGGGACCAAGAATCGTAGAGAGACAACATTAAGAGTTGATGGGGACAACATGAGAAAAGACGCTTCAGGAAAAATGCATTTTAAGATGGTTTTTGTAGGACCAAGCTTATCCGGAAAAACTACACTACTAAAGAGACTACATACAGATGTAACTGGAATAAAAAAAGGAGGATTAAATAGTATTGAAGATCCTTCTGGAAGAACTATCTACTTCGATTTTAGTCCATTTATGGCAACATCATCAGTTATACTAGACATATATACAGTTGCAGGACAAAGACGTCATAGACACCAAAGATCTCTAGTTCTTAAAGGGGTTGACGGATTGCTTTTTGTTGCAGATTCCTCACGAGCAATGCTTGCAGATAACGTTGAATCAGCAGAAGAACTGAAGAAGGAATTAGGAGATAAAATAGGTACTGAAATACCCATCATATTAGCATTGAATAAAAGAGATGCTCCTGATGCAATGCCAAAAAGTGAATTAGTTGATGCATTAGATTTAGGTACAAATGTTCCTGTTTATGAAACAATAGCTATAGAGGGTATAGGAGTTAAGAGAGCTTTTCAATCATTAGCAAGAGAAGTATTGTTGAAAAAACTTTATGCTGTTTAATATGACAAATAGATGTTTTATTTTTCATCTCAAAATTGTTTAATAGTTGTTATTTCATATCATCTTTAGAAAAAATAGGGTGTATAAGTGGATCTTGAAACTAAATCTTTCTTATATTTCTTTTTAGCATGTAAAAAACGTTTTAGGAGAATGAATCAAGAGAAACTTAAGAAATACAAACTAAAAAAGGCACAAAACATTGTAAAATATGTAAACGAAAAATCACAATTCTTCAATAATCTTTATGAAAAATATAACCTTAATGAGGTTTGGAATCTTCCAACAATAAATAAACAAATTATGATGGATAATTTAACAGGGTATAATACTGTTGGATTAAAAAAACAAGATCTTGTTGACTTTTGTTTAAAAATAGAGGAAACACAAAATTTTGAGGAAAGATTCGGTAATTATAACGTTGCGATGTCTTCTGGAACAAGTGGCAATAAAGGAATTGTTATAACTAGTCCATCAGAAGAGAAGTATTTACGAGCAGCTTTTTTCGCCCGTTTTAGCTTTCCTAGAACTCTACGACTTAATATCGCTTTTATCCTGAGGGTAACAACACCTGCATTCCAGATAGATAAATTTGGACAAAAACTTACTCATATAAGTCAACTGAATCCAATAGATGAAATAACAAAGCAACTACAAGAGCTTCAACCAAATGTACTTTCTGCGTCTCCTTCCATGCTTCAAATTCTTGCTAAAGAAATTGAAGAAAATAGGTTGAAGATATCTCCACCAAGAGTTGTTTCTTTTGCAGAAATTCTGTATCCAGAGATGAAAGAAAACTTAGAAGAAATCTTTGGTTGCAAAATTCATCAGATATATCAAGCAAGCGAGGGACCAATTGCCATGTCTTGCAGAAATGGATCTTTACACATTAATGAAGATTTAATACATGTTCAAACTCTTAACGCTGATGGGACACCAACTAATCCTGGAGAAACATGTTATAAAATGATTGTAACAGATTTACATAGAAGAGCTCAACCAATTATAAGATATGAGTTAAACGATTTAATTACAATTAGTCAAGAAAAATGCACTTGTGGTTCCTCTTTCAGAGTGATTGGGCAGATTCAAGGAAGAACAGATGATTTGTTATGGTCATATCGAACGGACAGTGGAGAACTACAATTCATTTTCCCAGACTACTTACGTAGAGCAATTATTTCTTCTTCAGAAGACATAATGGAGTATCAAGTAATCCAAAAATCTTTTACAAAAGTATTAGTTCGTTTGCTCTTGAAATCGGAAGATTGTAATAGAGAATCAATAGTTAAAGATATTAAAATAAAAATAAGTGATGTCTTTAAATCCTACTCTTGCGAAAAACCAGATATTCTTGTTTCTTTTGAAAAAGCAAAGTTAAATCCCATATCACAGAAGTTAGTAAGGATTCAACGTGACTTTAAAGTAGATGTTTAGAATACTACATTATCTTTTTTCATGAGGTTTTACCAGGCATTAACAATATGTGATCAATGTTGCTTGTTTCATCTTGATCAATGATAAACCTAACAGCCTTTGCTATATCCTCTACAGCTAACATTCTAGATCTATCTACATCTTTTCCGTTAAACCAAGGAGTATCAACCGAACCAGGATTAATAGTTGCAGCTTTTACATTAGTACCTTTTAATTCTTCACGAAGACACCAAACCATTGCTTGAATAGCGTGTTTAGTAGCAGCATAAAGACTACATCTCGCACCAGTTTTAAGACCAAGGTTAGAAGATGTTACAATAATTTGTCCCTTGTTTTGTGTTTTTAGTAGTGGCAAGGTTTTATTCAACCAGAGGAAAACTCCTCTAACATTTGTGTTAAATTGTTCATCATATTGCTCAATTGTCAAATCCTCTAGATTACCAAAATAACCAACTCCAGCATTCGCAAAAACAACATCTACACCACCAAGTTTACTTTTCACTTCTTCGAGCATCTGGTTAACTTTGTTTTCATCACTAACATCCCCAACACCAAAATAAGCTTCGCATCCTAATGAGGTTAAAGAATCACATATGGTTTTCAAACGATTTTTGTTTCTCCCTGTTAAGTAAAAACTGTGTCCGTTCTTAGCCATTTCAAGAGCAACCGCTTCTCCAATTCCACTTGATCCACCAGTGATAAGAATTCTAAGAGAATTATTGCTTGTCCCATTATTCATAAACCGAATGTAACACCCTACTTAATATCTTTTACTTCGTAGGATTATTTACTTCTCAAAAAATGGAATGGAGTTGCTACTCCAGTATTTGTTGAATTTTATTTAGCAACTGTTGGTTCTATTCTCCCAGCAAGCCAGAAGAAGAGAGCAGATAATAATCCGCCAAATAATCCCGCATAAAAACCAGTGTTTAAGTAGCTAGCCCAATGATTTTCAATGTTACCTGTCCAAACATAGAATAGAATTGTAAGGAGTATGGTCAATACAATAATACCTAAAGCAGTAAAAAAGCCACTTTTGCCTATTTTTTTATCTGCTTCTTTGGATACTTTGAGAACAGGGTATAATTGTTGTAAAGCAGCTAGTAATACGTAAATGAAAGCAATTCCTAGAAGCACGATGAGAAACTTATGAAAACCGGGGGTGAATTCTGTATCAATACCATAACCATACCAATACGTCCAACCGCCTTCATACCAATATCCAAAGGTATCAACGAAAACAAGTATTGCACCCACTAAACTTAAAATCATTGCACCAACATACAAAGCAGGTTTTGCATATTCAGGAACTTCACGTTGTTCTGACATAGAAAAAAATAACTTCAAACTTGCTTAAAAACATATTCTAAAATCAAAATTTATTTGGGAGAAGAGCTAAAATGATTTATAGAATGAGTAAACGAAAGTTTTATTAAAAAACATAGAACGAAAGAGACGTAGAATAATCTTACAGAAATGGAGGGCCTGTGGCTCAGCCAGGTAGAGCACCGGACTCTTAGTTAGTAAACATGAGTGTTTACAAGAAGAAATCCGTTAGTCGCCGGTTCAAATCCGGCCAGGCTCACCATTTTATCCAAGACTTGTTCTAACTTCTTGTTCAATGACCATTAGTTCTGCATACTCTCTCTCCCATTCTTTAATCATGTGTTTTTCCCATGTATCTGTGTCAATTACTAATTTAATTATCTCTTCAAATTGGCTTCTTTCCTCAAAAATCTGAAAAGCTTCATCAATTCCAACATCGTCTTTGTTTATCCAGTCATTACAAAGATCAGCAATAAATTCTGTGAATCTTCTGTATGCATCTCTATGCTTCTTATTTTGTGTTATTACTACAGCAAATGCTTTCTGTATTTTCTGAACATAAATAACTATATTTTCACTTTCTAGTTTCGTTAATTCCCCTAATCCTATTGATGTTCCTAAATCTAAGATTGCTGACATGAATGCTGTAAAAAGTGTTGCATCATATGGTAATGATAGTGTCAGCAACAAGAACACTGGTTGTCCTGTATCTACTGTGATCAACAAATCCAAATCGCTTATAACTAATGGTCTATCTATCCTCTCACTTTCTGATTTCAAAGATGTTGTTATTTTGTTTTCACGCTCTGTTGTTTTAACGTTGATTATGAGATTCAGGTTTCTCATAAATCTGTAAATACCTTCTCTTTCTTCTTTTAAGAAATCATCATCTTCTATCCAATGTGGAGTTTCTGTTAATATTTCTAATGGTTTGAAATTATCTCTGAAGTTTCTCTTAACTCTTTTAACTAGAGATTCATGGGTTCCTTTTTCTTTTACAATTGTTAAGATATATCCACCTTTTGCTTCACAAATAATTTCATTGTTGCCAAATTCAATGCAACTAGGAGATTTTTCGCCGAACTCCCCTATTATTGAGGTTACAGCAGTTATATAACTAATAACCTCCATATTCCTTTCGGACGTTCCCCATTCTTCATCATAGATCCTGAAGTATCTACAAGAACCATTTGTTTTTAGTACGAGAATTGCCTTAATCAAGAGGGAACCACCCGGTTTAGTTATATTTTTTGAATCCTATCTTAATACAGAAGAATAACTCTTAAAAGCTTTCTTTCGGGGAAATAGTCAATGGAAGTAAAGTCGACAGGAGTGAAAGTTAATTTTGCAAACGCTGAAACTTTGCGAAAATGGCTTCTAACTCACGATGCAATTAATCTATCTCTATCTTTTGTAAAGAATGAAGATGAATTGATTATTCCACTTATTTTGTCATCTAAGGAAGCTCAAAATCTATTGTCTTCTCTTCCAGAGAAAATAGAATATTTCATTAATGAATTTTTATTTGTGGAAAAAATTGTACTTCCAAAGAATCTCTTTGAAGCAATTTCGAACTTATTACCTGAAACTCTACATGATTTCATTCCTAAAGCTTATGATGTGATTGGAGATATAGCCATAATTGAAATACCGGATGAACTTGAGCTTTACAAAAAGGAAATTGGTGATGCCTTATTTTCAGTGTTTCCTTCAATAAAATCTGTATATCATAAAGCTTCAGCTGTTTCTGGTGAATTGAGGATAAGGGAATTAGAGCATATATCGGGAGAGAAGAAATGTGAAACAGTTCACACTGAATATGGTATTCGTATTCATGTTAACGTGTGTAAAACATATTTTAGTCCAAGATTAAGTAATGAACATAATTTAATCTCAAAAAAAACTCAAGATGGAGATATCATAATTGATCTCTTTACAGGAGTAGGACCTTTTCCACTTCATATTGCTAAAAATTGCAATGCAACAATATTCGCAACAGATATTAATGAAACAGCAATCAATTGTTTGAAGAAATCAATCGAGCTAAATAAACTGAAAGGAGAGATAACGCCCATATCTGGAGACTGTAGGAAAGTTTCTCCATCACTTCCAAAAGCAGACAGGATTATAATGAATCTTCCAGGTAAATCTTTGGAATATCTATCAGTTGCTTGTCAACAAATAAAATCTGGTGGAACTATTTATTTTTATTATTTCAGTAAAGATAAATCTCCAAAAGAAACAATGTTGAAAATACTTGAAGAGGAATTGGAAAAGTTAGGATGTAAAATTATACAAGTCATTGATTATAGAAAGGTTAGAGAGAGTGCACCTTATGAAATTCAAGCATGTTTGGAATTTTCACTTAAGGTATCTGAAACCTGAATAGTAACAATCATTTCTGTTTCTGGATTCTGCATTAGTTCGATTAACTGCCTCGAAAGATTATTTGCAGCTTTGTTAGCATTAATCATCAGTGTTCGTGAACAAATATAATCGCTTTTTCTGATTATCATGGCATCTTTTCCGCTTAGTTTAAGGTTAGAACTCCCTTCACCGATTATTTCTTCACAAGTTTCATTTACCTTAACAACTACTGAAACTTTAGATCTTGTTTTTCTTAATTGCTTTTTCATTAATTCAGGTATATCTGAAAGATTACTGGTTGCTTTAACACCAACAATACAATCTCCTTTAACTGTTAAATTTTCATCAACAGTAAATTCTAATGTAGACTTATGAGAAGCACTAACATTTTTGTGCCCAAAACATCGAAAAACAAATTCACTCATTTGGTTAGAGATTGATTCAATGTTTAACAATATATCTATATTTCATTATATGAAAAATTTAAAAAATTATAAATTAGGAACATAAAGATAATCAGAACAAAAAAGAATAATTTATATTATCATATTTCTAAAGAGTACCGAAGGTTGGCATCGATGTCTCAGGAAAAAACTCTAGAAGAAGCATTAGATTGGTTCAATGATAAGGTTTCTTCGATAGTTTCAAGTTACAGAAATAATGCTATGAAACACATAAGATCTATATCGGATCGCGTTGAAGAATTAAAAACTGCAGCTCATAGATTTGATTACTCTGATCTAAAAGATCCTGATGTTTATCAGAATTATTCAACAACAATTCATAATAATACATTGGAAACTTTTACCGAATTAAATATTCCAGAGAGCATAACTTACAATATTATAGATGGTTTTAATAGCGAGCTGAAAAACAAGATTAGTTCATATGTAACCATGTTAGCTAAATACCTTTCATGGTTAAAACGAGACAGATCATATAAAACTAAAGTAAAAAATCTTGATCGTGCTCTTACAAGACTGAAAGAAGAAGTACACAACTTTGAAAACAAAACAATGGTTTCTTACGCTGAAATCATAAAATATGAGAAAGTTTCTGATGATATCGAATCACTCATTCAAAACGTTGACAGAAAGAAATTCTTAGAAGATGAAATTGAATCGCATGCAGATGAAGTAGAACAAATTACGAATACAATCGAAAAAAAGGAAAACGAACTTAGTGAACTAAAAAATCATCCTGGATTTCAACAACTTAAGAAGAATAATAAAGAAATGGAACATATTGAAATTTCAATTGCAAACAAGGTTTCAGAGATTAAGAAACTTTGCAATAAAGTTTTACGAGCTTCTGATACTCGAAAAATCAATTTAGATGATTCCTATAAAGATATGATGAAAACAATGATCAAAGATCCTATAGGATTATTCGTAAAAGAAGGAGAGGGATACAGAGGAGTAAAAGCTATGCTCAGAGAGTTGAAAGAAATTTCAAAAGAACCAGCAATACAGATGAAGAAAGAGAAATTACAGAGAGCTTATGACAATATAGATGAGATACTTAACGATGAAATTTTAGAATTACAGAAAAGAGCTAAATTTATGATACAACAAAATGAAGCAATCAGTTTTAAATTTAGAGAAATGCAACTAGATATAAAAATCAAAAAACTAGAAGAAGAGACTGATAACTTAAAAATCGATAGAAATAGAATAACACTTTCATTAAGAAGAGAAAGGGATGAGATAGAGGCAAAAATTTCATCTACATCCAAATCAGTTGAAAAAAGAATTGTTGAGTTTACAGATAAATCGTTGAAGCTTCTTCTATATAGTTCTCTATAAGATGAGGTTTTTCATTTTTCTATTATATTTAGTTATAGATTACTTTACTCTAAATTCTTACCTTTTATTTCCCCAATAGAATAAGTCTTAAATTACTATCAGGTGTGTTGTAAATATATGGCTCAAAACAAAAATTGGATTGCTACACAAGAGGAGATTATTCAAGGTAAAACTACAGATGTTTATTTCTTAAGAACAAAAGAATGTTTAATAAAAGACAATCTAGATAAAACTAGAGTTTGGGCTGAAATAACAACAGGAGGGATACCAAGAGGTGGGCAAAGATTATTGTTTCTGGGAGTTCAAGATGTACTACAACTCTTTTCTCAAGCTCAGCTAAATGTGAATGTATATGCAATTAAGGAAGGAACAATTTTACCTCACAAAGATATAAATGGAGTGAGAATTCCATTTCTAGTCATTGAAGGAGCATATGGAGATTTTGCTATTTTTGAAACGCCTTTGTTAGGATATCTTTGTTTTCAATCTGGTGTGGGAACATCAGCTGTAAAACTTAGAATTGCAGCTCAGAACCGTTCTTTACTTTCTTTTGGAATAAGAAGAATGCCACCAGCTATTGCACCGATTATTGACAGAGCTTGCTATATTGCAGGTTTTGATGGTATTTCATGTGTCTTAAGTGCTGAAAAACTTGGAATACCAGCAACAGGAACCATCCCTCATGCCCTTATTATGTTAAAAGAGGGTATTGGTAACGCAGCAAAATCCTTTGATTCAAGCATCGATAAATCAGTATCAAGGATTGTATTATCGGATACATTCAATGATGAAAGAGTAGAAGTTCTACAAGCCTTAGAAGCTTTAGGTGAGAAACTAGCAGGAGTCAGATTAGATACACCGGGATCAAGAAGAGGAGATTTAATAGAAATTATACAAGAAATCAAATGGGAACTAAAATTGAGAAAACGAGAAGATGTAAAGATATTTCTAAGTGGAGGACTAACTGAAGAAACCGTTCTAGAATATAGAGATTTTGCAGATGGATTTGGTGTTGGAACTTATGTATCTAACAGTCCAACTGTAGACTTTGCTCTTGATATAGTTGAAATTGAAGATAAAGCAATTGCAAAAAGAGGGAAGTTTGCAGCTAGAAAACAAGTAGGTTTCTGTTCAAAATGTCAAATTTATTTGTGTGAAGAATTTTCAGTTGAAGAAATTACCTGTCCTTTGTGCAAAGAAGTTATGGAGAAAAAACTGGAAAAAATTATGGAAAATGGTAAAATTATATCAAAAATTCCAACAGAACAACAAATAAGAGATTTTGTTCTTCAGCAAATAGATATAATTGATAGTATGTGAAGATACTGGGTTTTTGCCCAACCAAATAAATTTAAAAGCAATGTTGATATAAATGTACTAATAATAGCTTTGTTTATAAGTTAAAGAAAGGTATCAAAAACGTAGGTAATCCAAATGGCGTTTGGAATAACATTTGAAAACAAAACAAATGAGTTGAAAACAACTTTAAGCGATTTGAAAATAAAAGTACCAGAAATAGAAAGTGCAGCTATTGTATCTATTGAAGGATTACCTATAGCATCTGTTCTTCCTCAAGAGATAGAAGAAGCACGTTTAGCAGCGATGACAGCAGCAATGTTATCTTTAGGAGAAAGAGTAGCTCAAGAGATGCAGAGAGGAGAGCTAGAGAAAATCTTTATCGAGGGAGCATATGGCTATATTATCACTATAGCTGCAGGCCAAAATGCAGTATTGACTGTTAGCGCTAGGAAAGAGGCAAAACTAGGTTTAGTCTTCTTAGATATGGCTAGAGCTGGACAAGAAGTAGAAAGACAATTAAGCTGATTTGATTTTATAGTTAAAATTCATAACTTCATTTTTTAGTTTGCTTAAAAACTAGCTATTAGTAATTATATTAGTGTCATATGACGAAAAATCTTTAAAAACAGTAGATTCTTCCTCTCTTGAGCTGATTTGTTGAACAAGATAAATGATAATCATGATAAAAGTGAGGATTTAATCGTGAGGCTAGGAAAGTTAGAGGAAGAGATTAGATCTCTTTCTAAGCAAAGAAATGAACACAATCAGCTTACAAAAGAAAATCTCTCTAAGCGTAATGAAACTATTAAGCAAATTAACGAACTCCTTGATAAAGCAAAAGAAAATAAAAAAAGTCGCGATGAGTTAAATATTCAAGTTAAGCAATTGAAAGAAAGAAGAAAAGAAATTCAAAACACTTTACAGGAAAACAAAAAAACACTAGATGAGATAATCGAGAAAGAAGAAATTACTAACAAAGCAGATATTCAACGAAAGAGAAAACAAATGAGAGGTTTGAATAGTAAAATAGACAAACTAGAATGGGAGCTACAAACTAGCGTCTTAACTCCAGATCAAGAGAAGGAAATGGTTCAATTACTAGAAAAATACTCTGAACAGTTAAATAAAATTGCAGAACAAGTTCATATTACAACTCGACAAACTAGTATGTGGAGAGAAATCGCTTCTTTTCAAAAGCAAGTTAACAATTTATATAATCAGATAATTGATTATGCAAAGGAATCCCAGATATATCATAATCTAATGAATCAGCATTATCATCAAGTAAACTCATTAAGGAAACTAGAAAGAGAACATCAGAAGCTTTTTCTTAAAAACAAAAAAATAGCAGATAGTTTTCATCGTGATTTTCTTTCAAAAGTTTCAGAAAAAAATGAATTACGTAATCAATTGAGAGATTTTAAACAAAAAGTTAGAAAAGAAATGCGAGAGAAACTAAAAACTGATGTTGAGGAAAGCACTCAAAAAGCTTATGCGAAATACGATAAAGGTGAAAACCTATCTATGGAAGAATTTAGACTTCTTGTGGAAAAAGGATTAATTTAGAAATAGAACTTTTTTATTTTGTTTTCAATAGATCTTCGATAGTAACCAAAAAATCAACAAAAGGCATATAGTCTTTTGCATCTTCTTTTGTTTGTGTGATAAGTAGAATATCTAATTTTTCTCTAGCTGAGATCACAACTGGAAGTTGTGTCGTCTCTATAATCCCTAAGCAAAGAATATCTGCTTGTTGAGTATTTACAATATCAAGACATTCTATTGCGAAATAAACATCCTTATCAGATGGGACTATTACAGGAGAAAAACCATTCTTAATGAGGAATTTAGAGATTTCAGGTTTTAACTGATGATCAAAAATAACTATGTTTTTTCTTATACTTCCAATTTCTTGTATCTGTTCAAGAAGAAATTCAATAGAGGAAGGGGGTATTTTCTCAAATAAATCACCATCAGAGACGCAACAAACCCTTTTACTTTGCCTTCTTAAAATATTAAGGACTTTTTCAGTCATTTCTATGATAATTAGGATTCTTTACGGTTATATAGTATTCGCTAAATTATTAAAAACCATCATTCAATTTCTTTAAATATTGATTATTTCCACAATAATTAACGATACAGATAAGAGGTTCAATGATGAATCTACTACCACGTAAATTTATTTACAGATTATATGAGAGAAAACTTGCTGCAGAGATAAGGAATCAACCAATTCCTGAACATATAGCAATCATCTTAGATGGGAATAGAAGAGGGAGTCAAAAACTTGGGGTAGAATATGAAGAAGGTTACCATTTAGGTGCACAAAAGCTAGAAGAAGTTCTAGATTGGTGTTGGGAACTAGGAGTAAAGATCATAACATGTTGGGTTTTTTCAACTGATAATTTTACAAGACCTGATAGCCAAGTTAAATCTATAATGCAACTAGCAAAGGAATATCTTCAGAAATTTAGAGAAGATAAAAGAGTTCATAACAACCAAATACAACTTAAAGTGCTGGGGAGAATAAATTTACTACCATCTGAAGTACAGGAGGAGATAAAGAAAACAGAGAAAGCTACAGGGAATTATAATAAATTTAGATTTAATCTCTGTATGGCATATGGTGGTCGAGCTGAAATTGTTGATGCTTTGAAAGATATAATTGTAAAAGCAAAAAACAATGAAATTGATTTGAATGATGTTAATGAGGATTTGATTGCATCTCATTTATATACAGTGGGTGTTCCAGATCCTGATTTAATAATTAGATCTTCAGGAGAAGAACGACTATCTGGTTTTCTCTTGTGGCAAGCAGCTTATTCTGAGTACTATTTTGCTGATGTTTTTTGGCCATTATTCCGCAAAATAGATTTGTGGAGAGCTATTAGAACATTTCAAGGCAGAAAAAGACGGTATGGAAAATAACTACTTCTAATCTCTGTAACTCTTATTCATAGAAATCATCTCTTTCTCCCCACTCCCTTTCTATTAATCCAACCAATGTGTCTATGTTATAACCAGTATTTGCACTAATTGGAAAAAGTTCTCCAGTAAATTTGAACTGTTCTAGAATTTCTATAATACTCATCCCTAGTTGCTGAGAAAGAGTAACTTGACCACTCCCTTGTAAGTTTGTTAACAATGTTTCAGGTGAATCAATCCAATTTTCTAGATTCTCCATTTGTTCCTTCTCAATAATATCTTCTTTTGAAATAGAAACTATCTGTGGTAAAGAAAGTTGAAACGCAACTGAAACACTAAGTAATAAAAGGCTAGAAAATCCTTCAGGACGAAGTACGATAGAAGGATCTATCAAAAAAACTGAAGCTGGCTGGCTATCATCAGAGATTACAGAGGAAACTAATCGACCACTACTTCTATATGCAAAGAGCTCGATTTGTCCCGGAGTATCAACTAGTAGATATTCTGGTTCGATGTAATCGATTTCAGATCTAACATCATCTATTTTTGTTGCAATCAAATCCATGCTAGCAATCATTGCCCCATTTGGACCAAGATTTAGCTTTTCCGTTAGATTATCAATATTTACAAGGTCTCTAACATCAATATCAGGGTTGTAAGGTAATCTTCTTACTCCTGCATCCAAATTTAATGTAGCAACATCTAAGTTCTTTTGATCAAACCAATCATACAATGTTTTTGTCAGAACTGTTTTTCCACTTCCGGCAGTTCCCAACAGGAATATAACATACCTTCTTTTTGTCATTTTATCTACTCCATAAAGGATTGAATTTTTATTTTAGTTAGATGTTTTTGAAATAATTCTTGTATTAATTTGTTAGCTTGCTGAACTTTTTCTTTCTGAATTTCACCAACACCAGAGATGTGAATCACTATTCCAGATTTATATTCGTGGGCAGGATGGGATTTTATATATAATTCAGAAAATTTACTTTTCACTTCATTGATATAAGGAGCTAATTGGCTTTCAAAGCAATTAAGAACCTGGAACTTCTTTTCATGAAATGTAATTTGATTCTTCTCCTTCAACAAAGGTGCTACTCTTTTTGTAAAGATATCTTTCATTTCTGAAGGAACACCAGGTAAACAAAAGATACTCATATCATTAAAACTCAAAAAGCACCCAGGAGCACCTCCAATATCATTCTGAAGCACTGTAGAATCAATAGGCATCTTTGCCATCTTCCTACGCTCTTTGGAGAGAGATAATCCTCTTTGATTATAATATGTCTCAATCATTGCTAGAGCTTCCGAATTTTCTTGAAGCTGGATTCCTGTTGCCTTAGAAACAACCTCCAATTGAATATCATCATATGTAGGTCCTAATCCACCAGAAATAATTATAATATCTGGTTTTCGATTGAATAGTTCGTGGAAAAAATCAACTGCTAATGCAAGTTCATCTCTTATACAAGTCACCCTTCTTACTTCATAACCAAATTTCGTTAAATTATCACCAATAAATGTTGCATTAGTATTTACAGTGACACCGATTAATAGTTCATTACCTAGACAAACTATTTCAGCTGTAGGAAGTTCCATATGAAACACTCGTTTTGTTATTTCTCCCTTTTAACACCCAATTTTGCGATTTCTGTAAGATGACTCTTATATTTTTCATCTATTTTTGGTTCTACTTCATCAAGAAAAGCAATGCATTGTTGATAAAGACTGTTAGCTTTATTTCTTGAGTAATCTAATGCTCCAGTTTCTTTTATGATGTCCCTAGCTTCATTAATTTCTGCATTATTAGCAGCTTGATTACCAACTATTTTTGATAAAGTTTTTCTCTGTTTTTCATCTGCTTCTTCAATAGCCTTAATTGTTAGAATAGTTTTCTTTCCTTCTTTTAAATCGCTGTCTACCGGTTTCCCAGTTTTTTTAGGATTTCCGAAGGTTCCGATAATATCATCTACTATTTGAAAAGCAACTCCAGCAGTTAATCCAAACTTACCTAAAGCGTTTATCTGCGATTCAGTGCCTTCCGCAAATATAGCGCCGATTCTAGCAGCTTTTTCAAATAAAGCAGCTGTTTTACCTTTAATCATTGTGTAATATTCATCTTCAGTAACTGTAAACCTACCCATAAATTCTGTTTCTATTATTACTCCTTGAACTATTTGAAAAAAACCATCATTGAACTCAATTGCTGCTTTTAAAGTGACCTCAGGAGGAAAGTCTGTTGTGTTTATCGCTTTATAGGCCAGATTATATGTAAAATCTCCACCCAAAATCCCCATAGAAATACCAAAATCATCAGTATTAGTATTGGTATTAGAATATTTTTCATTTGCATAATCCTGTAGTGAAATATGAAATGTCTTCTCACCTCTCCTAATGTCAGCTTTATCCATGATATCGTCATGAATTAAACTAGCATTGTGTAATAACTCAAGAGAAAGTGATGTAGGAATTATTCTTTCATCATCTTTGTGTGAAGCAATAGATAAGAATGAATCTGTTAAAAGTATTGGTCTTATTCTTTTTCCCCCTGTGAAAAGAAAGTCATTTATTTTTTTATAATAGTATTCAAGAAATGGACTTCCTTTAACAGCTTCAATATGGTTATCCATAAAAGTATGTAGAGCTCGATCAATTTTTCTCAGAAGACTAGAGTAATGCGCAAGAAACATATATATCGTCCAAATTGTTTTCAATTTTCCAATGTTTCGCTAGTATTAAATTTTTGTTCTTCGTGCGTCTATTTGGAAACACAAGATATATGTAATATTATTTTAAAGTCAATCTGATTTATATGGTAAATGTCTCTAATTTTCAAAAAATAGCAACTCAAATAGAAAATGAATTGATTCGATTAGATAACTTAAGAGAAGAATTGCTAACACTTTCTAGAGAAACAATAAGATTATCAGGTCAAAGTATAGAGAGTTTTCATAGAAATAAAAGCAATCAGTCTTTGGAAAAAATTAATCAAGCAGAATCTAAACTGAAAAAAATCAGAGATTATATAGATAAGGGATTTCATTATTATCAGTTAAACATTACAAATGTAGCAATGCAAGAATATGCTGAAGCAAAACTTTTCTATGAATTAATAACTAATCAAAAATTACTCTCAATTGAAGAACTAGATGTTCCTGAGCAAGCTTATTTGTTAGGTATTGCAGACTTAATTGGAGAAATTAGAAGATACATATTAGAAAAGCTAGTAGAGGGAGATATCGAGGAAGCTAAGAAACTCTATGAAGTCATGAAAGAAATTTATGGGACAATTATGCAAATAGAATATGGAAAAAATCTGATTTCAGACTTTCGTCGTAAAAAAGATACAGCAAGAGTTTTGGTTGAGAGAACTCTTTCTGATTTATTTGTAGCAACCCAAAGTAGAAATTTTCAACAAAATCTCAAGGAATAAGAAGGTAGGATTACTCACTCACATCTATACATATTATTCCAATATCCATTAAGTTAGTTCCAGTGTATCCTGTTGTTATTTCTCCACCCTTTAATTTGAAAAATTGGTTTGAATTGTGTTTATTTAGCTCTGTAGATGCATATATTGATTCTTCTTGGTTCATTATTGTAAAAGGACCCACAATAGCACCAGCAGCTGTGGAGTTACCATCAATTCCATCAGTTCCAAAAGATGCCAGATATATAGGACATTTATCCTGATTTTGTAAAGCAAACTCCAAAGCTAATTCTTGGTTCCGTCCCCCAATACCACTGTTTGGAGAAAGTCTAACAGTAGTTTCCCCACCAAAGATAATGAAACAGAATGAAGATTTACATTTACTTCTTTCCTCAAATTTCCTACGTGCAATGTTTGCTAGCATCCTTCCTGCTTCTTTAGCTTCACCTTTAATTTGGTAATCTAGAAATTCAACACAATAATCTTTACTTAATACATCCCCTATACTTCTTAGAATTCTGGAGTTATTCCCAACAATATAATTCCGAACATGTAAAAACAGTTTTTCATCAGAAGGAGTATCTGGTATTTTCTTCTTCAAACCATTTTCTATGATTGTAATTATTTCGATAGGCAAATCGTCATATAATTCATATTTTTTGAATATCTGAAAACAATTTTCCCAAGTTGAATTATCTGGTGCAGTTGGACCTGATGCTATAGTTGAGGGATTATCACTTATTACATCAGATATAATTAATGAGATGATGTTAGCATCAGTTTGAATTGCTAGTTTTCCACCTTTTATTTTGGAAAAATGCTTACGAATTGTATTGAGCTCATCTATCGCTACCCCACTTTGATGTAGCTTATCTATTAGTGAAACATAGTTGGGTAGAGTTAAATTGAAATCAGGAATCTCAAAAAGAGAACTTCCACCTCCTGAAATTAGAAAAAGGCATAGATCTTTACTACTTAAAGATTGGATTAGAGAGAGAACATGTTCTGCAGCTTCAACACTAGCATTATCAGGTACTGGATGTCCAGTTTTATAGAAAGTACAATTAGTTTTCGATGTGATGAAATTGGTTTTTTCATATGGTGATACAATGATAATACGAGAAAAAGACAGAGGAGAACGTCTTAGGAACCATTCTGCCATAGTTTGAGAAGCTTTTCCAATAGCTACGAGGAATATTTTTTCGTAAGATGAGAAATTAATTTTCTTATCTTCTAATCGCATATATTCTCCTTCAAAAGAAATCGAGGAGGACAATAGTTGAATTGGTTGCGCTAATTCTAACGAAGTTTCAATCAAATCAACTAGCATTGTAATAATTTCTTTCTCTTTTTCATTCCTCGCCGAAGTCGTAAGAGAATCTCTGTTCTGAATGAACATGCTAAAAGTAGACTATTTTAATGAATTATGTATCTTTCTGATTTCTATAGCTGTGTTTGATTATATCTTGAACAATTTTGGATGTTGATTTTCCTACTACATGTTTTTTCAAACGTACTAATTTTGTATGAGCATAACCTCTAGAAACAAGTGTTTTATGTAATCTCTCTTCTTGATGGAATTGATCATACCCTAGTGCAATTATATCAGGCTTTATTATTTCTACAGAATCCATAAAATCCTTCTCACTACCTAGTACAACAGCATCAACTTCTTTTATGCTGCTTATTATTCTAGCTCTTTCTTTTTGATCATTAGTTGGAGGATGATTTTTCATTTTCTCTACTGTCTTATTGGTAGCTACTACAACAACTAGAACGTCTCCTAAGTATTTAGCTTGCTGTAAAGTAAAGAGATGCCCTGTATGAAGAAGATCAAATGTTCCTCCAGTCATCACAACTGATAGTTGTCTTCTTCCAAAATCAGTTAAGTAATAATAATTGTTTGAATCTATTTTTATGGAATTTTTCTCAATCAAGCTCTCTAAGCTGGGATTTAAAATATCATGAGATAATTCTAACAATCTTGATAATGCAGATAAAGTCGATGGAGTTTTATTCATTACGCAAGAATAAATGGTTTTCAAGAGAAGTTTTTCAAGAGTGTTTGTCATTTATTTTCAAATCCTTTACTTCTATCAAAGTTGAATTCTACTATAACTTCATCTCCATCTTCTAAATCTAATGAATCTCTTAGATAAACATCGCTTATTAATTCTAAAATATTAGATCCATAGTGAGTTCGTCTAGGCATAATCCCTGCCACTTTTGCAGATAATTTAGGTATCTCTAATGCATAACATAATACATCACCAAAACGTCTTTCATCTTCTTCAAAACCCGGAATAATTATTGGCCATGAACCTCTAATAAGATCTAATCTATCGGTATCGTTTGGGTGAATTCGCAGATTTAGTGTTCCTTGATATGGGCTAAAACCAAGTTTATCTGCAAACTCTTTCACGTATGAATTACGAGACATGTAATATTTCCCTTGACCTAGTCCAGAAAAAACTGTACCTCTAATCCTTATTGTTGTAAGGTCAGGATGTATTGCTCTTTCTAACTCAAAGCGGAGTTTATAGAGTATTTCTACTCCTTCTGGTGTTATTTGTACAAGAGATCCTTTGGGGGAGGATTTCCATGTTATGAGTCCTTTTTTATCTAAATCTAGTAAAAATCTCGAAGCTGTTTGTTGAGAGATAGAAAAAACTTTAGCCACTTGTGTAGTTGTGATTTCAATCTCTTTTTCAATTGCACGATTTTGTGCTAAATAGATAAGAAGACCTTCATGATTTGAAAGATTATAGATTGCCACTTAGCACACCAAGATTTAGTTAATTAACATAAATGGGTAACTATACTTAAGCTTTTCATTAAGACATAATGAGTTTAGGTAACAAATGCTTTTGGGATACAAATTTATACTGCCGAGGTAAAACAATTCTATGACTTCCGAACAGACCATTATTGAAGAATGGGAAAGAGTTAGAGTTCCAGCACCTCCAGAATTAGAGGAAGTTAAATTAAAATTACGAGAAACAGCTCTTCTTGTTTTAGATATTCAAAATCAAAATTGTAACGAAGAAAGAAGACCTAGGTGTCTAAAAACTCTTCATAATATTCAAATGCTGATAGAAAAATCAAGAAAAAGTGGAATGCTAGTAATCTTTAGCTTAACAAGTGCGGCAACGAAAGCTGATATAAGAAGAGAAATATTGCCAAAAAGAGAAGAAACGATAATTAAAGCTGGTGTTGATAAATTTTACAACACAGATCTTGAAAATATTTTGAAGGAAAATAAAATAAAAACAGTTATTATTGTCGGAACTTCAGCTAATGGAGCAGTATTGCATACAGCAACTGGTGCTGCTTCAAGAAAGTTTGGGATAATTGTTCCAGTTGATGGCGTATCTGCAACTTACCCCTATGAGGAGCAATACACCGTTTGGCACTTAATTAACGCACCAGGAACAAGAAGAGGAATAATTCTCACAAAAACTGAAAAAATAAGTTTCATCTAAATTTCTAGTGAATAATTCATATTATCGATAAGTAAAACGTGTCTAAAATGAGAACCTCTATTACTTTACCTCTTGTTCACAAGAGAGAGGTTCCTACTCAATTCAAAGATGATGATAATCGTTTCGCAGAAAGCTTAGTTGAATATTTCTTGAAAAATTATACTCAAAAAGGAGACATAGTATTAGATATCTTTGCAGGATTAGGAACTACATTTTTTGTTGCAGAAGAAATGGAAAGGATTCCATATGGAGTTGAATATTTAGAAGATAGATATCTATACATAAAAGAGCATGTAAAAAGCAAAGATAATATTATACATGGTGATGCGTTAAAATTACTCGAATATCAACTCCCAAAATGTGATTTTTGTTTAGCTTCTCCTGTATATATGAACAAAGAGGATACAGAGAATCCTTATACTGCATGCGAAACTAATGGAAGTTATGAACAATATCTAGAAGATACACGAAGAATCTATTCATATGTTAAAGAAATTATGAAACCAGATTCATATATTGTAATTGAGGTTTCGAATTTAAAGAGAAATGGTGTGGTTACAACACTTGCTTGGGATATTGCAAAGACAGTTTCAGAAGTTTTACACTTTGAAGGAGAGATAATTGTTAATTGGGTAGGTAATGGTTCTGAAAAAGAAGACGGCATCTATAATTACGGATATGATCATAGCTATTGTCTAGTTTTTAGAAATAAATAGATGAAAAACGAAAGTTTTATTAAAAGAGTATGATGAGAGGAAACCGTAACGGGCTCGTAGCTCAGCTAGGCGGAGCAGCAGGCTTTTAACCTGATGGTCGTGGGTTCAAATCCCACCGAGCCCGCCAAAATATCTAATCTAACAGATTCTTTTTATTCTCAATTTTGTTTTTTCTTTGAGTAAGATTAAATCTGGTGACAAATTGAGATTTTTTCAACCATTATCACAAATTGGATTATCAAGATTATTAGGTGAAACAAGGACCCATCATCCTATAACACCAGGTTTAATCTCAATTGAAAATACAATAGAAAAAGAAGGTTATTCAGGCTTTTTTGATTTACCTTTTCCACCCACTTTTCCTAAGAATAGGAAAGATACTGAGGTTTTGATTTGGAATTTACCTGATACAAAAATCGATAAATCCCTTGCAAAAGGTTTCTTTTTATCTGAACAACCATTTTATGCTTCATATGTTCCAGATTCTCTTTCCTTAGAGAATTTTTCCAAATATATAGACAAGTTTCAATCTTTAGATGAAGCTCACAAACAAATTTTCACTTTACCTCTTTCATATGTAGAATCTCCTCTTTTAGATAAAATCATCGAAACAGATTGTTCTTTGTATATTCTAACGGGTATCTCAGCTCTTTTCAATAATCAAAGAAAACTTACTGAAACCTTTGTCAAGCTTCGAGAAAGATTACCTCCAGATATAGCAATTTACTTACCTGGACCTATATCTCCTGCATATTATTCATTTCTTATATACTCTGGAATAGATTTGTTTGATAACTCAATTGCGTATTATACATCAAAAAATGGGTACTTTCTAACATCTGATGGTGCTTTTAGTGTTGATAATCATCCACCATGTTATTGCAAATACTGTAATTCAGCGAAACCTGAGTTGCTTAAACATAATGAAATGATTCTCAAGAATGCTATTGGTCGAATTCAATATGCAATAAAAACAGATACTCTTCGTTCTTTAGTAGAACAAGATATTCACAGTTCAGTTACATTTGCAGCTTCTTTAAGATTATATGATAACAATTATTCGGAAAATATTCAATCTCGCACTCCAATTATCTCTTCTGCACCTTTAAAATGTATAGGAGAGGAATCGTTTTCACATCCTTCTGTTGTTGAATTTCGAAAACGTGTAAAGGAGAGATACACACCTGATCCTTTATCTAAAATTGTTCTTCTACTTCCATGTTCAGCAAAAAAACCCTATTCATTTTCTCGTTCTCATATGTTATTCAGAAAAGCAATGAAAGACGGAAGTAAGGAACTTCTGAATTATATATCTGAATTGATTATAACATCCCCCTTGTCAATTGTTCCACGAGAATTAGAAAACATTTTCCCAGCACGTTTCTATGATATTCCAGTTACAGGTCAATGGAGTCCTTATGAGATTGATGAAACAAAGTTAATACTTCTAGAAATACTAAAACATTATCCAAAAGAAACTATCATATTGAATCATACTTATGGAGATGGTTATAGTCAGATTACAGAAAGTATAGAGGAAATGACATCCTTTGAAGTAATAAACACATCTGATAGTTCTCATCCTACAAGTAAGAATTCTTTAACAAAACTTTCTTCTACTCTGAAAGAGATATCGCAGCGAGAAATAAAATCACAAGAGAGGTCCTCTGTTCCTCAGCTCAAACAAATTAGAGCTACTGCTGATTTTCAATATGGACCAGGTACAGGAAAACTATTATTCTCAAACGCAATTAAGTTCAAAGGAAAATATCCAAGAGATCGTCAGATCTTTTATGAAAAGAAACAAGTAGCAACGCTACACAAATCTACTGGTTTTCTCTCAGTATTCCCACAACACGCACAAAAAATTATTCATCATTCTTATAACAACCTCAAATTTATGGATGATCATATAAAAGGTAGTAATATTTTTGCTCCTGGATGTGCAGAAGCAGATAATCGCATTCACCCTAATGACGAGATTTTTGTTATATCCAACAATAAAATTATTGCTTCCGCAACTGCATTCGTTTCTGGTTTAGACATGAATAAAATGACTTCAGGAAAGCTAGCAGAAATTAAGAAGAAGGTGAGAAATTGAAAATAAACAAAAATCTTGCAGAAATCATAACTCAAATAAGGAACGATAATCTTGAAAGTCGTTCTCATTCCAGAGATTTAGTTCACTGGGAAGAGGATCATAGACTTCGTTCAGGTGCTGCGAAAGCAATAGTCTTCATTCTCCCAACTAAAGGTTGCTCTTGGGCTCTATCAAATAGTGGTGGTTGTTCGATTTGTGGTTATTTATATGACAATCCTCAACATCCTGACTTCGAAAAAATTGTGAAATCAATTCGAGGAGCTTTAAAGGGAAAAATACAGAAAGATGAGAAATACTCAATCAAGCTTTTTACAAGTGGAAGTTTTCTTGACAAAAAGGAAATCCCAACCGAATTTCAAGTTGAAATTTTAAAGGAGATAGCCATATACAATCAAATTGAGGAAATCGTTATAGAATCTAGACCTGAATATATCAGCTCTAATACTATAGCAGTTCTATCTGAAGTTATCAACATAAACAAACTAGAAATAGCAATTGGTTTAGAAAGCTCAAATAATGAGATTCTAAGGAATTCAATAAACAAAGGTTTTTACTGGGAAGATTTTGAAAAAGCTGTAAAAATAACAATAGATGCAGGAGCAAGAGTTAAAGCTTATCTTTTATTCAAACCACCATTTGTTTCTGAGTATGATTCAACAAAAGATATTTTGTATAGCGTTTCAAAAGTAGTAGAAAGTGGAGTAGACACTATTTCAATAAATTCAATAAGTATCCACCGTGGAACACTTCTGTCAGATTTGTTTGAAAAAAATCAATATCGTCCTCCTTGGTTATGGTCATTGTTTTTATTATGTAAAGAAATAAAAACGCAATTTCCAGATCTTAGAGTCATTTGTGATATAGTAGCAGGTGGTACTAAAAGAGGTGCCCACAATTGTGGATCTTGTGATAAAGATTTGATAGAGATTATTAGAGAATTTACACTCACTCAGGATTTTAATATCCTAAATAAAGATGTTCAATGTTCATGTTATAATGAATGGAAAAGCTATCTCATTCATGAAAAACTAAGTATTTCTGATTTGTAGAATTGCGGTTTATTTATCCTTTTCATACTCAAGTACAACATCTTTGATTCTTCTAGCAATCCTTTCAAAAACAGGTTGAAGTAGCACTGGATCAACATTTTTTGTAGCTATTGCATACATGAAATTATGTTCATTTAATGGTACAAATATAATCTGATATTTTTCCGAAACAGGAATTGCGTTCTCAATATCTTCATCTTTCATCATTTTGACAATTTCATCTAAGAATTTTTGACAAGCATTCAATGTTTTATTAACTGTTTTTTCCTCTAATTTTCCATTTTCGAAAAATAAGCTAGCTTCTTCTAGTTCATGGTTAATAAAGACTAGGTGTTCAATTCCTCCAATTGAGTTAAGAATATTAAAGGTAACAGCTGACAATTTTTGTTCTTTTGTGGTTTTTTCGTCTTCTTTAGTTTCCTTCTTTTTACGTTCTTTTGTAACTACTTCAATTTCATCATATTGAATTGGAACACCTACAAGTTCTAAATCAAGCAAAAATTCGTCAACTGATGCTGTAACAGCTTCTTCAGCTTCTCTTTTATTTTGATATTCCATAACTGGATTGAATAGTTCATCAATTGTCTGTTCAAAAACAGCTGAAGCCCCAGAAAAAACTTGTTCTGGATCTTCACTATGAAACTTAGCTCTTGATCTCTCTTCAAAAATAGAGGAAATGTTTTCTATAAGCAAATCTGCTTCTTTTTTTTCTTTTAAACCGTGGTTCAAGACGTATGTAATATCTTGGATTTTTACAAAAGATATTTTAGATTTTGATAATTCTATCATGCCTTTTTTTGATATTTTTGTTTCTTCTGCAAAAGTACATATTGCTTTAACTATGTTTGATAGGATTTGATGAGGACAATAATTCGAATTAAAAACTCTTTCTTTGTAAATTATTCCATCCTTGTTTCCAAGAAAGAAACCATATACCAAATCTGTATATCTTGAAAGAGAGCTTGAAATCTGGTCGAACGTTTGTATCTCCTCAGTGATATTTTTCAATATTTACATATATTAATTATCCTCTTTGCATTGTGCAATTTCCATATATTTATTATTTGGTTTTTATTCATCAAAGTATACACTATTGAATAGAGGTTAAAAGAAAGACGCGCTCATGCAGATAACAACAATAGGACATAACAATCAAAAACAAAGAGCGTTTATTTAAGATAATCAGGCTAAAAGGGGTTGCAATTTAATTTGGAGGAGAATCAAACAACTGATAGTTTGACGGAATTCATTAATCTATTATTGAAAAGAGAATTAGATGGTATTGATAGAAAAATTGTAATCCTTCAAAATTTATGCATGTTAATTAAGAAGAGTTTGAATCCATCCGTTGTTTCTTTCAAGTTGTATGACCAAGGAACTCAATTTTTAACTCCTCTTTACATATGTGAAGGTAAAATAACAAAAGATAAACTAGAGTTTGAATTGGATGCATTTGATGAGGAAAATCCATACTCAAATTTATTTACAGCTACTAATGCAATCTGGGAAAGTGTTAGTAATATCAGTAATCATTTTGAACTGAAGAAAACATTAGAAAAGGAAGGCATTACCGAGATAATAATGGCTCCAATAATTCTTGAGGAAAATAAAATAGTTGGAGTTCTAAGCATTTTTCTTTACAAAGAAACAATCAAATATAATGAGGAAAATTATCTAGACATTATCAATGAGATATCAAACATTATTGCAATTTCTCTTTCTTCATGGTTTGAAGAGCACACATTAAAACTAAAACATCAACAAACAGACCTTATTGTTGAGATGTCAAATCTTACACTTGAAACAACTGAATTACAACTGATCCTTAAATCTATTTTGCCAAAAATTAAAGGTAGAACTGATGTTGAAGGAATTGGTGTCTTCATAAAAGACATCAATAGATTTACATTAATCCAACAATTAGGATTAAGTCAGGAAATAGAAAATTATTATTCATCTCCAGATTTAGAGATATCTAATCTTAACTATTATAATGCATCAAATGTAATAAATGAGATTGAGTTTGAACAAGAACAATATGGTTTGATTCTGCCAATTGGTTCAACTAATCTTATGCTTGGTTTTCTTTTTGTAATATCCTCTACACAAGAAAAACTTTCTGAATCAAATATCCATTTTCTCAGAATTGTATCAAATCAATTATTTCTAACTCTGCAAAGAAAACGACTTCTGGATGATATTCAACAAATTACGCAAACATCAGAGTTTTCATCTTTTCCTGTTATTTTAGTAAATAATAGATTCGAGATAATCTACTTGAATAAACAAGCTGAAAATATATTCAACATAAGTCATGATGAGATGGTTGGTTTAAAACTAGATTATGTATTAAAACTTGAAAAAGATAGTTCTGCATCAATACAGCAGAAAACTAAAGAGGTTATTGCAAATATTGCTAAAGATTCAATGAAACTTGATATTGAAGTTTTCCAGATAGGAAAGAAAGATATGAGAACTTTTTTTGTGCAAATGGCTCCGACCATTAATAATCTAACTGGAGAATATTGTGTTGTTTTATCATTAGTAGATATCTCCGAAGCGACGAAATTACAGTCTATAGCAGAAGAATATTCCAATCGTTCTAGAATGTATCTGAATGTATTAACTCACGATATTTACAATATTCTGTTTGGAATTTCTGGATATTACGAGCTACTTAGTGATAAGATTCCAAGAGAACAAAAGGAGATTATCGATAGAGTTAGTAAGTTAGTTAGAAGAGGAACATCTATAGTTCAAGACATACGATTATTATCCAATGTACTAGACATATCTATAGGTGCGGAACTAAATTTCATACCACTAAAAATGACTCTAACAACAGTTATTGAGAAAGTGGTAGAGGAGTTTTTTGACACAAAAATAGAAACAGATGTTAATATACCAAACTATGTTAAAGTTGTTGGTGGGTCATTTCTTCACGATATGTTTCTTTATGTTTTAACAAGTCTTTTGCATAAAACAACAAAAGAAGAGGTTTCTATTGAGATTTCAGGCAAAGAAGTAAGTGTGGAGAAAGATCCATATTATGAAGTAAAAATTTATGATAAGGAAGGATCTCCTCCTGAGATAAAAGAAGAAATCCAAAGAGCTTTAGATTTATCACCATTTGATGAGACAGTTCGAAAACACCTTGGGTTTATGATTGTTAACGAAATTGCAAAGAAGTACAACTATATGGTTGACTTGGAAGATGCGGACGAAATGGATTGGAGAAAAGGTTCTTTCATAAAAATCTTGATGCCACTATCTGTTGAGGAAGAAAAAGAAAAACAAGAAAACTTAAGTTAATTTATAGACGAGTTACAAAAGACATTTGTATTGAAGAAATTTCTTCAAAAGAATTTAGATAATCTTCTAATTCGTCTTGTGCTCCATCTTCTTCTGGCATTATAAATTGAGCAACAATACCAACTAGACCAAAAAATAAAGGTTTCTCTTCTGGATCATTTTGCATTTTATATTTTGTAGGTAAGTTATCTCTGATTAATTTTTCTAGATTTTGAGGGGTTACATCTGGAGATTCGGGGCGAATTTCATAAACTAATAATACTTCGGCCATTTTATCACCTCTTATTAGGGCCCTTCAAAACCACATTTAGGACAAACATATGAATTGCCGAATAATCTGCATTTTTTACATCGAATAATTACTACGTCATTGCACTTTGGACAAGAAAATCTAGTATCTCCTTCTTCACTAGGACTAATTATCTTATTGCAACTAGTACATCTGGGCATATCTATCATTTTGCTCATTATCATCACAATAAAGCTATCTATACAGTTACGAACTCCTTTGTGTTTTAAGCTTTTTGAATTAAACTATTTTCTTTCAACTTAAGGAAATAAATTAATCACAGGCTTAACGTGCGCTAAAGATATTCTTATAATTGATACTCCCACATCTTAATTAAGGAAATAAAACCTATATACACTTAATTTGAGGAAGATACTAATGAGTGGTTACTCTCCTACTTGGACGAATAAAGGAAGCGACAAATTAAGAGCATTACAGACAACTAAAATTCTAATGAATTCATTAAAGAAAATAGTCTCATCTTTTGATATATCACAAAAAGAAACTGAAGAGGTAATTGTTTCTGCTGTTGCTGATATGGTATTTAACAACTTTACACCTCATAGAGATTTAACTATCGAAGAACAGTTTGATTTGTTAGTTGAGGTTTTAGGTTGGAAGAATATTTCGATTGAGAAAAAGGATGAAAATGCAGTAATTAATTTAGGAGCTAATAGGTTTATTGCATCAGATGCAACTGATTTTTCCTATGTTATAATTGTAACAGGCTTGATTAAAGCTCTCGGATATTTTCTCTTTGAATCCAATGTCAGAGTAGAACTCATTCCGAGTCAGTTTCAGTCTCAACAGTTACAACTGATAATTCAGAAATTGGATCAACCAATACCTGTTAAAACTGAAGAAGTTATTTCCACAGAACCTAGTATCACTCCAACTATTGTAACTGAACAAACTCAACAAGCTGCTCAACCAGCAAAACCCACTTTATCTGTAGAGGATGAAGAAATCAAACCAAGTATAGAACTTGACCTTGATACAATCTTTTCTCCAATACTCCGAGAATTTCCTGCTACAATGATACTCCCAATATTCCATCAAGTTCTAGCGGAAATTACAACTACATTCTTTAGTGATATCGAAGATTCAAATGTGAAAAAAGCTAAGACAGAGTTCACAGAGATACATATTCGATTCTTGATTGAGTTTCTTCTAATAAATATTCGAGATTCTGAGCAAGACATTCATGAAATATCCTCTATGATAGGTCAATATGTTATCAAAGCTCTCCAAACAAAATCTCAAGAGGATCTTACAAAGTATTTACCCGAGGATATTCAATCATCAGTTTCTAGAAGAGTTGCTTATATCGAGTTTCCTGCGAGAGGGTATTGCACATATGCTCCTGGTGAAAAATGTGTTGAAGGTAAAAGAGATTTGTGTGACTTTATTTTATATATATGGGAAGGCATTCTATCGGTATTAATGGCTGATAAAAAATACAAACTAGGTGAACGCATTCCTGCAACTAGAAGAGGCACTTTCTGTATGGCTGAATTTCTAAAAGAAGAATAAAATTCACAATTTAATCCTACTTTTAAAAAGATATATAAAGAGATATAATAACTTACAGTAGGTGATTTTGTGGGACGCAGAGTAGTTAAGAAAGTATATCGAAATACTTATGCTAGAGGTCAAAGAGATACAAAGGAATTTGGGGATAGATACCTAGTTAAAGTTGAACTAATTTCAATGAAAGTTCTTGAAGATCGAGACTTATTAGGAAATGAATCAGAGTTATACTTTAGAGTTGGAAAAAGACCTCATTACAGTAGTAGAATTCCAAACAGAGGAACTATTAAAATGGAAAAAAATGAAACATTTAAACCTCCAGAAGGATTAACTCTTTATTCAGAATTTAGAGAAGCCCCTGAAGGTGGAATTGTTGAAGTTCCATTCCATGTCTTCGAGAGAGATCCAGGAAAAAACGATGATGAAATTGTTGATAAAAAAATATCTATTCCCTTGGGTTCATCTGATTATGAGGTTTTGCAGATAAATAAAGTAAAAGTGAAATTAAAATTATCAGGGCTTCGAACTAGATACTAAAACCTTTTTTCTTTATTTTCTTGTAAAAAGGAATTTCACTCCTGTTTTTAGAAGAAATGGCCAAAATTTGTAATAGAGAAGTAATTTGAACACTATTGTTTTTTGATCATCTACATCACCAAATTCAGTGAATATTGGTTGGAGTTTTGGTTCTTCCACCATGCTGAATAATTTCTCAATTTCTTTGTTGTTTAAGGAATTCAAGTATAATCTTACTTGTTTCATTATAGATAGATTTCTTTTCATTTCTTTTTTCCACAATCTAGCATATCTAGATAAATATTTACTGCTAAAATTATCACTAATTACAGATTTAGCTGCAATATCTCCAGCAATTTGAGCTGCAATTCCACCCAAAATAACTCCTCCTCCTGTTGTTGGTTTTGTCTGACTTGCAGCATCACCAACTACTAATGCATTATCATTATAGGTTCGTGAGATATATGAGCCAATGGGGATTGCTCCACTGGTTTTCTTAATTATTTTGGATTTGTTTAACTTTCCTTTAGCAACTGGATGTTTCTTAATAAAATAATCCAATTGCTTGCTAGCTGGGAGAGAATTTGATCCTAATCCAACCTTCGCAGTTTCCTCATTTATTGGTATTATCCAGGCAAAAAAACCTGGTGCATACTCTTTGGTTTGATAAAGCTCAACATATTGTTTGTCTATTCCACTAATATTAGACATATAGTATTGAGAAGTAAAAACCATTTTTTTTCGAGAAGGAATTGGTAAACCTACTTGACTGTTAAGTTTAGGAAAACGGCCTTCTGCTAATATAGCAATTTTACTGTTTATCTTCTCAAAAGAATTCTTCCTTCCTAAACTTAATTCGAGTAAATTGTTTTTTCTTTTGATATCTATAACTCTTGAAGATGTTTCAATGACAACTCCTTCTTTTTCAGCAATAGAAGAGAGAAATAGATTAAATTTAACACGATCTACTACATATGCTGTAGGTTTTTTCTTTTGCACTTCAATCAATTTACCAGAAGGAGAGTATAATCTCGCACCAATTATCTCTTTATTTTGGAACACATCAGAGGGAATTTTTGATAAGTTTAAAGAATTCAAGCCTTTAATGCTTAATAATCCTGCACAATGTTCATGAAATCCAATTTTATCTTTTGATTCGAATAGTAGAACATCTACATTTCTTGCAGCAGCAGTTTTTGCCGCAATTAATCCTGCTGGACCACCACCAACAACTACTATGTCTCTCCTTTTTGGTTCCACACAAATGAGAAAATGTGCATATTGAAAAATAGTGTGGTTCTAGAGCAAAAATGTTCAATAGAAGTTGAAAACCTATCGTGTTTAATATGTATCTGCGCCATAAACATAGTTAGGTATTTTGTAACTTTTAGACTTCTTCGAATTCTCCTTTTGAATGAAAGCTTCAAGCTCTAGATAATCAGTATTTAGTCGAAATTGCCTTTCTGACCTTGTAACTAAAAGGATTTTTCCACATTCTTCACATATTATTTCAGTTGAAGAGAAATCTATGTTAATTGAATCAAACACTGTAACAAATCTTTTACATCTAGTGCAATACACAGTATTTATATCGAATAACAGTTATCTCACCTCTTTGAATTTCTATAAGAAAACAACCCAATTTAGCTTTAAAGTAAGCGTAATATGTGCATAAAGCTACTGAGAATATAATTTTTTATAAAATACTTAAAAAAACAGGGAGTTTTATTATTGATAGTTTTTCAGTTTTCTGAAAAATAATTTTTGCTTATCTTCTAAGCGTTTGAGCCTCAGTAATCCCTCGTAGTACCATCTTATTACAGTTCTATTCATATATTTAATCGCTTTCTGAAGAACATTGCCACCTTCCTCTTCTCTGTTTATAATCAGGTGTTTATCTGTAAGAAAGAATATTATTTCTTCTTTCAAATTAGCTCGGTGAAAATTGAAAACTCTACATTTCTCTTCTTCTCCCTTATCAATACGATATCTATTAGTCTTTGATCCGTATTTTTTCATAAAATCAGTAATAGCTTCTACAAGCTCACCATTTTTCATAATTTCAAGTTGTTCTTCTTCTTTTGTTATTGCTTTATAGTCTCGTTCAATTTCTTTAATTGATTTTAATTCTTCGATTAGTTTGCTTTCTACATGAGCCCCTCGATCTTCAAATAAATCCCAAATTCTTCCTTTTTCAAGATCTTTAATATTCTTGCTTTTATAGTAATAAACTGCTTCTGTTTGAGGACTATATGTAATCTTTTTTACATCCCTGGGATAAATCTTCTTCTTTACATTAGGAGAAAGGAGAGAATCATCTTTGTCTAAAATTCTTTCACATGCATCGAAATAATCCATAGTTATATCGATTTGTTCGAAACTTGTTTGTTCCTTTTGTTTCTCTTTCTTTTCTACTTCAGTCATATTAGCTCCTCGTTTAAGCTAACAGTATTGTTTGATTCTTTAATTACTAAATTTCAGATTCTTAAATAAACACAAACATTTATAGCTGTTACTAAGCTTTTCGAACATTTAATAAAATGAATTAGTATCACCTACGCAATATCTACAACAGTGTTTTGTGGATTACATTTTCCTAACACTCTAAATTTTGTTGAAATTCAGTGATTTTTTATAGCTAAAACTATCTTTAGATTCTAGGGATGAATTTTACATCTGAATCCTATGAGCTTTATTCAGAAGATAAGTGCAAAGAATTAATAGAGGAGGGACTCTCGAAAATAGAGAAGGGAGATGTTTCTTCAGCACTAAAAATCTTCAAAGAAGTACAGAAATTCTTCCCAAATCATTCTAAAACTAACCTTTATCTTGCTAACTTGTATTCTATTCAAGACGAAAAACAAGAAGCTCTGAAGAGCTACACTATAGCATGGGAACAGAGAGATAAATTGGAGAAACAAGAAAACCATTACGTACCTTACCAGTCTATCTTCATTTTGTTATCAATGGAATCAATTCCTAAAGATCTACTAAAAATTTGGATAGAGAGAGCAGAAGAATTCTATTTTGAGTATTCCAGAAGCGAGAGAATTATAATTGATTTTGCTAAGCAAATTCTGCAAAGTAAGTCCTCTTGAAACAATTCATTCCAGAAGATTTTTTGCTATGATAGCAGTTGTTCAAACAATGGATGATGATAATAATAAAATAGGAGAGATTTTAGAATTAATAGCTGAAGCAAAGAAAAATAATGATTGGTCGAAAATAAATACATCGGTATACAAAAAAAGAAAGGAATGGTATGAGAACAATAAAAATGATTTAGATCTTAGAGGGACAGATGTAAGAAAAGCATATAATCTTCTTCTAAAAAAATTAGAAATAAACGAGAAAGAAGTACCAATAATTTATGAATCTGAAACAAAAATCACTTGGAGGTCATATAATTGGTGCCCAGTTTTAGAAGCTTGTAAGATAGGTAATTATTGCACAAAAGAAGTTTGCAAGAAAGGTTGGGAAAAATCTACACAAGAATTTATAAAATTAATCAATCCAAATTTACAATTCACACGAAACTATGATAAAATAAGACCATATAGTCAGTATTGTGAGGAGAGTATTGAATTGCTTAAGAATGAGAAATCATTAAATTATATTTATTAGAGCGGTAAAAGCGTTCCTATGGAGGATTTTTTTGCTGCATCATAAATTAATGGTGCAGTAGCCATATCATCCAAAGCTAACCCGAGATTCATGGTCATAATTCGTTCATTTGAGGATTCTCGCCCCATGATAGATTTTACCAATAATTCTCCCAGATCACCGACGGGTTTCGGAGTGTCTTTGAAATATCCTATAGACCTATAATATTCCATTTGAGACACATCATCTGTGTAGATTTTATCCATTTCGTTTAGCGAAGCTATAGTCCAATACGAATCGAAATCAACTGCGCTTGCGAATCCTCCCTTTTTCAACCACCCTTTTTCAATTGTAGGTTTTGGCTCTTTTTGGATAGGACCACTAGTTATAACAATGTCCATATCTTCAACTGCATTTCTTGGTGTGTTAGTAATCTCTATGGGAAAATCAAACTTTTCACCCATCTCGGTTGCAAATTTACGAGATGCTTCAGGAAAAATATCATATACTGCCACTTTTTTAATATCGAAAATACACGAAATAGCTTCTAAATTACTCCGACCTTGTACTCCACAAGCTATTATGCCAACAGTAGAACTTGCTGGATCTGCAAGATATTTAGCAGCAACTGCTGTTGCAGCACCAGTGCGCTTTGCAGTTATCCATGTGCAATCCATTACAGAAAGTGGAATTCCTGTTTCAACATCATTCAAAATCAGCAAACCAGAGATATAGGGTAATTTTTTTTTATAGTTTTCCGGGAAACCAGAAACCCATTTAATTCCAGCAGATTTCATAGAAGGAATAAACGCAGGCATTGCATGAATGAAAGAATCCTTCTTGAGATGGATACCTGGTTTGGGAGGCATCTCGACTTGCTTCTTTCCTTTTTCCACAAACATCCTTTCAAGAGAGGATATTATTTCGTGCATAGGGATGTTAATTTTCTCAATATCAGCGCGAGATAAGTAAAGTAATTCTTGAGGTTTCACTATTTTTACACCTAATTTTCTCTATTCCTTTCCTAGATTTCCTTTATCTTTTATAATTTTTTTTGCTGAGGGTGTAACTGCAATTCCACCAAGTGCAGTGCAGCGTAATTCTGGGGGGAGCATTTTCCCTGAAGCGTCTGAAGCGTCTATGGAATCATCTAAAGAAATATGATTGTCATATCCTCCCATTACTAAATCACAGCAAATGAACGCATTAGAAGCAGATATTGCATTTCTTGTGTGGCAAGGAATTTCGCATACTCCTGCAACTAAATCACAGACAGATCCCATAGTATTTTGCAATGAGATTGCTGCAGCATCTAATCCTTTTTTGGGTGAACAGCCTGCAGCTTCACAAACAGAAGCAGCTGCCATAGCTCCAGCGATACCTATTTCAACTTGACAACCAGCTACTTCAGCTGCAAATGTCGAACGAATTGCATGAATTAGTCCGACTCCAGCCGCAGCAAATGCACAATAAATCAATTTATCTTTACTAATTTGAAACTCATGATGTAAAGTGTACAGAACTGCTGGAATAACTCCTGATGAACCTCCTGTAGGAGCAGCACAAATGAATCCCCCAGAAGAAGCTATCTCCATGCTAGCCATTGCTCTAACTGCTGCAAAAGTGTTTCGTGAATTACTAAACAATTCATTATTAACACTCGCAGATGAGATCTGAGATGCAGTACTATCTACCGTTTTCAATCCCTTGACTTGAGATTTTATTCCCATTTCCACAGAATTTAGCATCACATCTATTCGTTTTTCCATCTCGGTCAAAATTTTGTCTTTAGACAAAGACAAAAGTTCCATCTCGTATTCTACAGCAGCTTCACCCAACGTTAAATGATTATCATTTGAGTATTGAAGCCACTCTTCTGCCGTTTGAAATTGTTGATTTCCTTTCATAACGTAAAATATAGACTTGGTTGTCCATATTGATACACCGGGTATGGATGCAAAGTAAGTCATCCAAGAAGTTGGAATCTCATCA
>JAEOTE010000158.1 GCA_016839945.1 Candidatus Heimdallarchaeota archaeon | reverse complement strand
CTCATTAGGAAGCATAGTTTCGATTTCTTCTTCATTAACATAATTACTATCAAAGCCTATAAATTTCAGATGTACAGTTAGATTTGTGCTCAAAATTCCACTAGAGTTTGGATATATCTGATTTTTAAAACTGGAATTTGGAGATGTGTAAAATGATGTAGAAGAAAGAAGCGATAAAGTGAGAGTGAGAATTAGAAGAAAATTAACTTTTTTCATTATAAGACAATGCAAAAAAACCTTTTTTAGTTTATCGGGATTAGATGATTATAGGACTAACTTGATGTTTAAGCCCTAGTATTTTCATCACGTCTACAGCATCCTCAATTGTATTTGCTGAAATTTCTAATTCTTCAATAATCTGTATTAGAAAAAGTGTTTCAACAGAGCTTAATTTTCCTGGATCTCTTATGATATTCGCTAATCCTTCATGACTGTTAGTATCTAAAGCATTTTCTAGTTTATGCACTTCTTCAAAGACTGGGTGTGATGCCAAAGGTTGAATGCACACAACTTCTAGAACTTCAACAGCTTTTGTGATTAATTTAACTAATAGCTTACACTCTTTCTTGAGATATTCAATGAAATTATCTGGTAATTTGTCTCTTGGAACTAAGAAAAGTTTGCGAAGAGATCGTAAACAGTGACCAATAGATGAATCAAGTATAGTTGTAATTTTGTTAAAGTGATAGTCATCTGGAGCAGGTCTTACTCCTGAATATAATACTTGTGTCACTTCAAAAACTAAGGAATCAGCTTCTCTCTCCATTTGCTTTGCTTCTAACATTAGATCTGTACATCTTTCCATTTTGTCTCCTTTCAAGAAAGCTGAATAAGCTTTCTCAAGTTTGAGAAAAACTTCTCTTACTTTCTTAGCATGTTTAATGGATTGAGCAGCTTGAATCCAACCAGGTCGAGTCTCCATAGCTAAAAAGATGAAGAGAATTGATAATAAGCACAATATCCCTCCAATTATAAGGAATGGGAACTTCAACATATTTCCCAGTTGAGCTTGGGATGAAGATCCCCATAAAGTTAGGTTTGAAGCTGCATATACTAAACCTATAGCAATTAAAGGACCTGTAAAATATCCCGAATCAAGTGATGCTCTATAAATTCCTAAACTTTTTTCTCTTTTTACAATTGGTACAACATCTCTAGTGATTGAAGGGAGACTTGGATAATAAGCAGATGTTCCAATTCCTGCTAAAATAGCTAAAGTGAAAACAAGGGCGAAGGTTTCTACAAAAGTTAGTAAAATCAAGCTAACACCCTCAATTACAAGTCCTACAAATATTGCTTCTTTCCTTCCAAATCTATCACTTAGTTTTCCCATTATCGGCATTGATATTGCCCACGCTAATGTGAACCCAGATGTTACAAGTCCTACTCTTGTAGTATTAAAACCATATACTGAACTAAGCATAATAGGGAGTATTAATACGATAAGACTATCCATTATTCTTGAGAAATGACCTGCGAAGTAAGAGAGTATAAGTGTTGGTGTTCGAAAGATATTTCTGAAACTCCATCTCGTTTCCACTCTTGTAGAATCAAGAAGAATTTCTTCTTTTGTTCCTTTTATTAATTCAGCTGTTTCAACTTTTCTTAGTAATAAATAACCCATCAAAACTGCTACTCCAGCTACAATGAGTGCAAAGATAAAGCTTGTTGAGAAATTTTGGTTTTCTCCTATAAGACCTGCAAAGAACGCTCCAACACTTGAACCTAAATAGACAGAAAATTCCATGCTTCCTACACTGAAAGCACTACCCTCAGCTCCTGCTATTTCAGTTAAAGCAGACATTGAGGATGTAAAGAAGAAACCAAGACCTGATCCAATAAATATATTCCCCAATATTAATGCCCATAACCATTTACCAAAAGCTAATGAAATAGATCCAACAACAAGAAGTGTTAATCCAATTCTCATGGTATTTTTTCTTTTGTATCTTTTGCTTATGCTTGCACTAAAGAAACCACTAATGCCTTTAAAAAGACCGTAAGCAATTATGGTTGAAGCTATTTGTAGAAAGATAAGGAAATCTGTAAGACTATTACCAGATTGAAACAAACTATAGCTAGCAAGATTTTCTGCATATAAGGATAAAGCTGTTCTTTGAACACCATAGGTTACACCTGCTAACAGTAATGTTGATATAAGTGGGAACCATTTTGGGAAAGAGGAACGTATACTAAAGGATTCAGTTTCAGAGCTCATTTCTAGCAGAAAAGAATAGAAATATGAGCATTTGAGTTTTTCCCTTAAAACCGAAAAAAGATGCAAAATGACAATAGGAAAATCTTCAGAGCTAAAAGATAAGAAAAAAGTGTTTCTTGTAAGAAAAGAAATTTGGTTGATTTTGATTCCGGTAATAGTCTATCTTATAGCTCTAATAGTCCATTTCGTCTATGTTAATTTTATCAATCCTGATTTTGGGATTATTATCGCAGATCAAGTTGTTCTTTACAACAGAGGTAAAGGAATTTTATTTGGTTTAATTCCTTTCAAGGATATCTTTACAGATGCTGCACCTTTGAGTCCTTATCTTTGGAGTCCATTAATTTTTATATCCATGATTGGAGCAAACGATTTTTCAAGTTCTTTTGTGAAATATGAAAATTTTGGGAATTCAAGTAGTATGATGTTATCATCTTATGTATTTAGAATATTCTTTGTGCTTGCAATAATCCTCTCAGCTGTGCTTCTGTATAGACTGGAATTAAAAAGGAAGAACAAATATGCGTTCCCCATTGCATTAATTTACAGCATAAATCCTTTTTTCTTGAATTTAGTTACTTTTTGGGGATCAGATGAATGTATTTTACCGTTATTAATTCTTTTACCTATCTATCTATATGAAAGAGGAAATAAAACATTGGGTACATTTTTTATTGGATTAGGTGTTGGTTTAAAATATTTTCCGATTTTTATAGCACCCATAATTTGGATATATAGTAAGAATTGGAAAGAAAGAATAATCCAAACCTTGATATTTTTTATAATTGTCATATCCTCTATTTTACCGTTTTACCTGGTTGCTCCTGATACATTTTTCTTATTTCTAAAAGATCCAATACAAGCTCCAGGAAATCAGGGAATTTTAACAATAATACAGAGCTATTTCACAATTGATTTGGAGCAACAAACCATTTTATTTCAGATTTTAACTGCAACAATGGTATGTTTAATAGGTTTAGTCTTATTCATTAGAAGAGAAAAATGGATATATCACCAAACAGCTGTTTTGCTGATAACATATTTAGTATTGTATCAAAAATTCCAATTATCATATATCGTGTTAATTTTCCCTTTTATTTTTGTTACTTTTTTTGAAAAAGGTTTGATTAGATGGATAAGCATTACAATATTCATAATTGGGTCGTTCTATGGATTAGTTGCAAACTACCTTGTTAATGGAATATTTAGATTTCCCGTTTACTCAATTCTAGCATGGAGCTATGTTGTGATATTTTACACGATTCTTATTACACTAGCAGTACTTTTCATATTTCCTGGAACTGAAATAAAGAAGAAATAGGTTATTTGTTTTCTATAATTACTACATATCTTTTTCTTGTACCTGCATTTATCTGAATAAAATGTGTATCTCTATCTTTTGGTAATTTTTTTTGGATTAAATTCAACTGATTTCTATTCAAAATCATAAGGGAAATTATATCTATTTTTACATCCTTGGTTTCCAGAGCTTCTTCTAGCAATTTTAACGAAAAATCCATTCCTTTCTTTCCACCACCTATTAATTCAGACTGTGATCCTTTCCAACCTCTTTTCTTAGAAAGGATTGTTAAATCATCTCTATAGATAGGTGGAAAACACAATAGTCCAGAATATCTACCTTTGGGAATTAAATTATGAATAATTTCTCCTTTTGATTGAATCATTTTTATAGAATTGTTTAGATGATTTTTTTCTATATTTTCTCTAGCTGATTGATATGATTTCTTTTCTACTTCAGTAGCTAAAACAATCTTTTTGTATACTTTAGCTAAAATCATTGAAATTACAGCATTGGATCCGGTACCAATTTCTATAACTGGGTAATTAGATTTTAACAAAGAATTCATGTATTCGCAATAAGCATATCTTATACCAAGTGAAGGAATAAGGTGATTTTGAGGAATAGAAATCTCAAGACCAACAACTTCTTTGTATAAATATTTGTTTAAAAGCGAAAGAACAAGTGGATCCCCCAGGTCAAATTTTAATGGATCTACTGAAATTAATAAGGAATTAAGAAAAGGATATTTTTCTAATAATTGTGAGAAAGGAAGAGTGAAGTACTTAGCTTCTATTATTTCAGCTGGTTCAAGTTTCACAATTTAAAGTAATTTCAAGACTTATATTAAGTTTGTAGAAAAAAGATATAAAATAACTAATGTTTCTATTTACTAAAAGAGTTGAAGGAAAACAAATGAAAATTTTGTTAATTACATATTTTTTTCCTCCGGAAACACATCCAGGAGGAGAAAGAGCTTACAGCTTCTGCAAGTATTTTCCTAAAAATGGAATAGAGGTTGTTTTGCTTACAAGTAAAGAAGATTTAAATGAAAACCAATTGAAGAAGGAAATAGATATATCTGCATTATATGTTGCTAAGCAACCTAGATTAAGAGAATGGGGATATAAAACAAAAATCTTAGCTCTATTAGAATTGCTAAAAATTGATAAAATGTTGTTCTTTCCGGATACTCGCTTTCCTTGGATTAAGAGAGCTTTCAAACAAGGAGAAAAAGCAATAAAAGAACATAAAATTGATTGTATACTCGTTTCTGCTCCAATTTTTACAGCATTTGTAACAGCAAATAATCTCTCAAAAAAATATAACATTCCTCTAATACTAGATTACAGAGATCCTTGGAATGGTAGTCCTTACATAAAATATCCAAATAAGCTCACTGAAAGAAGATATAGAAAGAAAGAATTAGAAATTATTAATCAAGCATCATCTATTGTTACAGTTAGTGAGGAATGTGCAAAATTGATAGCTCATAATATTGAGAAACCTGTGTCAGAAATTGATGTAGTTTACAATGGTTTTTTTCATGAAAAAATTCCTAAATTTGAACAAGAAGAAAAAAACAAATCTTTCACAATTACTTATGTAGGTAGTTTATACATATTGAGAAGAAAACCTTTTACTAACTTTCTAAAAGGATTTTACGATTTTGTAAATAAAGAAGGATTGACAGAAAAAGATATTCAAATAAACTATGCAGGAATGACCTCAAGAAATTATATTATTAGAATGTTAGAAGCTACTAATACTCATGAGTATTTTAAGGATCTAGGTTTTATTCATGATAAAAAGGAGTATTACAAAATTCTTCAAAAAACACACATCTTGCCTTTGATGATTCCCGAAAAAGGAGAATATGCACTTCCCACTAAACTATTTGATTATATGATTACTAATTCTCATATTTTATTTATTGGTAACCAAGGATCTCCAACTCAAATGTGCGATAAAACTAAACAAATCTATGATTTAACTAATGACAATCCTAGTGAAATAAGCAAGAAACTCTCAACCATTTACCAAGATTGGAAAGAGAATAAACTGAAATATGGTTGTGACTTGGAGATATTAAAGAACTTCAGCAGGGAGAACCAAGCTAAAGTTTATACTGATATTCTGAAGGAAAAAATAGGAAACAAATAATCTTAAAAAGAAATAACAAACTTGAAAAAGGCAATAGGGGAGAATTTATTGATGAAACTCTTCATTATCTCTGGAGCAAGACCTCAATTTATTAAATTATCACCGATTCTGCAAGATCTACAAAAAATTAGTGAGATTGATTACTACCATTTACACACAGGACAACACTATGATTCATATATGTCAGAAGTGTTTTTCAAAGAATTAGGTTTGGAAGCACCCGATATTAATCTTCAAATAAAATCTACAAAGCATGGAGAACAAATAAGTAAAATGATAACTGGAATCGAAGAGATTCTTTTAAAGGAAAAACCAGATGGAGTCTTAGTACCTGGAGACACAAATTCCACTTTAGCCGGTGGATTAAGTGCTAGCAAACTCCAGATACCTGTTATACACCTTGAATCAGGATTAAGAAGTTATGATTATAGAATGCCTGAAGAAATCAATAGACGTCTAACAGATCATTTGAGTAGAATGCTAATTACAACATCACAAACAGCCACTAACAATCTTTTAGATGAAGGAATCAAAGAATCTTGGATATTTCAAACAGGAGATACTATGGTAGATGCAATCCTAAGAAATAGTGAAAGAGCAGCAAAAATTAGTTCAATATTAAATGATTTAGGTGTAAAGAAAAAAGATTATCTTCTACTTACTTTACATAGACAAGAAAATGTTGATACTAAAGAAAGGTTGGAAAGTATTTTGACAAGTCTCAATCAAATAGGGGAGATTGTAGTTTTTCCTATGCATCCACGAACAAGAAAAATGGTGGAAAAGTTCAATCTTCAATCGCATCTAACCAATGAAAAAATAATCACAATAGATCCAGTTGGATATCTTGATTTCATAAAACTTGAGAAACATGCTCAAATAATTTTAACAGATAGTGGTGGAATACAGAAAGAAGCTCTGACTTTAGAAGTCCCTTGTTTAACTTTGAGAGATAATACTGAATGGATAGAAACAATTGAGTTGGGGGTAAATAAACTAGTTGGAGCTGATGAAAATCTCATAGTTAATGGAGTAAATGACATCCGTTCGAACATTATTAAATATGAAAAAATGGACTGGAAAAATCCTTATGGTGATGGTTTAAGTAGCGAAAAAATTGTCAAAGAAATATTATCAAGATACAATAGTGGAAACCTTTCTATTTCAAGTAATAGAATGCTCTAGAACTAGCACTAGATTCCAATCTTCAATAATAATCTATTTTCAGTAAATTCTTGTTTATCTTTCTTCCAGATATTTCTAGTATCTACTATCACGTAAGGTTTTCTAGCAAGCTGATCAACCTCTTCAAGAGACATGTTCTTGTATTCATCATGATCTGTGAGTATAATAATACAATCAGCTTTTTCCAAAGAAGTTTTAGTATCTTTTTGGAATTTAATCCCGATTTCCTTTTCAATTTCTTCCTCCTCATAGAAAGGATCATTTAGGATTACATTTGCTTTTATTTTCTTTAGTAGCTTAATAATTTCAAGACTTGGAGAATAACGATGTTCCTTAACATTTCCCCTGTATGCTAATCCTAAAATTACTATTTTTGAATCTGAGAGTTTTCTATGGAATAAGGCTAAACCTTTTTCAGCTTTTTCAATAACATGCTTAGCCATAGATGCATTAGTTACTCTTCCAGTTTTAACAAGATTAAGATCTAGACCAATTTTACTAGCATTTTCAATTAAGAAATGTGGATAAACGGGAATGCAGTGGCCACCTACTCCTGCTCCTGGAAGCATTATATTACCAAATGGTTCTGAATTTACTGCATCTCTAATTTCATAGAAATTAAGTTTCATACCTTCTGAGAGCTTCGCAAATTCATTTGCTATTGCTATGTTGATGTCTCTATAAACACCTTTGAACACTTTAACTGCTTCAGCAGCTTTTGCTGAACTCATCTTAATTGTTCCTTTCTGTACAAAGGTTTCGTAAAACATAGCCATTCTTTCAGTACTTTTTCGGTTTATACCTCCAACAATTTTGGGGTACCTAACTGTTACATCTTCTATGACTCTTCCACTATAGGTTCGTTCTGGTGAAAATCCAAGACCAAAATCATTACCTGCTGTTAATCCTGACTTTTCTTCAAGAATTGGTTTAAAAATTTCTTCAGATGTTCCAATTGGCAGTGTTGTTTCTGTTATTACTATTTGACCTTTCTCTAAAACTGAACCAATCTGATCCATTAAATTTGTTAAAGGTGTCAAGTCTGGCTTTTTGTCTTCATCTACAATCAAAGGTATGATTATTATGATAATATCAGCTTGTTTTATTGCATCTTCATGGGATAGAGTACAAAAATAGCGACCTTCTGTTACACCTTTTTTTATTCCTTCCTCAACACCTGGTTCACCAACGAGTTGAATTTCACCTTTAGTAGCTTTTTCAACTAGTAAAGGATTTACATCCACTCCTATTACTTTATATCCAGCTTCTAAAAATACTACACTGATTGGTAAACCCATTCTTCCTTGACCTATAACAGCAATAGTTAAAGATTTTTCAGCTAAAACTTCTTCTGCTTCTTGCTGGTTCATCAAAAAGTACTTCATTATGATGTAAGAAGCAAAAATCTTCTTTTAAGTTTATTTACTTATACTCTATCTATCTTATCTCTATGAGATTTATTACTATAAAGGAAACTAAATTTATAAACATCTATTCCATAAATTACATGGACTTAAATTGAAACAACGAACAAGGTAGTTGAATAGTATGAGTAAAGGAGATATTTCTATAAAAGAAGCTTTTGAGAAATATACTCAATTTGAAGAAAGATTATCGCTTTTTGATTTAAAAGTTGATGAAGTTTTGTTCTGGGAGAGAATTAGATTTCATGTTTTCAAGAATATATTTACAACTAAACTGATGCAAGAAGATAAGGAAGAAATAATATCACATCAATTCCCAAAGAGAAAAATTAGAAATTATGTATTAAAAGCAGATTATCTCTTCAAATCTATTTTCCAATTAAAAAAGAATCCGCTTCTCTCTAAGAATAGTGATATATTAATATTAAGCAGTTCAAGAAGAAAAAAATTATCTGATGGAAAATGGTGGGATGTATTTACAGATTATTTTATAGAAGAATTAGAATATTCCTCTGTATCAATAGAAGGACCATTTGGATTTCAATACCTCAAACCAGCAAAAACAAGAAATCTTCTACACTTTGCATATATTGATTTATTAGTCCTTATGAAAAGAATATGGGGTATCGGCAAGATTAAACTTTCTTCTGAGGAAAAAGTTCTATTAGATAAAATTACTGAAGAAATATCACTATTATTCAAAGTAAGGATAAACATCAGAAAACTAGTAACTGATATTCTAACTATTAGGAAAAGAATCAAACCTTACTATATCAGTATATTAAGAAGAATTAAGCCAAAAATAGTATTATTGGTTTGCAGTTATGGTAAGGAGGAATTTATAGAAACTTGCAGAGAACAAAACATACCAACAATAGAATTACAACATGGTGTGATCACACGCTTTCATCCAGGATATTCTTTTGAAGGAAAAAAAGCACGAAAAATTACCTTTCCTGATTATCTTTTCACGTTTGGAGATTATTGGAAAAATTCTGTTACATATCCTATAGATAAGAAAAATATACTCAGTGTTGGACATACAGAGCTTGAAATTCTACAAAAAGAATATGAAAACAAAAAGAAAAGAAAACAAATTCTTATCCTTTCTCAACCATTTGTAGGACATGAACTTTCAAAATTTGCAGCCGCATTAAGTAAGGAAAAAAATCTCGATTATGAGATTATTTACAAACTACATCCAGGAGAGTATTCAAATTGGAAAGAGATATATCCTAAGCTTGATAAAAGCACATTGAAAATAGTGGATCACACAGGAAAAAATATACATGAATTATTTAGTGAATCAACGATTCAAATTGGAGTGAATTCTACAGCTATTTACGAAGGATTAAGCTATGGACTAAAAACAATGATTTTTAGTGCTCCTGGATATGAATATATGCAATATCTAATAGAAACAGAAAATGCAACTAAAATAAGTTCTGTAAAAGATTTCATTAGTTCTCTAAGCAAGACAAAAAGCAAAGAATTCGATGCAAATTTATTCTTTAAAAGAAATTCTGTAAAAAACATTTCTGAAAATATCAAGAAAATAATAGAAGGAATCAAATAAACTCTTTTCACTATATTTAAAAACATATCAAAATAAACTATTTTGTGATTACTCCTTTAGAAATCATCCTAATTGGAATTGTAGCAGTAGGTGTTTCTGTTCTGGGTAATATAGGAGGATTTGGTGGGGGTAGTTTTCTTGTACCTCTCTTGATTACGGTATTTTATTATGATTCTGAAATAGTTGTAGGGACAGTACTTCTTGCAATGATCTTCCCTACAATAGTTGGAACAATATTAGCTTGGAGAAAGGATGAAGTAGATTGGAAATTTGGTTTACTAATGGGATTACCTTCAGCAGCTGGTGCGATAGCAGGAGCCTTTGTAACTTCAGTAATAAATGATTTAGTAGTTGTCATATTAGTGTGTTCTTTAGCTCTTATATTCTGTATAAATATGATAATCTATACAATCAAAAATGGAAAGAAGAAAGACGAAGTATCAGAAGAAAATGATTCTGATTCAACACAAACAGCTCTTACAAAAATATCAAGAATTAAACCTATAATGAAAATTGAACACAAAGGTATTACTTATGAAATTAGTATGACATTAGTATTCTTTCTTGGTGTTTTGCTAGGAATTATAACAGGTTTAATCGGAATAAGTGCTGGATGGTTGCAAACACCTATTTTAATTATTTTATTTGGTCTTTCACCTTTAATAGCTTCAGGGACTTCATTATTTGTTATATCAATAAAAGCTACTGCAGGAGGGATTACACACACTCTTTTGGGGAATATTGATTGGATTCTATTTTCAATTTTAGCTGTAACAATGCCAATTGGAGCAATTATAGGAAACTTTCTGAAGCATAAAATGAAGGGAAAACAAATATCGCTAATTATAGTAATTGCTCTTTTAATGATAACTATCTTTACTATAGTATTTTTCTTTGTTCAAAAATGAAAAAATAAACTAGATTGGTTCTTGAAGTTTAATTGTTTCTATATAACCTAATTCTTCCAGTTTGTCTAATACTTTTTGAACACTTTCTTCTACAGTTTCTTTATCCGTTTCGCAAATAACCTCAGGATAATTGGGCTCCTCATATGGATCAGAAACACCAGTGAAATTCTTAATTATACCTTGCTCTGCTTTTTCATAGAGACCCTTAATGTCACGAGTTTTACATACATCTACAGGACATTTAACATAAACTTCAACGAAATCTTTAATTCTTTGTCTGATCTCTTCACGAATTGAGATGTACGGACTTATGTTTGCCATCAATGCTAACACATTGTTTCTAGATAATAGATGACAGACAAAACCAACACGACGGATATTTTCATCGCGGTCCTCTTTGGAAAATCCGAGTCCTTTACTCAGATTTTGTCTGACAATATCAGCATCTAATCTTTCAACAAGATATCCTCGTTTTTTAAGTTCAGATTCAACAACCTTTGAGATTGTTGTTTTTCCACTTCCACTTAAACCAGTAAACAAGACTGTTGCACCCTTTTGTGGAGCAGGTTGAAGTCGCTTGTTATTTATAGCATCAATAAGAATCATAGCAACTTCTGGTCTTGAAAACTCTCTTGGCAACATCTCTCCATTCGATAACATCTCACGAACCTTAGTACCACTTATGAAAACATGTGCATCTTTCCCATGAGGACATGTTCTAAGTGTAACCATTTGATCACAAAGTTTACAATAAAAAGCATGTTCAAAATTCATGGGTTTGATCATTAATTCTTCTTTTGAAAATTGATCGAAAATCTCTTGAGCTTCATAAGTTCCATAAGCACCTGTTTTCCACGAAACACCGGCATGATCCCTCCCGATAATAATATGCGAACATCCATAATTCTGTCTACTTATTGCATGTAGAATTGCTTCTCGAGGTCCTGCATATCTCATGTTTGCAGGATAAACTCCTAAAAATGTTCTATCTCTTGGATAATAATTATTCAGAATCACGTTGTATGTTTCCATTCTTACATGATTTGGAATATCATCTTTTTTAGTTGAACCAACAAGCGGATTAACAAAAAGACCTTCAACTGATTCTAGGGCTATTTTTTGAAGGTGTTCATGACTACGGTGGATAGGGTTGCGAGTCTGAAAAGCTACAACTGTATCCCATCCTTTCTCTGCAAAAATCTTTCTGGTTAGCCTAGGAGTAAATCTATATTCTTTGAAATCTTTGTGAGGAATTTCTTCAATAAGTTTAATTTCTCCTCCTAAATATGTGTTTCCTGATTGATATAAAGCTGCAACACCTGGATGACTACTATCATCTGTTTTATATATGTTGATTGCTTCTTCTTTTTTATCAGGTCTATAGATGTCAGAGATTTTTAATAAACCGATATGAATCTCTTCCCAAACAAGAGTGATTTCATCCCCTACATTTAATTTTGATGCAAAATCTTCGTTAACAGCTAGAGTTATAGGAATAGGCCATACAACACCATTTGTTAATCTCATGTTTTTTAAAACAGTGTTATAATCCTCTTCTCCCAGATATCCAGTTAACGGAGAATAAACTCCTGAACTAATACATTCCAAATCTGAGAGACTTCTTTCATCTAGCTTCCAAACTGGAAGAGTTTTTGCTTTTTCCAAAAGATCAAATCTTATTTTTTCATCTGTTACAGTTAAATCAACTAATTTTCCTCCATGTGGGAGTATTAGTTTACTTTCTTTACTCATTTTTTTTCCTCACTTCTTTAATCATTTCAGATATCTGCTGAGAAGCAATCTCTGATGTTCCAACTATGGAATCAATAAGTGTATCTTTCTGATTAAATATAAAAGATTCACCATGTTTGTCAGAAACTTTTCCTCCAGCTTCTGCCAAAATTAGACATCCCGCTGCAATATCCCATTCGTGCTTATTTCCTAAACTGAAGGTTCCATCAGCTTTTCCACAAGCAACTAAAGCAAGTTTGTAAGCTATAGAACCTGTAGGAACAACTTCAGCTTTTTCTTCAAAAGGTTCAAATTCCCCTCGATTAATTTCTGATCTACTAGCTACTATAACAGGTTTATCTGAAAGAGTTGTTTTAACGTGAATGGGTTCTCCGTTGAGCTTAGCTCCTTCACCTTTTATTGCTGTAAAGAGTTCATTACGTAGTGGATTCGCAATTAATCCTAGAATCGGTTGCCCTTCCTCAACTAAAGCAACTGAAATACTATATTCTGGTATTCCTAGGACAAATTCCTTTGTGCCATCAATAGGGTCTACTATCCAAACCAATTCTTTTGTAAGACGGTTTTCATTATCACGTGTTTCTTCTGATAACCATCCAATTTCTGGGAAATTTTTTGAAAATTCTTCTTGCAGAATACTATTTACAATAAGGTCACCAGTTGTTACAGGATCATCGTTTTTTTTGAAAGATTTTTCAAAACCTTTTTCAGCAATTTCAAGAAGTTTTAAGCTTGCTTTTTTTGCTGCTTCACATAAAATTTTGAACTCTTTCTCAAAATTCTTCGTATGTTCTGAATTCACTGGTTTTCAGTTTCTACCCTAAAGTCTGCTATATTTAAAATATTGGATAGAACATATGAAGATGTGGAGAATTTCTCAAAAACTATTAATAGATAGAAACTCTTGTTTTATAGATACTGATTTGATTCTAGGAAGAAGAAAAATGTCAAAAAAGGATTACAAATTCACAGAATCTGAAATAAAACTTAGAATTGACAAAGTTTTCTTGAAAGGGACTCTTACACTTCCAAAGAAAAAAGGCAAACATCCATGTGTGATTCTTCTAAGTGGATATGGACCTAGTAGGAGAGATTACGAGACTCAAGGATTCAAAAGATATCAAATTTTTGCTCATAAATTAGCTAAGAAAGGATTTGCAGCTTTGAGATACGATGATAGAGGTTCAGGGGAGTTATCAGAAATCAAATGGTCAGACTATACATTTGATGACCTTGTAGATGAAGCTTTAGAAGCATTAAGAGTACTAAAAAAAAGGTCAGACATTGATTCAAAAAGAATAGGATTTCTTGGACATAGTCTTGGTGCAACTATAGCCACTTTAGCTGCATCTAAATCAGAAGATGTAGCTTTTATTATACCCATTGGTGGTCATGGATTAATTGGTCATGAAACAGCTTTAATCTCACGAACATTCATGTCTTTTGACTTAGGAGAGTCAGAAAAAGAAAGTGTTGAAGGAGCTGAATTACTCGTAAAGATGATCAGAGCCATTCAAGGACATGAAGATTTGGAGGAAGTAAAAACTGAGGTTATTGGAAAATTATCAAATAAATTTTTCAAAATGACAGATAAAAAACGAGCTCAATTTGACACTCTTGAAAAATATATTAATTCTACATATGAGGGATTTCTGATATTTCAAGGAAAAACTCCAATGTATGAGTTTTTCTTGAAGTTCGAACCAACAGAAGCTTATGAAAAAGTGAAATGCCCAATATTGTTAGTATTTGGTGAATCAGACTTGATGCACCCTCCAGATCTTCACAAAGAGAAAATTGAATCAGCTCTGAAGAAAGGAAAAAATAAAGATTGTACGAGTATGATGTTTCCAAAAGCTAATCATAATTTTCTTACAGAAGAAACAATAAAAAAAGATGAGTTCATTCCAGGTTTCTTGGAAAATATAGTAAGCTGGTTAGAAGAAAAAATGTCTTAATAATTATTTGAGAAAATCATTAATAGAGTATTCATGAGGTTCCACTCCAGAGGTTATTCTTTTATTTTGTTCAAAATAAAATTCCTCTAATTTTTCTTCTGTCTTCTTATCAACCTTGATTAATGGAAACCTAAGTAGAAACTCAATATCAATCTGAGCTAATGATCGACCTTTCTCTATACTTAAGATATTATATAACCTGTTGAATTCAGGAGAGTTAAGAATCACTGCTAAAGCATAAAGATTAAGATCTTTATTCTTTGGAGATAAAGCGTGGCAATTGTTTAAATGGTAATAACCTTCAGTATCGACACAACAGCTTATGTGATATCCTGTTTGCCTTAAAATAATCTTAGGATTTTCAACAATCTCATCACTAAATCCTCCTGACCATAAGATAGAAGGATCAATATTCAACCAATGATTTTTGTAATCCAAACAAAAGGGTTTGACTTGACTTCCAGAAATAATTCCTCTTCTCCATGTTGTTCCTTTTTTGGATTCTGAGATAATTCTTTTTTTTCCAACGCGGCTACGCACACCAGTGTGTATTGTAGCAATATCCTGAATGGAATGGGATGATTCTTCTACCCATTTTTTAACATACTTTTCATCTTCTTGACTAAAGAAGACATAAAAACGATTTAATGTGTCATTAAGAATATTTGATATAGCATTTGTTTGTTCAATCCACTCTTCCTTAATCATTGAGGGATACGATTCAATCCAACAAGCTAAGAATTTATTGTTCCTATGTCCTTGTGTATTTTTCTTAAGAAACGTTATTGTGGGTCGTCCTAGTGTAACTCCTTTAAATGGTTCAAAACCAAGTAAAGAGATATCTAATATCTGTGAATTGTTAAGGATAAATGATCGAATTTTGGAGTAATAACGTCCAAGTAAATATGAATCAGGAGTGATAATTCCTAGTATCCCATCATTCTTCAATAGCTCCAAACATCTTTCAATGAATATTGGGTATAAACTCAGTTTGTATTCTGCTGAGAAGAATCTTTTTCGTAAATATCTTTTGTATTCTTTTGTATATTCTTGAGAATTTCTTAGTCCATAACACATGTAAGGAGGATTTAATATAAGAAAATCAAAACGTAGGTTTTTCTTAATTGTGGAGTTAGAAAGGGAGTTTCCTAGTATCAAATTTGATGATAAATCAGGCAATGGAAGTTTAGGAAAATTATACGAAAAGAAAAACAGCATTCTAGCCTTGCAAAGCCATAAAGCTATTGGATCAATATCGTAACAATAAACGTTGTTTGAAAAAAAATTAGTTATAAGTCTATTAACTTCTAGAGTTTCAACAAATTTCTTGATTTTGTTCAATAAAGAAATTATTAGGTTTCCAGAACCACAAGCTATATCTCCAAAAAAATATTCATTGATTTTGCTGG
>JAEOTE010000019.1 GCA_016839945.1 Candidatus Heimdallarchaeota archaeon | reverse complement strand
GCAGTATCTATCCAATTGACTCTTCTTGCAGCATCTTCTTCAATATGAACATTAGTTACACGAACTTTCTTTCCATTAACTGGAACCCAACCATCTCTTCCACAAATAAATGTTCTTTGAAAACCAGTTGTAATTGAACCATCAAGATATTGTTTTCTATTTACTACAATTTCCTCTGCAACAGCTGAACAATTAAAAAGAGCAGAGAGAATAAAGCCTTTCTTAACTGCATCATCATCTACCACGAAAGGAGGTGTTTCATCCATTTCATAGGTACATGTGTTTCTTTCACATGCAAAATAAATCACCTTATACCCTTTCTCAAACTCTACTAACATCCCAGGATCAAAATCCCCCATTTCTCCTAAAACGGGACGAAAATAGCGATAAAAACTATAATCCATATTCTCAGGATCTTCTTCCAAAATTGGAGGACAGTTGCAAAAGAGCTTTCTATCGGATTTAATTTGATGATGAACTTCTAAACCTGCGTGAAAACCTAATTTTATGAAATCAATATTACTTGGGTCCAGCATTGTGTTCGAAATGAAGAAAGTTTTAGGTTTTTTAAAGTTTTTAACTAGACACATTAATGTATACAAAAAATATCAAAATAATTATAAGCAATAAAAACAAGAAACTTTTAGAAGATTAAAATGGCAAGCTATAAGTATACTTTCAAGATTCTACTCCTAGGAGACGGAGCAGTAGGAAAAACAAGCTTAGTTCAGAGATTTATACACAACAAATTTCAATCAGGGTACCTTATGACTATAGGGATGGAACCATATTCTAGGTTTGAAACCATAAAAGATACTCGCATTTGCTTGCAGCTTTGGGATATAGCTGGGCAAGATCGTTTTGCTGCTATGAGACAGATTTTTTTCAAAGGTAGTCTTGGAGCTCTTGTAACATATGATATAACACGAAGACAATCTTTTGAGAATCTTAAAATTTGGATAAAAGAAGCCAAAACTGAAAGCCCTCGAATTATGTTGATGCTTGTAGGAAATAAAAACGATTTAGAAGATCTACGTGATGTTTCTACTGAGGAAGGTAGGAAATATGCGGAAGAATCAGGATGTATTGGATTTATAGAAACATCTGCAAAAACAGGAGACAATGTTCCTGATGCATTCCTAACAATGGGAGAAGAAATTCTCAAAAGTATAGAAAATAGAACATAAAACCTTTCTTAACTTCATTTTATATTTACTTATATTCAGTAATTATTCCATTGTCAATTTAGCTTCCGCTAATTGTTTTCTTATCCGTCTTGAACTAATTATTTTTCCTTTTTCATCATATACAAAAGGTATCACAAGAATTAGAAGCTGATCCAAACCATTTATAGTTCTGAGTTTGTTTATATCAACAGCTGTTGGGTAAGTTTCTTCTGTTACAATGATTCCTTCAGCATCTGGTGAATTTAATGCAAATCCATATCTATGCTTGATAGATAATATTTCAATTTTTTGACACCCTCTTTTGACTAAATATTCTCTCAGATATTTATCTCTCTCTTCATAAGGTTGCATAAGTTCTACATTTGGGTCACTTTTTCTGAGACTCTTAGCGAAATCATCTGTAGTTAAACCAATTCTTACAAATTTACCAAAACTCATAGCTGCTTCAAGGAGAGCTCTATGACCATCATGTAAATAATCAAACGTTCCACCGAGAATTACTTCATCTACCCATGCCATTTACTCAACCTTCAATTTTTAAGAAAATCACCTTGCTTTAAGTCTTCCTAAAAGGTTATGGAAAAGGAAGTATGGTGCCGCGAGCCGGACTCGAACCGGCGGCTAGGGAATATTGCTCCGGAGATCCACAATCCCCAATTTTAAACCACTAAACTATCGCAGCAAGGTTATTTCCTTCTTACATTATATGTTTTTAAAAATTGTTGTAGAATACTGCCTTTTAAATTGTGTATTTCTTTTCGTTTCTTCTTCCTCACTAATTCATTACTTTATATTCTCAATTAAGAAGATGTTAATCAGCATATACAACTGAAAGAGTTTTATCTATTATTTCTATTTTCTTTCCTTCTATTTCAGTGATATTTGTAAAGTAACATGGTAATCCTCTAGCCGTTAATAAATCAGAACCTTGCATTAAGTGGAAATGAAGATGTGGAGCAGAAGAACTACCAGAATTTCCTAAAAGACCTAGAACTTGTCCTTGTTTGACTTTATCTCCTTTTTTTACATTGATACTATTAGGAATTAAGTGAGCATAATAAGAACATTCATTGCCAGAATGCTCTACAACAATGAAATTTCCGGAGAATAGAGGTTTGTATCCATATTGTGTGATTATTTCTCCCATCTTTTCTTCAGGTAACAAATCTCCAGCGGATGGATTTTCAGGCATTTCATTGAAAACATCAATAACTTCGCCATCAGCAATTGCAATTACTTCCTTACCATAGAAACAAAAGAATTCATTTTTATTTCCTTTGGGAGGAATAAAAAACATATTTTCATCTAATTGTCCTAAATCAAATCCAAACTCCTGCGAATGCATTCTTCTATGTTCATATGGATTATCAAATGCATTAAGTGCAATCCAAGCACCCTTGACTGGAAAGATGTAGAGATTTTTGTTTTTATATTGAACTAGAGGTATTGAACAAACTTCTTTTTTTTCCTTTTCTTCTTCTATATAAGTTACTGTTAAAACTAGCTTATCAACAGGATTTGAATCCATATGTGTAAAATGCTCTAATCTGAATCCAGTCTCATGATTAGGTTCAAGAATGTTAGAAGAACATAATTCTTTTTTCCAGAATTCCTCTACTCCCATAAACATTTTAGCGAAATCTGGATGGGCTAATCTTTCAAGTGTTTGTTTTATATCCTCAGATTTTTCTTTGATCATTTCTTCATTGAAAATGATTGTCTTAACACAGATATTGCTTCTTTTAATTTCAAACTTATACTGAATCAATCGAATTGTATTTTTGGAATTGTTTTTGATTCTTACTGCTCTTAGAAAAAAATTCGATTCCAATTTGTTGATTTGTTCCAGTTTTCTGATGCAATTAATTAAATATTCAAATGGAAGGTATGATATTTCCATGCTCAAAAACAGATAGTTATTATTTAAGTTTCTTGCGTTACATGTATGAAGTAAATGCCATGTAACAACGCACTAGAAAAGAAAATTTTAATATAACAGCATTTTAGAATCAAATCATGAGTAAGGGTAAGTTGATTGCACAACTTCACAATTTTAGCAGTATAAATCTCTGCCGTGATTTTACAAAAATAGCACTTGGTTTAGGTGCTAGAGATATAATCTTTACCAAAGCTGTTGGTACAGGAGCTACATCAGGTGTTCCAGTTGCTCAGAAAATGGCACATTCCAAACAAGCTAATGTTTTATACTTACAAGATATCTCGGATTCCATCGAAATCTGTTCCCCTGATGAAATTTATTTGTTCATCAAAAGACCTTTTTCAAAAGAAATTTTTGATGCAAAAAAAATACAAAATTCTTATGATGAAGGAAAAACAATTCTTCTTGTATTTGGAGGTTCTGATCCAGGTCTAACAAAGAAAGAATTAGATTATGGAAACTCAATATATTTCGATAAGATAAATGATATTGGATGTTTGGGTGAACTAGCTTTATCATTATACTTAATTCGTCAAGAAATAGAAAAAGAGTAAGTGCTTATTTATAGAATATCTTCATCCTCAATCATCAATCTAACTAGGTTTGAGAATGATTTTTCAACATTTGTTCCATCTTTTGCAGAAGTAAAAAGAAACTCTGTTTTCTTATATTTACCCACTAAATCTTGAAGGTCTTTTTCTGATACACTCAAATCAGCTAAATCACATTTGTTGGCAAGAAAAATGATAGGTTTTTCTCCAACTTCATTATGAAAAGATTCAATCCATGAAGGTATATTGTCAAAAGTTTTCCTATTGGAAGCATCACATACTGCCAAAGCTCCACTACTCCCGAAGAAGTATTTACTACGAATTTGTCTAAAAACTTCTTGACCACCAATATCCCAAATTTGTAGAGTTACATTATGAGTAAGGTATTCTACATCTTTTTTCATAATAGTTGTTCCTAAAGTAATTTGATAAGATGGAGCAAATAAATTTGTTACAAACCTTCTTACTAAAGATGTTTTTCCTACTCTTGCATCACCTATTAATACTATCTTTATTGTAGAATACGTTTTTTTCGACAATTAATTCACTTACTCCAGAGATTGATTCTTAATGTTATTATACTCCAATACTGTATATTAACTCTACGTATGGAACATAGCTGCTCCATATCCTACAACTTGATCTTTCATACCTGAAACATCACCAGAAGTAGCATAAGTGAGAATCTTACCTTTAGTTCTATTCATTCTTTTTGCTGCTTCAATTGTTGTAGCAATTGGACCATATCCACACATTGAAACATTCAGTTCGTATTTCAAGTCATACATTCCTTTTATGTCTAAATTAACAATTTTTTCAAGAACTTTATTATCTTGATTTGAAGCTACATCATGATGTTCATAGTGAGTAAAATCACTGCTAGCTATTACACTTACACTTTCATTTTCGCATGCTTTACTTATAATTTCTCCTAACATTATTGCAGCATCCATCCCTTGATTCAATAATGAAATAGGTACAAACTTAATAGGTTCTTTATAGATGAATTGAAGGAATGGCAGTTGAACTTCAATGGAATGTTCTCTAGAATGTGCTCTATCATCTTTTGTTATTAAGTGGCTTAAATCTGTAATCTTATCTATAAGTTCATGGTTTATTTCTACGTCACCTAAAGGAGTTTCCCAAGCACTAACATCATCCGCTATTGCTATTTCTGAACCCAATCCAGTATGATTAGGCCCTATAACGATTACTGTTTCAGGTTGCTCATACTTGCTTAGCTCCAGAAAACTCCATGCTGCAACAGGGCCACTATACATATATCCCGCATGAGGTGCAAGGAAGAAAGGTATTGGTTCTGTTGTTTTTTCTACTTGATCAATAGATTTCTGAGGACCAAAAGGACTCTGAAAGCATTCTTTGATAGAACGAATTAACTCTTCTGGTTTATTTGAGTAAAATGTACCAGCATATTGAGCTGATCTTTTCATAAATGAAAATTTACTTCTTAAGTAAAAAAGATTCCCTTGGAAAGCACTAAGGTTGGATAAGAAAATCAAGTTGCATATCCTTGATTAGAGAGAGATATTTTTTTCCTGCTTCTGAATGGAGTAAGACACCGTTTATTTGTTTTATTCTTAACTGGCGTTTTCCTTTATCTTTTGTTTTGTTCAGGTGCTCTTGTATCGCACTAAATATCAGTATGAGAGAGTGAGAGTCATTGTATTCGGGCAGAATTTCAATATTGTTTACATACTCAATCTTTTCCTGTTTTTTGAAATGTAAAGCGGTAACAGGAATGCCATTCATAAGAATTAATTCAGCAAAATCAGAGGGTAAAGCTCTAATAAAGAGAGATTTAAGTTTGAATCTTTTTAGGAGATAGGTTTTGTATAATGTTAGTAAAGGATCGTTTCGTGGAATATAAATCATCGATATAGATTCTTTTTGTCCTTCCAATTCACCTCTTTGATAGATGTATCCAGCTATTAATTCTTCAATTTCTTTAGTTGTGAATTGAACTTCATTTTCTTCTTCAATAAAGCGTCCAGATCTAACTCCTTTGGAAGCTATCATTTCTTTAAGATAGACCTCAATCTGTGTATTTGATAATCCAGTTATATTTGCTATTTGATTAATAGTCAAAGGTAGATTTGATGACAAAAATCTGTAAAGAACGTCTATCCAAGCTTCTCTCTGTGATTCTATCTCAATTGCTTTAACTCCACTCATAAACTTAGAGACAGGCATCCAGATTGTTTGATTTGATACTGATTTTGATTGAACTATCTCATGTGCAGTTTCAAGACGAAGTAATGTTGACAACAATACTCTATCTGAAAGATTAATAGCAGCTTTTAATTGTTTAAAGTCAACTTTTTCTTTCTGTTTAATAAAATTCAGAGTCTTTTCTTCTAATACTCCCACTTTTTTAGTAACGCTTAGTTTAGAAAATATTTTGTAATCTTTAGAAGAAATAATACCTCTAAAAAAAGCTCCAAATTTTCCTGATACTAATTGTTTGTTAATAATCATCTCATTAACTAAATGATCTTTTCCAGTTTCTATCCGAATAAGTAATGAGGAGGTGGAGAGGGGAATCCCTAGATTAGACAACCCTTTAACAATATCAGCTTTAGAACTAAATAACCTTGTTTTTATTAATGATTGAATGTCTATTAGAAGCTCAAAAACATCACTATAAGATAGTAGTCTTTCACTACTTTCTTTCTTAGTAAATTTAGAGGCATGATATACTAATCCATCTGATCTAGCTAAATATCCTCTTTGAGTTAGTGTTTGTACAAATTCTCTTGATTGATTTTCAAGGGCTTCTGACCGTAATTCTGGGAAAACAAGAATTTTACCTTTGTTTTCGGAAAATTCTTGTATTTTTGTTTTTGCTTCATCTTCAAAGCTTGGATATTCAGAGGATTTAGTGAGGTTTAGAATATGTAGGTTATCTCCTATTATCTTATAATCAAAAGAACATATTGGTTTTCCTGAAACTAGAAGTATTTCTTGATGAATTTCACCTAGGTTAATAAAATCTGCAGACGCCCAATATTCAGCTAATGGGTCAGATAATGGTAAAATTTCTAATTCCTTTTTGCTTTCACTTGAATATTTGTTGAGGAATTCCTCAAGATACTCTAGTTCATCAGCTGCTAAGAATGCTTCATAGCTAGAGTTTTCTATGAAGTATCCTCTAATAATTTTCTTGTTCTCAAACAACTCAATGATACTTGTACTTACTCTTCCTCCCGACATCTGGAGAATAGACATGATTTGAGGAACCGTGATGGGGCCATAGCTTTTGATCAGCTTACGAATTAGTTCAGTGGTTGCAGAAGCTTTGCTAATTTGAGTTTCATCTAGTAGAATGTCTGCATGATTAATTGTCCAAGTAGTTCCATCATAGAACATGAATATTTGAAAGTTCATTCTAAGTTCTGAAAGAATATCCATGACTTCTTCTTTTGATAACTTAAAAGATTCCATAATTTTCTGTCGAGTTGCTGCTCCTTGATCTTTAATAAAATCCAATACTGCTCTTGTATCTGGTTTTTTGTATTCAATATTTTCTTTTAGATTCATATAATAAAAACTTGATAAGAGCTGTTTTCCAACATATGCTAATTTTCCAGATTTGAAAGGAGCATGCACTAGATGCTTGTTTTTGACAAGTGAATGAATAAGAGCAGGTGAGAATGTTCTCATTCTAACATAAAGTGATTCTGTATCTTGAAATACAACAATGTTGTTAATTATAGAAATCGAATGACTGTAATTTATCCCTTTATACTTGTGTGATAGGTTCTGTTTTTCAGAAAGATAAAGACTTAATTGTTCAAGATTAAGGGTTATATTCTCTAAGGACATTTAAATCACCAAGGAATTGGTTGGGATATTGTTTATTTTCTTTATAATTATAGCTTCTATTTCTCTAGTAGAAGAAGTTGGAATAGTCTCTATGGCATTTACTATGTAGTTGTATGCTATTTCTGATTCTAATCCAGGAACAAGATTAAGATTCTTAACTACAATTCTTTTCTCATCAGAAACATCTATTTTGCATTGAGCTACAAGTTTCTGATTAAGAATCACTGTATAGTTATCATTTGATACATCAAAACCTTCAGGATAATCTTGCCTTAGTACAATGTTAGCAACATCAGTTGGATGGATTAAGTAGAATCTTTCTCTTTCTTCCTTAGGTGCATATTCAACCTTTGACTCTTCCTTCTTTGTTAGCATTATTAGCTCATCATAGTTTTGTTTTGTTAGATAATAAAATTGTAAATCATTTTCAATAAACCTTCCTCCAAAAATCCTCTCGTTTTCAACCAATATTGCAAGTATCTCCCTAATTCTAACCTTAGACAAAACTCCAGGAATTGCTCCTCTCTCAGCAATCTGTTCTTCTTTAGCAATTCCTAAACTTTGCACGATGTCATAAATGTAATTCTGTTTTACTTGAACTATATCCTCTTCTAATTCTGGAATGAATGAACTGATATCTTGGTAATCTAATGGATTGAGGAAGTTATCTATAGATTTGACACTGATCAACAGATTGTTTTCCAGAACAGCTAAAGAGGATTTGAGACTAACACTAGTGTCTTTCCACTTATTACTTAATTCTTGAATATTTGTGAAACCTTTCTGTATATTCTTGTAAAGTTCCTGGTGTTTAGAACTTATTTTCCTTCTTCTACGAAGACCACTTTTTCTGTATCTAGCAAAGGAGAGAGAATAGAGAACACCATCTTGGAGAATTATTGATTTCTTTTCCAAGAGTTTATTGATCAGATAAACTATTACTGTTGTAATATTTTCTGGGAATCTAACAAGTATCTCATTGATGCTAACAAATCCAAGATGATTCACTAAAGCTAAGAGAATCTCAGCATTTAAACTAGGACTTTGTTTCTTTAGCCAGAGTTTATCCATAACTAATTTATTTACGATACTTTTCTGGAAAACTCTTGAGACTGTGTCTCCACCGACCAAAGTATCTTTTATTAACTTGAAACCTGTTTTAACAAAGTAATCAGTTACAAATTTGTTTGATTTTGATAACACTGATTTACCATTAATATCCTCAATCTGAAGACTTAGAACCTTATGAACACGACGGATATAATTTATTAACTCAATCGATATTTTTTGAAGAATCTGTGATGAATATAGAATATCATCATTTAACTTCAAATCATAAATCTGGAGATATTGTCCTTTAAACAATTTATATTCTACTGAACCAATGGTTTTTCCATCTAGCAGTATTGGATCTATGTGACCTTCTCCATATATATCTCTTAAATGGATTCTTAAACCAAGTTTTGTGAATGGATCATCTCTGGGAATAATCTTTACTTTTTCATCTTCTCTCAAAGCAGAATAAATAAAATCTTGTTTAATCTTTGATATTTCAGTAAATCTTTCACTTGTCATATAATAGTTAGTTTCTCTTTCGGTAAGTTTCTTCTCGATTATTCTTTCCTTCTTAATCAGTTCTTTAATCATTCTTTCAACGTCACCATATCTGAAACCTAAAACATGAGTGAGTTCAACAAGGGAAACTGGGCCTAAACACTTTATTGTTTTTAGAAGTATGTGCTTTTGACTCTCTTCATAAGAAGGTAGATTCCCAGATGGAAGATATCTAGAAGATATATCATAAACATTAGGAATGAAGTGCTTGGGAAGGAAGGAACCTGTAGTAACTGACTTCCTGACTAAATAGAGAGTTTTATCTAAAATCGACAGACTCTCTTGTACTACATCATTTTCAAGCTCTGTAAATTCAATAATTTCTCTTTTTGTGAGAGGACCATATTTTCGTATTGAAGCAATAATTTCTTCTTCTACTCTTGTTAGTTTGAAGGATTGTCTGTAAGCCATATAATAATGGGGAAACACCTCTCTTGTCACATAAGAAATTCTTCCATGGCTAAACCTTCCTTGTATCAATTCGTTTTTCTCTACCAGCTGTCTTATCCATTCTATATCATAATCTTTTATTCTAACAGCTAAGGAACTTAAATCTTCTAGAGATCCAAAAGTGTTCAAAATTCCTAATACATTTTCTTTTCCCATCAGTTCCTTTTGGTGATATTTGTCAACCACAAAATAATAATGAATGAAGTTCAATTCTTCTGGAGTTAGAATGATTGAATCAAGCTTCCTATTACTCAGATTTCTAAGTAGTTCCCTATCTTCCAATCTGATGTACTGTGGTTCCAATGTTGATTCAATTATTTGTCCTTTTAGGATTTCACTCTTTTGTTCAAGTTCTGTTAATGCACGTAAAATTTTATCCTCTTCTACTCGCAAATATTCTATTATTTGATGGATGGTAGAAGGTCCATTTACTTTGAGATACCGAAGAAGAAGCTTCTTTAAACACTCTTCTGGGTCAAGTCTATTGGCTTGTTTTGTAAGATGATCAGGAACAATATCCTCTATTAAACAATGTTTCCATTTCACTTTTCCACCCTGTAGCTCATACTGTGTTCTTGTTACTAACATAGCTCTTTCTAAAGTTTCCAAACTATTTTCTGTTATACCTTTTGTTTCTTTTATTTCAATAGAGATATCTTGTGCTGAAAGAGGGCTTTTTGTTTTTAATGTTTTTAATATTTTCTTATCTATGTCTGTCAGTTCAATTGACTTTGAGTATACATTCCAGAATATTGGATAATCATTTACTGGAATAGTTCTCAAATCCCCTTTCTCTACATAAATATCTATGAACTCCTTGTTGTTGTGAAGAGCTAATGCCCATGATCTTAATTTCAAAGGATCATCAACCGCTAAATGATATATACTAGGACTTGTGCTTTCAATAGATTTTATTGGAGCTAATGCATGAATTGCAGCTCTTAATTGTTTCAGTGATAAGATAGGTAAATCTTCATTCTTGTAGCTTCGATTATTGAAAATTCTTGTTACAAGAGCTTTACTGAAAAGAATTTCTTTAGTTCCTTCTTTTCCAAATACTTTTGCTAAAACCTGTTGATGTAAATCTCTAAGTAGTGCGCTTCTATCTGATATCTGAACAATATCAGCTATGCCTAGTAAGACTATACCATGAGAAAAAGGGCTTGGTATATCTGAAAGAGGTGTTATCTCGTATTGAAATTCTCCTCTTTCAAGCTTCTTTAGAACTGTTAGAGAATTTTCAAGATCCATATAATCTCTCAAAATCTCTCTATAAGTTTCATTTATTACGCAAAGGTTTTCTTGATCTTTAAGTGTTGAGAGAATCCTTCTTGCATACATTGTTTGTCTAGAAACAGGAACACTTCGATTATTACTTCTTCTCAGAATCATAAGAGCTCTGTTTGCTACATGCCTGAATCTAGTTTGAAATAGTTCAGTATTTATTATGGCTTTTTTAAGGATAGACTCTAAATCCGCAGAATTAATAATTCCTGGAATTTCAGATACTTCCATTATCTTACCAACAGGAAAAGTAAGCAAGAATCCATTGTCATTTACTGCAGATGCGATATCTGAATCAAGTTTATACCCAATAGCATAAGCGAATGCTCTCGATAAAGCGTCATTGACTCTTCTCCCATAATAAGCATGAAAAACTAGATTCATTCTTCCTTGAGGGTCTATAAAAGATTCAATTAGCAATTTTTTATCGTTTGGAACAGTGTTTAGAAACAATAATTGCTCCTTTACATATGCTATAAGAGTTTTAGCTATTATTTCATCACATTGAAAGGATCTCTGTATCCAATCTAATACTTCAGTTTCTTCATCCTTTTGGATTCTCTGAGCAATTGCTTCGATGAAACGTCCTATTTGCTGAGAAAGCTCAAAAGATCTTGGGAGTTCTTCTCCTACCCAGTTAGGAATTGAAGGTCTCCTACCGAATGCTTCCGAAACAATAACTCTAGACCCTACAGTTCTTCTGAATTGATAAGTATGACTTCCAAGTACAAATATGTCACCGGGAGTTAATCTTTCAATGAACTTTTCTGAGAGAGCACCAAGTCTTGTTCGATAGGTTTCTAATTCAACTCGATAATCCGAACTATCTGGAATTGTTCCTAAATTTGTATAGAAAATAATTCGAGTGTTCTTCTTTTTTCCAAATGCTTTCTCTTCGTGATCATACCAAATTTTTCGGTAGACTTTTCTTTCCTCAAGTTCTAAATTATACCCTCCCAGATACTCTAATACATTAATATAATCATCATATTCTAAAGAGCTATAATTATATGACTTTTTAACAAGATTATAAGCTTCATCAACATTCCATCTTTTAGTTATAGATATCCCTACTAAGAATTGAGCTAGAACATCCAAACAATTTGTTGGTATCTGAACTTTATCAAGATCTCTGCTGTATGTACTTTTTGTTATTACAGAACATTCTATTGCGTCATCTCGATCAGTAACTAGCAACCTTCCTTTTGCAAATCTATCTAGTGAATGACCACTTCTTCCTACTCTTTGTAGATACTTAGCTACAGTTTTTGGAGAACCTATTTGTGCAACTAGTTCCACACTGCCTATATCAATCCCTAACTCTAAGGAAGTTGAAGTAACAGCTGCAAGAAGCTCATTATTTTTCAACCTATCTTCAACATCTAATCGAGTGTCTCTTGACAAACTTGAGTGATGAACTGCAATGACTGATGAATATTCATCACCTAAAAATTCTTTCAGTTTGAATGCTACACTCTCAGCCCCTTTTCGAGTATTAGTAAATACTATAGATGTTTCATGATCTAGTATTAAATCAGAAAGAAGAGCATAAATCCCCTCTTGAACCATAACATATGGGGTGTGTAATAAATCCTTTACCGGACTCTTCACTTCAAGATCCAACTTACGTTGAGGTGGGAGATTTGCAATGTGACAATCATTTTCCTTACTTTCTTCATCTCGACCAACAAGAAATCTTGCTATTTCTTCAATAGGTGCTTGAGTAGCTGACAAACCTATTCGAGTAAACGCTTTCTCAGCTATTTCAGCTTGAAGGTATTCAAGACATAAAGTAAGAAACACTCCTCTTTTGTTTGAACTCACCTCATGGATTTCATCTAAAATTACCCATCTAACACTTTTCAGTTTCTGAGAGAATTTAGGAGATGTTAGTATTAATCCAAGACTCTCCGGAGTAGTAATGAGAATGTGAGGAGGAGTTTTCAACATACTTGTTCTTTGAGCTTGGGTTGTATCTCCTGTTCTTACAGCAGCTCTTATTTTGGGAATTACTATGTTATTTGCAGCTGCTAAATCTTGTATGCCTTGCAGAGGTTCCTCAAGATTTTTTCTTATATCATTCCCTAAAGCTTTGAGAGGAGAAATATAGAGGACATAAATCTGGTCTTTTAGCTTCCCCTTCTTAGATTCTATAAATAACTCGTTTATCGCTGCCAAGAAAGCAGCAAAAGTTTTTCCTGAACCTGTAGAACTAAAAACAAGAGTGTTTTTTCTTTCATGTATTGAAGGGATAGCATAAAGCTGAGGTGGGGTAAAACCATCCGGAAATCTTGTTGTAAACCAATCTTTTATCTCTTCATCTAAGAATGAATAGATAGATGCATGTGTTGATGGTTGATCAAGATAATGAATGGTCATAGCAGTAATTCTAACTATTTTTTTGATATAAATAGTTGAGTTTTATAGAGAAATTACAAACATTAAAAAAGCAATTAATTGGCTGAAGAATGGCATTATTCATGATTTTCTTCTGTAGAATCTTTCTTTCCCCATTCCATTACAAACGCAGATTCTCCATCCCTGTAGTATTGCTTGAATTCTCTTTTGATGTAGTAACCAAGTTTTTTATACATCTCAACAGCTGCAACATTTGATACTCTTACTTCAAGATAAATAGAATCGACTTTGTGTTCTATAAGTTTCTTCATACCATATTTCATTATTAGTATCCCTAACCCCTGTCTTCTATACTGAGGTAAAACAGCGATTGATATTACATGACCTTTCGAGGGATTTAAACCAATAAAGGAAGAAAAAGGTCTTTCAATTCTTGAAAGGAGGTAACCAATTACTTCTCCATTAACTTCCCCAACAGCACAAGCATATCCAAACTCTGAAAGTATTCTATAAAAGAAATCGAAAGAGTAATTTTCTGGTAGACATAAACGGTTGATTTTAATTATATCATTTATGTCAGTTAATTCTGCTTGTCGTACAGTGAATTCTGAAGTCATATCTGGACCTCTATACTTCAGAAATAATAGTTCTTTTTTCAATTTTTTGTTAAGGCTTTGAAATCTCTATTGCAAAAATATTCTTAAAGCTAGAATCACGAACTTTCATGTAACTCATGACTTCGGAAGAGAATTCAAAAGAAAATGATGCAGTTTCCACTGAGATCTTAAAGAGATTTCAATACTCACCTAGCTTACTGTATCATTGGATAAATTCCTTTGGATTGACCGAAACCATGAATATTTTAGAACAACTAAGAAAACCCCCAAATTCTCTCTGGATTCAGATAAATACTGATAAAATTGATTATGATTCTCTTTATGATATTTTTGAGGAAAACGAATTCAATGTTCAAAGACATACTCTTTTTGATGATTTCTTAGAAGTGAAAGTGGAAAAAAGAAAGATAACAGAAAAAAGCTTTACTTATCCCACAATAAGAGTAGACATAGAATCTGCTTCAAATATCTCCCTAGGAAAAGATGTTCATACATCCGCTGTTACTAAACATGACAGATTTTCTACTGGTGAGAGGGTTAGAATTGCAGATTTAGCTGGAAGTACAATTGCAATTGCTACAAGTGAAGTAGAAAGTAATGAAATATCTAATTTGTCTCAAAGAATTATAGCTAGAGTTACTGATTCCTTTGGATATGTACCTCCTTTAACAGAGATGAAAGAATATAGAAAAGGGTACTTTAATATCCTTACCCCTGCTCAAACTATTGGTGTTAAATCTTTGTATCTTGATAGTAAAGATAACATCCTCGTTATGTCAGTTGATAGAGGAGAGGTAGCAGGATACATAGCAAAGATAACAAACCACAAATGCCCAATTACTGTTGTTGCAAGAAATGAAATGCATTTAAAAGCAATAAAAAAGCAGCTTGAAAGAATCAAGTCAAAAGCAATTAGAGTCATACATGCTCCTTTTCTTCATTTTCTTAAAGAACGGCATGAAATCAAATATAGCTCAATCTATATTGAATTACCAAATTCAAGAACTGCTTTGATGCCTGTTTTCTCATCAAATCTAAGTATTGGAAAACTAAAACAAATGGTAAAGAACCAGATAAGTATACTATCTAATCTTTATAGATGTCTACATGGTCAAGCTTCCTTATCTTATATAACACATTCATTAGATTATCTTGAAAATGAAAGTGTGTTCAAAGCAATCATGGAAAAAGCATACTATGATAGTCAGAGCCTTCCAGAAGAAATTCGATTGTTGCAAAATAAAAACAAACTGAAAACAAGAAAACCAGAGTTAAATGAAGAAAGATTATATCAAATGGAACATGAAAAAGCAACAATCTTTTTAGATCCTACTAAAACAGAAAATATAGGCGGATTCATTGCTAAGTTCAAATTTAAACAAAAAGAAACTTAGTTAAATTATTGTTCTAAATGAGTATCCAATTCATTTACTAACCATATAAAAGCTTCTTTAATTCCCTTCCCATGTAAAATACTTGTATCAAAAACAGCAAAGGTTCTGTCCTTCAAATCAAGATGAAGACCTAGCATTTGAATTAGTAGTGGGGCTTCCACTGCTCCAGGAAGATCTTGTTTATTGGCCATGATTAATGTTGGTACATTTTCCATGTACGGATTATTAAAAACATGAGTCTTTAAGACATCTCTTGCTTCTGGTAAACGCTCTATATCAGCTGCATCAATAACAAAAATAACAGCACTACAACCAGGATAATGAGCTTCCCACAAGAAACGGAAATGTGATTGTCCAGCAACATCAATTGCTGTAATAGTCCATCCTTCAAATTCAAAACTTTCAATGTTCTGTCCTATAGTAGGTGTGAGATTTTCTGCAAATCTTCCAAATCTCATGAATCTGGTTAGGGTTGTTTTCCCTGCCGCATCTAGTCCTAGAATAAGAATTTTGGCTTTTTGTTCTTTTTTGAGTTTAGCCCTTAACCATGTAGAGAATGAACCGAACATGCTCATGTGTTGACATTCCGTGTAATTACTTTACTATTCTTGGGGGTTTTATAAGTCTTTTTTTATTATTTGTATTATCTGTTTAAATTGTCCTAATTTCTTATTAAAGTTTTTCCAGATATGCAACCATTTAAGCATATTTCTGTATTTTAAGACTTATTCAACTCACTTTGTGCTTTAATAAAGTTGTTTTAAAAATTTCGGTTTATCATATCTTCGAAGAGAAATTTAGATGAAGAAGAAAAGACCATTAAAACTTGCCAGATATCTAAATATTTTTAAGATAACAATATCGACTGGATGATGTAGCGCTTTAGCAGATTTTGGTGGATACTAATGAGTAATAGCTCTGATTTGGATGAAAGCAGTATTGCTGAGGAAATTATCTCGAATAAAGTTGTTGTTGGCCCTGATCGTTTGACACGTTTTGAGCGAGCAAGAATTGTGGGGGCAAGAGCTTTACAATTATCCATGGGCGCTCCAATACTTCTAGCTAGTGAGGATTATGAAGCTTTATCACCACTTGTAATTGCAGAGATGGAGATAAGAATAAAAGCTCTACCTATTAGTATTAGAAGAGAGCAACCTAACAAAACCTATCAAGTTATACCTTTACAGAAATTGAGAGATATTCAAGCAATCCGAGAAATCTAATCCTTGATATCTTCAAGCTCACATAAGGAAAAAAATAAAAAGACATATCCAAGCACTACAATGAGTGATTAAAATGGTTAAACTTCCCGAAAAAATGAATAAATATTGCCCAAATTGTGGTAAACACGTTACTATGAGTGTAAAGCAAGAAAAAGCAGCAAGAAGAAAGGGAGGAATGACAGCTATGGCTCGAAGAGAAAAGCGAAGCAGAAGAGGGTATGGAAATCTAGGTAGGTTTAGTAAAAGACCAGTCACTCAAACAAAAATGGCTTCAAAAACTTCAAGAAAAGTAGATTTACGATTGACTTGTCCAGATTGCGGAAAGAAATGGGTGTTATCTTACCCAAGGACAAAAAGAGTTGAATTTGTAAAATAGAAACTCTACATTCTTTTATTTTGTATCTTACTTAGTGTATGTTTTTTTATGTACATTAGTAAGCTTACTTCAAAGACCTTAAAAAGACTGTAGAACCAGTTGGATACATATGCCAATGCTTTATGAAATTGAGGGAAAGCAATTATTCAAAGAGAATGGAATACCTGTTCCGAAGTTCAAAGCTTACGATGGAATTGAAAGCATCAAAGCTTTTGTTGAAGAGCTAGGTAGTGACATAATGATGGCTAAAGCTCAAGCTCTTTCTGGAGGGAGAGGAAAAGCTGGATTAATCCAAAAAGTGTCCTCTTCAGAAGCTGAAGAGTATATTCAGAGTATACTTGGAAGAGATCATCAAGGAAAGCCAGTAGAAATTGTTATGCTTGAAGAACCAATGGAAATTGTAAATGAGTATTATCTATCAGTTATGTTAGATAATGCTTCTGGGAAATATTTGGTTTTAGCTAGCTCTCGAGGGGGAGTCGATATTGAAGAAGTCGCTGAGAAGTACCCAGATGAGATCTTTAAGGAGTATTTCTCAGCATTTGTAGAACCACAATCCTATATGTTTATAGAGATTGGAAAGAATCTAGGATTTAAAGCTAAAACACTTACTTCCTTTTCCAATATCATGAAAAACATGTTTATAATGGCTCAGCAAAGAGACTTAACTCTTATTGAAATCAATCCTTTAATTCTTACGCCAGATAATAAAATAATAGCAGCTGATTCGAAGGTTGTTATAGATGGAAATGCAGATTTTCGACAGCTTGATGTCGCATCTCTTAAGTCGCAAAAAGATAGACACACTGATTTAGAATTTGAAGCTGATCAAGCAGGAATTAGTTATGTTCAGCTTGAAGGTGAAATTGGGATAATTTCAGGAGGAGCTGGTCTTGCTATGGCAACATGCGATCTGTTAGAATTTTATGGAAGCTCCCCTGCTAATTTTCTTGATGTGGGGGGTGGAGCAGACGAAACAAAAATAGAGAAATCCTTGGAAATCTTGTCAAGACAAGAAATTAAAGGGATATTCATTAACTTCTTCGCAGGTATAACTCGCTGTGATGATGTTGCTCAGGGGATTATAAACGCTTCAAAGAAATTTGAAATTAAAGTACCAATGGTCATTAGACTTGTTGGAACAAACGATGATATAGGAATTCAAATGCTTGAAGAGAACGGTATTAATGCTTACGGTAAAATGGAACCTGCTGCGAAAAGAATAGTTGAGCTTGTTAAAGGAGGTAATTAAAATGGCGATTTTATTAGACGAGAAAACAAAGGTTATTGTTCAAGGTATTACTGGAAAACAGGGTACTTTTCATGCACGATCGATGATTGATTATAGAACTAAAGTTGTTGCTGGTGTTACCCCAGGTAAAGGGGGACAAGAACACCTAGGAGTTCCAGTTTATGATAGTATGAAAGAAGCTGTTGAAGCTACTCAAGCTAATGCTTCTGTTATTTTCATACCAGCACGATTCGCATATTCTGCAGCTTTAGAAGCTATAGATGCTGGAATCAAACTACTAACAGTGATAACAGAAGGAGTACCAGTTAAAGATACTGCTAAAATAAAACAAAAAGCTATGATGAACGACGTAATCATGATCGGACCTAATTGTCCAGGATTAATTACTCCTGAAGAAAGCAAAATAGGTATTATTCCTGGAGAGATTTGTTCAAAGGGTAATGTTGGTATTGTAAGTAGGAGTGGAACCTTAACATATGAAATTATTCAAAACTTAACTATAAACGGTTTAGGTCAATCTACTTGTGTAGGTTTAGGTGGAGATCCTGTTAAGGGTATAGGATTTAATGAATGCCTTACAATGTTTGAAAATGATCCTCAAACCAAACAAATTGTTTTAGTTGGAGAAATTGGAGGTACTGGTGAACAGCAGGCAGCAGATCTTGTAAAGAAAGAAATCTCCAAACCTGTTTATGCATTTATAGCAGGTCAAACTGCCCCTCCTGGGAAGCAGATGGGACATGCTGGTGCTATTGTTCATGGTAAATCAGGAACTGCAAAAGAGAAAATGAGAATCTTAAGTGAAGTTGGTATAACCACAGTAAAGACTCCAAGTGAGATCCCAACTTATATTTTGGATACCAACTAAAATTTTTCTTATTCTCTTTTTGTGAATTTTTTAAGATAAATTAAAATCTTCAGTATAAACCATACTTCTATCTGCACCAAATCTATAATGAATGGAGTAGTGAATTTCAATCGTCAATGTAACATTAGAGTTAAACTCAAATGAATTAAAAATCAAGGATCCCCCTAAAGTCTGATTTCCCTCAACTTGTAAATAAGAATACCATTTCATAGTTGATAGAACGGTATCATTTTGTAGTCCAAATATTTCAAAATTCTTCACTACTTTATTCCATGAACCATCATGTTTGAAATAAATTGTGAATGGAAGAAATACCATTGATTCATCCTCATACTCCCTATAAGGCAGAAGTTTAACATCGTCTATTGCAGTATTTAGATTAGGATAACGAATTAGAGTATCTATAACTGGAATAGCTATTATTAAGAACAAAATTACTGATACGAAAATTATTAATTTAATCCTTTTTTGTTTAACTGTGAAAAGTTCTTTGAAATTCTTTTTTGTTTTTGTCCATTGATTATTTAAGAATAATTTAAAATCAAATTTTGTTTCAGTTTCTTGTTCACCAAGGTTATGGAATTCTTTATCTATTGTCTCTTCTGTTGAACTTGTAATCTCATCTTTTTCAGAGCTTTCCCAGATGTTTAATGTATTTTCAGTGATTTTAACTTTACACACAGGACAAGTTCCTTTTATTTTAATCCATTCCAAAATATGCTCTTCATGATAAATATGACCACATGCTTCAGCTTGTAAAAGTGTTTGATCACTTGTCATAGGATTTTTACAAATTTCACAAAAGGGAGATTGCTTACCACAATTACTGCAAACACCTAAACCTTGATCATCAGTTTTTTCGATCTTATTTTTACAAAACAGACAGATATTTTTCTTTTTATCTTTCTGAACAGCATCTTTTGCTTTTTTAGCTTCTTCTTTATCAGGTGTTAAAATCAGATATAATCCGAATATAATCAGAGCACCAAGTATTATATATCTGATAGCTGGAAAATTTGTCATCCACAAGCGAACATACCCTATTTTTGGAATAAGTAATACAGTTTTTCCAAGAACAGCATCATAAGGGATAAGTGTTGATGATATATTATAACTGTCAACATTGTTGTTTGTTATAGGATTATCCCCACTTACTCTAAAGTAATAATGAGATCCAGTAGCATCTTCAAAAACTGTAATATTAATAACACGATGGATAATCAGAATTCCGCTATTGAATGAATTTGCTGATTCATATACTATAACATCTCCCATTTCTATTTTTTCAGGAGAACATCGATTGATAAGAAACATATCCCCTTGATCATAAGTTGGCCACATACTTGATCTAGGACCATTTTCTATAACAACTAATGATAGACCAAAAATCCCTCCAAACATCATCTTTACAATTAAGAAGATAATAATTGCAAACACTGACAAATAAATTGCATCTTTAACATTAATTCTTTTTAGAAGTTTAGATAAAGACGAAGACATTGTTTGATTTTTGTTCGGAACACTATAAAATTTTTGCTTTATGAAGTAAAATAAATTAAAAAAAATCAAATAATCAACTTTATATTTAGAAATTCGTTTTAATGTCCTAATGAAGAAGCTTGCGGATATCTCTGAATTAAGGTTTAAAACCGAACCAAAAGTAGATGAAGAAGTAATTCTCGAAATAGTTGGATATCTTAGAGATGCAGCTTGGAATCTAGAATCAGAAAAAATTTACTATTCTCCAGAGATTTTAGAAGTTGACATAAAACTGTTCGCAAAAAGGAACCCGGATTTAATGGCAGCTCAAGTTATCAAAGGATTTCAAAAAGAAATTTCTCTAAATTTTAGTAAAAAGGGAAAATGGACTGTTAAATGTAATAGAAAGATAATCGAAACTGAGATAAAAGAGTAGAGTTGATACAAATCTTTTAATAGTTTTAGGAATTTTGCCGGTTAAAATGGCTCGCGATACACCACTTATGGAACTAGCGTTGGAATATTTAAAAAATTACGGAACTATTACTCATGAATTATCATTAATCCAAGGTTCCACTAAACATTCTATTGATTTTCTTATCTTAGTACAAGAGCTATTAGTAGGAGTCTGGGTACTTGATTGGAAAAGATCTGTGGGAACTGATAAAATCATTCATATTGAACGACTAGTACAGAGAACAAATTTAAGTGGTGGGTTTATAATCGCAAATAATTTTTCCCCAAATGCTAGAGATTTAGCTAACCAGACCGATACTTTAGAGCTAATAGAAAAAGCAGAAATATTGTATCATACTTGATAACTTAATCTTAACTTTGCTTTGTTCCACATATAGGACAGTAATATGAATCAGAGGGTAATTTTTGTCCACATCTAATGCAAAAAACATCAGGTCCCTTGTGCTTTTGATTCAAAGAGTTTAATATTTCTAATGATCTATGAACTAAATCGATAAGAGCTAGAAAAGCGTTTATTACAATATCTTGATATTCCTCATCTTTAATCTTTTTTTGATTCAAAATGCACCTTGAGAATGAATATAGATGAGTAGGAATTTTTCCAATGTTGATTTTGGTTTCACTTTGGATTTTAGGAGGAAACAATTCTTTAGAACCAACAACCATCATTTGAAAGAAGTCAGAAGGTAGTAACAAATCTTCATAACATGCTTGAATTGTTACATCATCTTTTGTTTTATTTAAATAAAATTTTGGAGACCCTTCAACACTTATCTTTGAAGATTTTCCTGAAAATAATAAATGACCCTTACCTTCTATTTTTATATCATCAACTAACCACAGCATATCTACAACGAAATTCTTCTCTTCTTCATATATTCTAACAATCAAACGTGTAGGAATTATTTCTCTGATTCTAAAACCATAAAATGTGCATTTCTTTTCATTTTCAAGAAAGTATAATGTTGGATAGAGAGTACTGCTGCTAATTGCTCCTTCATAAATAGCATTTATGGATCGAAAAATCATATTAGCTGCAGCATCCATTTTTGTCAAATAAATAATAACATACACAAATATAAACAATTGTTAATTTGCAAAAACTCTTCCAAAATGGTTGCTAATAACCTTAAGTAAAAAACTATCGCTACGTTTTTAAGTAAGGCGACAATAAAAAGACTCGACTACTTTATAAAATAAATGGTGAATAAATATGAAGAAGAGAGCCGTATCTCCAGTAATAGCAACAGTCTTACTAATCGCTCTAGTAACAGCTGCAGCAGCAATTGTTTTCTTAGTGGTTATACCTATGCTTCGACCAGGTGCAACACCTTACTTTGTAGCTACTCCAGCATCTTCATCTGTAAATGGAACACATAGATCCATTTCAATTGAAATTGAAGCAAGAGGTGGAGATTTAATATTTGATGGAGTGACGTGTGAAACAGTGACACCCTTAGAAGTAAGTAACGTGGGAGCTGCAATTGCTGAAAACGCAAAAATTACAGTTATAATTAAAGGTACTTTTGCAATAGGTACTGAATATACTTTCACATTTACCTTTACATCAGGTGATAGTACATTCGAAAAAGTACTTGATCACAAAGCATAAAATTTTCTTTTCTTTTTCTTTTTCTTTATTACTTTTGGTTGTTTAATTCCACATTTAGAATAAAAGAACAGCTTTATTTAGTACATATTTTTTAATTCAATCAGAAATGTTTGAAAAAGTAGATGAAAAGAATAACTATGAGGAACTTAGAGTTGTATTAGAGAATCTATATGGGGAAGAAATTTCAACTAAAGAATTTGTTGATTCCGCAATTGTTTCTCGGAATGCTCAGATAAATCTAATTTGTTTAAATGAAAAAAATATAGGATATATAATATGGCTTGTTGAGATAGAAAAAGAAGAGGAAGAAGAAATCAAAAGAGATATCAAAACCTTAGTTATTGAAGAGATTGTAATATTATTAGATTATAGAGACAATGATACAATAAAACAACTCTTGTTAGACATAGATAACTTAGCTACTCATCAAACATGTCCAAATATCGAGCTTACACTGCCCAGTCAGTCTTTTTGGTTAATTCCATTTTTTGTTCAAGAAGGGGGGTATTCATCTTCTGTTCTTAGAGTAAGTAAGGAATTAGCAAAAAAAACAGAATTTGTTCAAATTTATAATACTATAAATGAGGGGATTAAACCCGAACTTATAGAAGTTATGGTTTCTAAAAACGACACGTATGGAATTGAAATCATTGAAGAACCCAGTGATTATAGAAGAATAATTGAACAAGGATATAATCCAGAAATAATAAGTATGTTATTTTATATTGAAGATGAGAATTTAGAAGAGTTACTTAAGGACATAAATGCTATTACTGATTGGCAAGAATTTGCTTTTTCTTTAGTTAAGAAGTTTAAATAGTTAAATTTGTGTTATATAAGATTGAATAATCTGTCTTGCTTTTTGAGGATTATCTGTTATTATACCATCTACTCTTTTTGTAATTAAACTCTTGATGTCTTTTTCTTCATTTACTGTCCATGAGTAAACTTTTTTGTTATTTTTATGATAGAAATTTACATGCTTTTTTCTTAGATGTTTGTAAGATGGATTAATTGCTTCAACGAAATCATTTTGAACCATTTTCCTAGTTCTTAAACCTAATCTTCTGCATAAAAATGCTAATGAATAACCCAGATCAGAATTTCTAAGATTATACAAAACTTTACGTCTAAAGGAACTTACTAAGACTCTAGAGTTATCTCCTCCTACATTTGAAAGTAGAGCATCAAATTCTTCTCTCTCTACTAGACATTTAATTTCTATATTAAACTTGATCTTTGACAGCAATTGTTTTAGAACATCTTCTAGCAATGGAATAGGTTCCTTATTTGGTAATAATATTGTTTTTATGGTCTCCAGATTTGTTTCAGATATTTTATATTTTTTTTCCTGATGTTTGATTATATAATCATGATAAATAATAAAATGTCCATCTTTAGTTAAGTGAGTATCAAGTTCAATCATATCTGCTTTTTGTTCAATAGCTAACTTAAAGGCTTCATTTGAATTAGCGTAAGCATCTACTGAAGATCCTCTATGTGCAATCACTAATGGTTGTTCAGTCTTTTTCACAAGAAAAAAATAACTTTACAGTAGATTAATTTTTTGCACTAATTATCTCTTCTCGACACATTTTTAAGACTCTATAATATGGTTCATTCATGGATTATAAGATTAAAGATATCAATTTGGCAGAACAAGGTAGAAAGAAAATTGATTGGGCAGAATCAAGAATGCCTGTATTAATGAAACTTCGAAAACAGTTTTCTGAAACTAAACCTCTAAAAGGTATGAAAATAGCAGGATGTCTTCATGTAACAAAAGAAACAGCAGTACTTGTTGAGACCTTATTAGCAGCTGGAGCAGAGTTGTCTTGGAGTGGGTGTAATCCCCTATCCACAAAAGATGATGTGGCAGCAGCTTTAGCAGCGAAAAATGTTCCCATTTTTGCATGGTATGGTATGAGCACAGAGGAGTTCTATTGGGCAATTGATAAAGTACTAGAATTAAACCCAACATTAACATTGGATGATGGAGCAGATCTTATATTTAGAGTTCACTCAGAATCACCTAAACTAGCAGAAAATATACTAGGTGGAACTGAAGAAACAACAACAGGAGTGCATCGACTTCGTGCAATGGATAAGGCAGGAAAACTTCATTATCCGATCATAGCAGTTAATGATGCAGAAACAAAAAGCGATTTTGATAATTATTATGGAACTGGACAATCTACATTAGATGGTATTTTAAGAGCAACGAACATAATCTTTGCAGGAAAGATTGTTGTTATTGCTGGTTATGGTCACTGTGGTAAAGGTTTAGCTAAAAACGCTTCAGGTTTAGGGGCAGATATTGTTGTAACTGAAGTAAACCCAATACAAGCTCTAAAAGCTGCTATGGATGGTTTTAGGGTAATGAAGATGAACAATGCAGCTAGAATTGGCGATGTGTTTATTACCGCAACAGGTATGAAAGATGTTCTAGTTGAAAAACACTTTAAAGCAATGAAAGATGGAGCGATTGTTTGTAATACTGGTCATTACGATGTAGAAATTAACATTGGTGATTTAGAAAAACTTTCAGAATCAAAACGAGAAATCAGAACAAATAATGAAGAATATGTTCTAGAGGATGGAAGACGAATATACCTTCTTGCAAAAGGAAGACTTGTTAATCTATCAGCTGCAGAGGGACATCCATCAGAAGTAATGGATATGTCCTTTGCAAATCAACTATTAAGCCTAATTTATTTAGCTGAAAATGCTAAAAATTTGGAAAACAAAGTTTATGATATTCCAAGAGAACAGGATGAAACAATTGCAAAATTAAAACTAGAATTAATGGACTATCAAATTGATCACTTAACAGCTGAGCAAGAAAACTATAAAGATGCATACTACGAAGGAACTTAAAGTTTCTTATTTATCATTCACATTCTTCTTCTCTTGGACTTCGCCACAAGATTTTTAGGTCAGAGCTTTCATATTAAGAGATATAAGAAAAGGGGAATATAGCGTGATAAAGCATCTTCTCATCTTAACAACTTATGGACAGATTTTCTATAGTCAAGAATTTGAGAAAACTGAAGAGGCTGTTGATATTGCTCTCACTGGTGGTTTAATGAGTGCCATATATTCTATGGCTTCTGAAACCCAAAGAGAGAAAATATCTGAATTTGAAATGGTGACATCAAGAGTAGTTTTTCAAGAGGAAGAAAGCGACCTATTGTTTGTTTTAACAGTTGACAAAAGGATGGATACAAAAGATACAGAGGACCTCCTCGATATGATTGCCAGAAGATTCTTTGAGAAATATGGAGAAGTAAGGATAGATGGTTTAGTTCTTTCAGACTTTGAAGTTGATGCAACCGAAATCATTTACAAGAAATTATGGTATCTTGACACCCAAAAGAGGAAATTCAGAGTATGGGACTATTTGGCTACAATATTTGTGGCTTTAACTATAAGCTGGTATACCATGATTATATTTGGTTCTCCACCTTTCAAGGGGATGCCAGATTTTGATATTAAAACCTTTATTTGGAATGGTTTATTAGATAAACTTACAATTGGTGTAGTTGACTTTATTCTGTATATTCTACTTCTAATTGCAGTAATTGGAATACCAGCGATAGCAGTTTATTTGTTATTCAAATTTACACATGTAAAAGATATATTTAGATTCTCTAGAGACTACTTATTAAGACCAACAAGAGCAAGTTATGCAGAACTTCTCCCAAATTATTTCTTGATAAGCATATTTGTTTCATTCATAGTCTTCTTAAGTATAATGTGTTTTGCAGGTGGATATTTCGTTGAATTGCGAGTGTATCCATTATCACCAGGTAACTTGATAGGTGGTTTGGAAGCAGATTTTGATTTTCGTACATTCAATATTCATGAGAGTGACGTAGGAGATCAAATACTAATTGGTTCTGTAACTTGGTTCTCATGGGTATTTATCTTTCCACTGATTTATTCATCTTTACTAGGTGAAAGGAAAAAATGGGGAAATATCTACAAGAATGCAATGTTTATCTCATCAATTGCTATCTTTTTACTTCTAATAGGAAGCATATTTGGAGGAACAACTTATCTCGAAGCTATAGGACTTCACCCAGGTGAAGCTATATTTGCTGAGGAATCTTTACACCTAACGTACCAGCTTGCGGTACAAATACCACTTAATATATTTCTAGTAATTTTCCTGCTCTTCCTAGGTATTGGTGTTAATAGGATTACACCTTCTAAAACAAGAATACCCTCACTATTTGCAATAGCAGTTTCAATATATCTAACATTGATTATTCAGAGGTTGTTCTTCTTCTCTTGGGCAGCTCCAACGTAAAAATATACATTTAGAAAAGGGAGTAATTTCTCCCTACATTTGTTTAGAAAGTTTTATATCGTTATTTCCTACTTTTTAGAAAAGAGAAAGTGATAGTAAATGCTAAGATTTATTGTTAGATTCTTTTTTCATAACAGAAAGAGAACATATCAAGCTACTTTGACTCTGACCTTAGCTTTGGTAATTTATCTTGCAACAGTTCTTCTTGTTGGAGGATATGCTGCTAATATTAGCGGAATGGCAAATATAATCCAACCATCACATTATCTTCTAATTACTGAAAATCAAAAAAGCTTTTCTGATAGCAGAATCGATATAGAGGTTATTGCTTTTCTAGAAGAGTATTCGGAAACAACACCTAATGTAAATATAATTTTACCTCAACTCTATTTTCCTATATCAGTTGTTGGGGAAACTGGAATTGAGATTGACACACATTTGCGTTTATTGAATTTCACTACGTTTCATCAATATCACAATCCAAAGTATACCTATAGTTTTGAACCACCAGAGAGTAATGAGTTAATTATGGGACAACAGATAGTGAATTTTCTAACTGCGGGAGCTGGAGCTATTGTGGGAGTAGAAAGCTCAATTATTACAATAAACTCATCTTCTTCGTTCTATATTAAAGATAATTATACAATAACTAATATTCTAGAAACGGGTCAAGAATTTGATATTGAAGTTTTAGGTTCAATTAACGATTTTTTTATAAATACCACTTTGAATTATGTGTCTTTTATTGAGCTATTTATTTTAGATACAAGAGAGGTTGGTACAATAATTGAAGAAATAACTATGAAGTTTGATGGTCTTGAAATTACGGAAGAAAAACAAACACAGAATTTTATTCGTTATGCAACTGAAGAGGTAGTAAAAACACTAACCTTACTAGAGATTATGTTCTTTGCTTTGATGCTTGTTTCTATAACTTACAGTATTTATACCTTAGTCAAAGAAAGTGAAGAAGAGATATTTATTTTAAGATCGATTGGAGCAACTAGGGGACAAATAATTCTTCTGTTTATGATGCAAGCCTTGTTTATTGGTGTTATTTCAGCTGTTCTTTCTTTGTTTATTGGATATTTTGCTGTAAGTGGTATAGTTGGTTTAGTTTCAGCTTTTATTGGATTACCATTCTTATCAATGAATATTAATGCTGCAACAGTGGGAATCATTTTTTTATTTGCTATATCATTATCAATAGTATCAGGAATATATCCTTCAATAGTAGCATCCAAAATTAAAGTTATCAGGGAGGATCATATGTGAACATCAGAAATGTTTTTCTCTATAACATATTACCCAAGAAACGTATCCTCATCGCTTTTATTGGTTTCTTAATCAGCTCAACTATAATTACAGGAGGAGCAATACTTATGACAAGTATTATTGATTCTACAACTTCCTATTTGGGTGAAAGCGATGATATTCTTGTAATTTTCAATCCTCAAGCTTCAACACCATATACTAGTGTCCTACCTCTAGAATTAGCAGAAACAATAAAAACGGTTTATGGTGTTATTGACGTCAGTCCTGAAGTGATGACTGCTGCAGTTTATAGAGATAAAGCAGTTTATTTTAGAGGGGTTGATGTTAATAAATTTTCAGAATTCACAGACATTCAAATTGAAGAAGGCTATAAGCTAGACGAAAATGATACATTTGAAGTAAGTATTGGAATCAATTTTGCAGAAAGAAACAACCTAGAAATAGGAGAATACTTTTTAATTTTTTCAACTAGAAGTGATTCTGCAATTGAACTGAAGGTTAAATCTATATTCAGATCAGGAACATTGTTGGATGATGAGATAATTGCACCTCTTTGGATAGGACAATTTTTCTCTTTTGAGAATTTTAACAGAGTTACCCACATAAGAGTAAAAATAGACACAAATTTGGTTGATAAAGAGTATATTAGGGAAAAAATCACATCTGAATATTCATTAAGAGTAATACTTAACACACCAGATAGCTTAGAAGTCCTAAATTCTACAATCACTATTAGTAGTAGTAAAGGTACTTTGAAACTATATCCTTTAAACACAAATATTGTAGATTTAAATTTATCTTTTGGAGAATATGAAATTCAAGCAGAAATTGAAAACATTGTATCAGAACCAAAACGAATTATATTGGAAAGAGATACTTCAATTTCTATTTTTATTAATTATATAGAGAGAGAGGTTACATTTAGAGTTATAACAGATGAAGATGAGCCAATTGAGGAAGCTTGGATATTTGTTCAAAGTAAGTCTACAGTAGAACAAGTTCTAGGTCTAAAATCATACAGTCTATTTACTAATAGTACAGGAGAAGCATCTTTCACAACAAGTAATGGGAGTTATACTGCTGCATTTAGATATGGGGTTTATCATCGAGAATTTTCTTTCACAACAGGAGAAGATAACTACTTTGAAGTTGTGTTAATAGATAGACACCCTAGTATTCAAGTTAGTTTTCCCAAGAATCATAGTCTTGTCATAGGGTATGATCTTAATGTTTCAATTTCAGCTACACAAGGTTATTCAACATATTTCTATTATGATGAAAATCCTGGAAATATTCAGGAATATCATTTCTCTTCTGAAGGAGAGATAGTGCCTGATCAAATTGTAATTCCATTTGATGAAGGTCCTCATTCTCTAACAATTATATGTTATAACAAGGATTATGAATCTGATGGTGATAAGAGTCAAAATTATGCTGAAACAAAAGTGTATTTTACGATATCACACAGTCTCCCAGAGGAGTTGCATATTCTTAATGCTATGAATGGATCTCATATTCCATATTCAAGCAATCTTTATCTCAACGATTCTATATACTTTGGTCATAATATTAAATATAAGTGGAATAGTGATATTTGGCAAATTTTAGAAAATCATAATATTCGTACTCCTGCAGAAAAAGGTATTCATAGACTTGTAATTAAAGCTTCAATAGGGAACCAGAATAAAGAATGGAGTTATATCTTCATTACATCCTCAAATCCAGAGAAGTTAGGGATTATTGGATTACAAGATAGAATAATAAAAGAAAGTGAAGAGATTCAGATCTGGTATACTATTGGTGCTTCAAATGTTCTCTATCATTGGGATAGCCAAGTAGATATTCCTGTTCCTAATAATGGAACGATTATAGCAGAGAGTTTGAGTGAGGGGAATCATACACTTCATCTGTCAACTCTTATAAGTTCAGTATGGTATTTTAGAGATTATGAAATTACTATTGACAACTCTCCACCTGATATAACATTAGAGCATTCCAATAGTTCTGATATTAGCTCAGGGAGTTCTATGTTTTACACTTCTAATGAGAGCCTTTCAATGATTCGCTACTCTTGGGACAATCTAGATTTTTCATATGCATATGGTTTGATTAGTTGTCCATTTAAAGAAGGTTATCATAATTTAACAATAGAAGCCCGGGATATTGCAGGAAATCTGATACAGAAATACTATGAATATAACACTGAGAATTTTACAGGAACGACACCAGTAGACTTCTATTTTGCACATGATTATTATGGAATAATTACTCAAACATTTATTGATATTCAAACCATATCTTCTATAGGTTTTTTCCAAATAAAGTATGAAATTTTTGGAGAAGCGAATTTTAGTGGAGAAATTACTGAGTATACAAGGATATATCTTTATCCAGGAGAATATACATTAGTTATTGAATACTGGATAGATGTTTTCAATTATGAAATAAAAAGCTGGAATTTCAATATTACAGAAGGATTAAGCTCCTCACAGTTACAAGCTAACCAGATTAACAGTAGTTATACAGGTGATATAGTTGTCACATTTCCTTATTATGATTGTAATTTTACTATAAATAATAATAATCCAATTCATTTAAGCGATGGTTATTACAATTTCTCTTCAATATTAACTGGTTTCCCAGATTCTCAATCTTCATTCGATTACATCATTGATACAATTCCACCTTATGTGACTTTTCTATCCCCAGAAATTGGTAGCCATGAGATAGATGTATTTCTAGATTTAGAAAGTGATGCTGTCAACATATTGGTTCAACTAGATCACAGAGGTCCTCTTTTTCAATATCAAGGATTTTCTTTAGTTGATTTTAATGAAGCTGGCAAGCATACAATAACTTTGTTTTTAGAAGATTCTTTGTACAACCAAAAAACAGTAGACTATACAATATATGTAGGGAAAGAATATGTAAATCAGCAATTATTATTCCAAGTACAAGGAAGTGGAACCCTTCTTCCATTATCTAATTTTTCAGTTATAGTTAGAAGTAACTTTAATACAACGGTATATGAAAAGAATACAAATAATGAAGGTGTTCTTGATTTTCACATATTTTCAGGGAGTTATCATGTGCATTTTAACTATAGTACTTTGCAATATGATTTTATTCTAAACACAAATGTAGGTCTAGAACAAGAGATATTTATTGGTTTTTCTAATGTTACTATTTCTTTAAGTGATTACTTCGCAGATTCACCTCTTATTGATCAATATTGCATCTTTAGAGATGTAAGAGGAAGAAGAGTTTTGTCAATACGAACTGATAACAATGGAATGATCTCTACTTTGTTAGCTACTGGGGATTATACTTGTTATTTCTCAGATCACAGAAATGCTAATCCAGTATCGTTCCAGGTATTTAATCCGAATCAGTATACTCATCTTAAAATCCCTTCTCATAGAAGCAAAGTTACATTTATTTTTGTTTATGATAATGGATCTAAAGTATTCAATTTACCTGTTGTTTTCTCAACTTTATTTGATGGAAATATTTCTACCACAACAGGTTTCTACTCTAGTGTTTCCCTTTGGATTTCGTATGGTTACGTAAATGTATCTTTTATTGATTTTAACGAGAATATTATTAATTTAAGAAGAGCTTTTGAACCTGGAAAAGAAGCTATTACGATAATTGTTGCAAGTGAAACAGAAGATCAATGGCTGAAAATACCTTTTAGAGCATATGCTGGTTTTGAATTTTTTATTTCTCTTTCTCTAGAATATATGGATTATTATTTGAAAGGTTCATTATTGTTTACTTACACCTTAGCTTATGCTGAGATACTACTCATTATGATAGTTGTCGTTGTAAATATGTATTCAATATTGCAAAATGTTCATGTTGAAAGTAGAAGAGAAAGCACCATACTAAGAATGATTGGTGGAACTAATCTGAATGTATTTGTTTCAATTTTTTCTCGAATAAGCGTTGTTGCGCTTATTGCTGCTTGTTTTGGTTATGGTATAGGAGGAGCCATTTTGAAGTTTTTAGCTTCAGCTAATCAAACTGTTTTCTTTGGACATACTTTTGCACCAACAGGAAGTTGGTCTATTTTCTTCATAAATATCGTGTTTGTTCTACTAATAGCATTCATAACATCTCTGATTATAGCTAGAAGAGATAGAAAACAGAAAAGCATTGTATATTCTCGAAGGTAAATTTTGCGAAAATCAAGGAAATTTTATTTACTCTTTAGAATTTTATATGTAAATAAAACCATAATACCCCGAATAAGACCAGAAGTTGGTACTTCTCTGAATAATAACAGATTCTTGCATGAAAGCTTTCAGTTTGTATGAAATTTCTTCTACATATCCTTCATAATTTTCATAGGATATTGTAATATTAACAGATTGTATAGCTATTGTTTCATTAGGTAAAGAAAGGAGTGTTAAACGGTTAAACTCATCATTCAAAGGTTTTTCAATTTGAATATCTTTTGTAAAAACTGTAGTTGAGGAATTCTCATAAAAATTATATGCTGTTGAAAGACTAACGTTAATTAATTCGTTTGTTGGTACTACTGTTAAATCAAGAAGAGTATCAAGATTTGCATAGTTTCCATGAACCTCAGCAGAATTTGGATTTCTAGCTAACAAACTTTCTTTACTTTCATTTCCTGCGAGTTGAATGTCTACTGGACCTATATACTGATCGTAAGAATTAATTGTATACATTAGATACTCTTCATTAGAAAATCTCCAAGTAAATAAGAGATTATTATTCATCAATCTATATATATCATAATTCCAATAGTATCGTTCTAGATATGCTGGATACCAATCATTTGATGTGTTTAATGAAACAAAGATTGCTACGTTATAGCTTTGGAAAAATTCCATGATTTTCGTAATGTTTTTCGTTGCTAATGGAAACGTTGAATTGCTTAATGCAGATCTAGCAATGAAGCTCAACATAAACATGTCAAACACTGGTTGAGATGCGTAATATTCTAATCCAGGAGTGTTGATTGATAAAACTGTTTGATTATCATCATAGCCTAATCTATTGATTGCATCAATTAATTCTAATAAAGATGTACGAGTATAATAGCAATACTCACTGTGGAACTTATCTATATCAAATTTCACATGAATCAATAGAGCTGCTTGTGCTCCAAAAGGCACAAAAAATAGAATAAAAATAATAAAACCAGCTAGAATTTTACGAGAATTGAATTTCTTATTGTATATCATAGAGAAACTTAACTTTAGCTTTTTCTCCTTCCACAATAGCAAGAAAAATAACAGATTAAATAAAAATATGTAACCAAGTAAGGATCCAATATGAGTGTGAGCCTGATACCATCGTAGATGAAAATCTTCGTTTACAATTTCAAATGGTATAATTGGATAGAGTGAGAGATAAGCGCTAGCAATAATTAAAATTGTTGCGAAGAAACCATCTCTTTCCAATCCATCTCTTTTATTAAAGAATTTAATTACAGAATCAATTCCAACCACAAAAACTAGAGATATAGGAATCAAGATAGGAGTTAGATATCTTATTGAACCATGTGCAAACAAACCTTGCCATAACAAAAAGAAGAAGAATAACCAAAGTAAAATCTCTTTATTTTCCTTATTTGTTTTGACTATTCCAATTATTTTGAAAATGATCCATGTTCCAGCAAACATAGAAGCAAGGAATATAGAAAATGATGAAGAAATAAAGGTTGCATGATGAGCGTTTTCTAGATAGGTTTCAGTTTCTGGTAAACCTATTCCAGGCCATTTCAAGCTAACTACTTGATAAACTGGGTTTACATACAGACTTAAAAAGTACTCTTTAACTCCAGGAATACTTAAGATGAAAATCCCCCAAAATACGCCTATTGCCAAGGGAAGTGAATAGATACCTGCTATGTACAACCACCTAGTGTAAGAAAATGGTAATGATTTGCTGGTCATAACAAGATAAACACAGTATCCAGCAATAAGAAGAAGAAAAATGCTTGTCCCTAAAAAGATATCAAAAAGAGATTTTCTGAATAATTGAAATGTGAATCCAATAATGATGATTGATCTTACGATTTTGCCAATTTTGTCTGATGGAACAGCTACAAGAATTACTAAAGGGATAATGAATCCACTAATTTTACTAAGCACACACCCCGTAAGACTTAATGATGTTAGAAGTGCTGTATATATCTTTTCTCTGGTTGTATTCTTTTTCAGAAATTGCCTAAAGAAATAGAAACTAGCAGCTGAAAAGAACATAATGTATACTTCTTGATAGTATTGAAATTCATAGACTAAGAAAAAGACTAAAGGTGTAGCCAAAAAAGCAATAGAACCAAACAATGCTACTTTTTTTGAAAGCCCTTCAGCTATTGCTATTTTGTAACAAAGAAAAACTGTTCCAGATAAAAAGAGCATCGGAACCAAATGAAGCATTTCAGCTTGAGTTACAAAGAAAGTATAAGCATACAATAAAATATTTGCTGGGGGTTTAAATTGAGGGAGGAAGTTAAGCTCATTTATTTTTCCTAGTTGACCTGTTACATAAATACGAAATGAATTTGGAAGGTAAAAATGAAGAAAATCCCAACCTCGGAGAGGATATACTAACCCTTGTAATATATAAAAAAACAACATTAACATAATAATTACTATAAGCAGAATTCCTAGTGAACCAGTTATTCTTTTTTTATCTGAGAGTGCATAAATTGGAAGTTTCTTTCGTACCCATTTATAGATTTTAAAGACTAGATAAGCCAAACCTATGGAAAAATAAACATAAACAAATCTTTCCAAAATTGTTGTTAAACCGAATACATCTGCAAGTCTTGCAATTATCAGCATAAGAATTATCAATGAAATTGAACCTAAAATGAGTGATTCAAGAAGATATTCTAAGATGGTTTCTGAATCCTTGATACGAAGAATTCTTTTCTTGATTATATCTACCTCTAATGAACCTACTGCCAATATTGAAACGATGGGAAAAATTATTCGAGCATCAATTGATACCATTCAGTTTTTCACCATACTCTTTTTCAACATCCTCCGCTGTTTTAGTTGCAGCAACTTTCTTCATAGTTTCTAATTGTCGGAAATGTTGTATAGTTATTATTATTGGTATTGTTATAGTTATTGCCCCAATAATAAACCAACCCCCTAAGGCATCACCAAATATGAAAGATCTAATGCTTGCAAAATAGTAACCTATAGCAAGAATGAACAAACCAATAGACCAGATAGTGTATTTGATTTTTTTACTCATCTTACCCATAGTTTTAGTTTTTTCTTTAACAGTTCTATCAAATTCTTTCTTTACTCCTAGTAAAGCACTCAAAACAGCCCAAACTAGGAAAGATTGTGCTGTCATCATAAGCAAATAAAAAGCAGTAATTGTCCAAACCATCCCAAAGAATCCTCTCAATTTAATCATTCTGTCTTCCTTTTCTTCTCGTCTCCAAGCTACAAGAGCCATTATCAAGCTAGCAAAAGAAATCAAAACAGGAGCTAGAAGTAACAAAGGAATATTTTGACCCATATCAGGTCTTACAAAATTCATTTCTACAGCGTAAATTGAGAATTCCTTGAGTAAATACATGACAAAAAGGAGGAGGTAAACAAACCACATTGTTATTCCTATTATTGGAGTTAAAACTGTTGAAACAATGTCAACTTTGTTAATGAAAGAATTTTTTCCTTTGATTACTGTGAACAATCTTTTTCGAAATATTGATGTTATTCCGTTTGTCCATCTCCAAACTTGATTTACCATACTTATAGGATTCCATGGAACTAATCCTTTTGAACAAACTTCATGGATATATCTTGTTTTATATCCTTTAGACATTAGCACAAATGATGTATCAGTATCTTCTGCCAATGTATCTTCTAAAAATCCTCCAGCTTCTTTTAATAGGTCAGTTCTAAACATTCCAGTTGTTCCAGCGAAAATAGCTCCATTTCTAGTACCTCTGCTTTTTTGATAGATATGGAAGAATTGAGTATGGATGTATGCACTGCTTCTCAAAAGATAATTATCTTGATTAACAAACATTGGTTTCCCTTGTACTAAAATAATATCATCTTCAACAAATCCAGATAGACAAGTTCGAATAAAATTAGGTGTAGGGATATGGTCTGAATCCAGAATACCAAAAAAATCACTGTCAATTTGCTTTAGTGCATTATTGATGGCACCAGCTTTGAAACCTATTCTTTCGGCTCTTTGAATAAATTTTACATTTCTTTCCTTACAAAATGCTTTAATCTCCTTTGAATGTTCAGGAGGACTATCATCACAAACTACAACTTCATACCTATCTTTTGGGTAATCTAGATTTAATGACCCATCTATTGTTTTCGAGACTACTGCTAAAGGTTCTCTATAAAAGGGAAGAAGTATAGTTACAGATGGAAGAGGATCAGAAGTTAAAAATCTGTTTTTGTTATCCACGATTTTTCTATAAGAAGAGGAAGAACCTATGTAATAGTAAATGAAGACTGAGAAAAATGCTGAGAATAATTCAACTATTAGAATGAGAAAATTAAAAATTAATCCAACTATTGCAACCCAATTTGTCAGATTTCCTTTATATGTTTGAATAATGTAGATGCTACTATAAATAACATAATAGATTAAAAATCCAAATAAGAAGAGAGTTAAACAGTACCACAAAATCTTTTTCCATTCCATTTACCATCTACTCGGTGATTTGTGTATTTTGAGCTACAAAATAAGGTTTGTTATGTCTCGTTGTAAAATGGAAATACATACACACTGGAAAAGTAGCAATCAATGATAAACCTAAAAGACATAATACTAACCACAATGTTCCTGCTCCCATAAAATCAAAATAAGAAACTACGAGAATACCAGCTCCTAATAACGAGAAAAGTATAGATAACGGAATAAAGGGAATTTTTTCATTCCACTTATCTCTCCTTCTATTTGGAGGACGAAATCGAAATAATGTTTTTATCACAGCATAAACTGTGAATGGATTAAGTGATAGAGCTATAACAAAAAAGAGAATTAAATCAATAATTTTCATTTGAACCAAACCATCTTTTCGAGCAAAAATAACAGCAATTAATCCAGAAATTTGATAAGCCACAGAAAAAGCAATTGGCATTATAATAAGAGGTGGAAAGACTTGAAAGCCCAATCTAATGGCCATACTATCTGTAAAGAACATGATTACATAAAGTAAAATCGTCAGGTACATTGATGAAGCAACAAAGAATAGTAGAGTACTGAAATAGAGATCAATTTTATCATAAATTGACATTTTTCCTACTAAAATTTTCTTCCATCTCAGTTTTAATGTGTGCATACTTCCTTTTGCCCATCTCAATATTTGTGATAGTAAAAGAGAAAAATTCCCAGGAATTAATCCAAGACTTCCATATTCATCTATCAAGGTACTTTTGTAACCTTTTGTAAGAATTTGTACAGAAAGATCAATGTCCTCAGTAAAAGTATCTGTAGGAATTCCTCCTACTTCCTTTATTACTCTTTTTCTAAAACATGCTGTAGATCCATTGAAGAGAACGGTTGATCTTTGATTTTTCGAACGCTGAAATACTTCAAAAAATTGTGCATACATCACTGCTTCCCAGACTTGTAATCTTGATTTAATATTATAGAAATTGACTTTAGATTGAACAAAAGCTATATCATCATCATTTAGTAATATTGAAACACTTTTTCTTACAAAATTAGGAGATATCTTATGATCATAATCTAATAAAACCATGAATTCAGCTTTTACTTCTTCCAACATTATGTTTAACATACCTGCTTTAAACATCAAATTACTTACATCGTGTATGTAGTCCACATTATTCTTTTCACATATTTCTTTGATTTGTTCAAAAGCAGGATATGAGGGATCTGTATCGTCACCCACTATTATCTGAATTTTCTCATTTGGGTAATTGGATTGTACTATAGCATTAAGTGACGATTCTAAAACTGTTGGATCAGCTTCACGAATTGGTAATAAAATACTTACCAGAGGAAATTCATGAAGAGGATATTCAATAATGGTTTTAGTAGGTGGATTAAAACATGTTGTACTTACATGCTTAAATAACATAACTGTATAAAAAATACCTATCACTTCAACACAAAGAGAAAGAATATTTAGAATAGTTTGAAGTATGGTAGTTGAATTTGTTTGTTGTGATATTAGAACAATAGACCAAACAAAATAAATTGAACCTACGAGTAGAACTGCAATAGTAAACACATAAAGAAGTATACCAGTAATCCGCCAACCTAAAAGATTATTTTCTTGTTTAGAATATTGCACTTCCATAAGAGGTAACCGCTTTCCTATAAGTTTTTGTGCATATGTTACTCTCTTAAGCATTTCTGTTAAAATAGAGAATATTGGATCAGAGTGAGCTAGGTAGTTCATATATAATCATAGGTTGTTACAAATCATCATTTCCTCTATTCTCAAATTTAGAATGGATACATAATATTTCAAGTATTCTTTACAATAGAGAAAATTATAGTGGGTTTATTTTTTATCTTTCTCTTCAGTTTCATCTAAAATGAGTTGTAAATCGGGATCGTCTTGAGCTAAATTTTCTATTTCTTTTGGCAAACTTGCTGTTTCTCTTTCTTTCTTTCTTTTTTCTCTAAGTTGAGTAGGAGTCATTACTGCTTCGATTTGGTTTTTAGGAACAGGAGGTGGTTCATATCTAGATAATAACTGTGCGAGTAATACTTTCTCTTTTTCTAGATTTAGTTCATCACATAGTTCGTAGAATTGTTCTTCAAAAAGGAACACATCTTCAAGGAGTTTTCCATATATAGTGTTCAAATCATTTTCACTTAAAGCCATTATTTCAGCTGATGTAATTTCAGTAATATATTCTTTCAGTAATTCTTTATCATCTGCTGTTTTACTAAGATAAATGAGAAACTGTGATAGATTTTCTTGTGCATTATGAACACTTGTTTGAATGAGGATTTTACGGTAATCTTTTGTAAAAATTTGAACAAAATCTTCTTTTGAGACTCTAAGATTTGTAGTCATTTCATCTTCCCAATCTTCAGGCAATCTCGAGAAATTAAACGCTAAAGCGGGAATCAAATATGAGTACAGAGCTGGTCTGATTTCATCTAACTCTTCCTCACTAATTCTTTTCAACAACTTCATGAATATTTTATAGTGCTCATTATTTCCGGAAGCTTCAAAATAACGTAGAATTGGAAGAATTGATTCTTTTGGTAACAAATTAGTAAAATACAATCTAAATATCAAAGGACGTAGAATATAGGGAACGAATAAAATAAGAGCAATTGGTAAAAGAGCATAAATCACATTTCCAGATCCTAACACTTGCCACAAAGTTATAACTAGTGCAATAATAACTACCCATATACTAATTTGAACGTATCTCACTGTTTTTCTTGCTTTTGTGATATTAAAGCAAAGCTGGCATATTCTGTCAGCTGATGCCCCATAATGTTGTTCTAGATTACATAGTGATAGACCACACGTAGAACATTTTCCATCTGAAGTATTTGTATAGTGAAATGCACAAAATTCTTCTCTTTCAGCTTCAACCATATCTACAGAAAAAATTAGGCATTTTTAAAACTTTATTATCTATGTTGTTTTTGATTTTCTTCGTTATTTTAGGAATAACTTACGGGAATTAGGGATTAACTTAAATACGAAGTATCAAAAATAATAACTTGTAAGAACATTAGACTGGAATGTGATTTGTATTGAGTAAGGAAGATACAGTACAAATATTAATACGAGAAGCAAAGGAGATTTTGACTCAGCAATCTATTGATGAGTTCGTGAAATTCATTGAAACAAAAACAAATGAGCTTGAATTAAAAGATCAGTTTCTTGAATCCATCATTGTTTGGCATTTCTTTGAGGAAACAATGGAAAATATGGAAGAAGAAGCTCTTTTAGCTTATGTTTACAGCAAACTAATAAGCAGATACCTAATGATAGATGATATCAAAAAAGCTGAGGAGATGTATAAGAAAGCATCAGAGAAAGATCTCAGCAGTTTTCATCTTAATACAGTTCGAACAATTTTTGAAAAACGAACAGAAAAGAAATCAAAGAAGGAAGTGGTTGAAATTGCAAAAAAAGACATTTTTGGTGATTTTGGTCCAACAGTTACAGCTCCAAATGTCCTTTTTGAAAATAACACCCAAATAAGGAATTATATCTTGAATGAGCTTCCTGGAGGAACTTACACAATTAAGATTTTCAACCACAAACAAGAAAATACTGAAGAGTTACAAATGATAACAGAGACTCTTGAAGAGTTTGAAGTTATCTCAGTTAATGAAATAGTGAGGATTGATTGATATGGCAGAAAGAAAAGCAATTTGGGGATCAACCAGATATTTCATTGAGATAGAACCTAATACTAATCTGTTTAACACTGCAATGAGTGGTCTAGTCCAGTTTTTCGATACACGAGACTTGTTAAATGAAAAAGAATGTGAAAATTTGCATGAACTTGTAAGAACTGTTTTTGATTTTTGGTCAACGATTTTACCTCCACACGAAACAAGAGTTGCACGCTGGTTAGATGAATATTTCCAAAACATGGGTATAAGAAGTGACTATGGATTACTCTTACGTTTGATAAGAGCGGAAGAGATGATAGAAGAGCAATTAGAGGACATTATTTTGGAAACTCTAAAGATCTCCACTGAAAACCTTCGTGTAGCATTTAATGTTGAAGAGGATGTCAGTATCATTGGAAGGTTAACTAAAATAAAGCAACTTCCAGAAGACGAATTTGTAATGAATGAACTGATACAGAAGCTAGTGGATATAAATCGAGTAGACGTTCCTTCAACAATCAAAGGAACTCATCAGTTCAATCTTGCTGATGGAGAAAAGAAAAGTATAGAAATAATGAAGCACGTAAATATAGGTGAGACAATTGGTGCATATTCTGTTATTACTACCGTTATTAATAGATACGATTCCAAAATGACCGATATAGAAATCATTGATGAAATCCCATATAGTTACAAGATTTTAATGACAAATGTAGATAAAGAAGGAGCAGAAAAGGATCAGGTTAGAGGAGACGAATCATTACTTATAAAATGGAAAATTCCTGATTTGAATCCAAAAGACAGAGTTGAAATTACTTATCATCTAAAAAGAAGAATAAATAGAATTATTCTTGAAGTGAATGAACAAGAAATTACTGTTCTAAAAACCTTTGAAAATATAAATCCTTCTGACCTAGAATACAGATCTAATACTCATTATATTAACACACATTCCAAAGAAATAAAGGAATTATATATTGCAGATACCATTCCACCTGAATTCAACATCCTGAAAACAATCCCAGAAGCTATTGCTCCACAAGGGATTATTGAAAGGGCAAAAATGAAAGGTATTACTGTTAGATGGAAACATAAGAAGGTTAAAGCAGAGGGCCTAATAGAGAAAAAATACAATCTAGATTATTTCTCGTACTTATTCAGAGGTAAAAAACTTGTAACAGACAAAGAAGGGAATCATATACTGAAAAGTTTGAAAATACTTCAACCTTCAACTAGAGAGTCAGGATATAAGATTCTATATGTTATCAGAGCTCTGAGTCATATAGAAGATGTGATATCATTTACAGATAAAATTCCTGCTGATCATGTTATAGTAAATACGTCTCCTGTAGAATCCCAGATTATGGAAGAAGCTTCTGATGCAAACTTTAAGTACATTACATGGATAACTAATCCTCCTAAAAGAAATGAAGATATCTCTGTTCTACTTACAGTATCAGGGGAAACTCAACCCGTTTTTGAGCTATTCCAAATCCGGATAGGCGACATAGAAGAAGGGGTAGTAGAAGAAAAAGTATCTAACATAGAGAGAGAACTATTAGCTTTTAACTTAGATCAATATTAGAAATTTTAAGAGTAAAACCTTACTCTCTTTTTCTAAAATATTTATATCTTAGTTGTTATGATTGTTACTCAATGTCTGAAACATTTGATGTAATTGTTGTTGGTGCAGGACCAGCAGGTGTAAGCGCAGCTATTTATTGTCAACAAAAAGGATTGAATACTTTATTATTGGATAGTAAACCAAAAAAAGAAATTGGAGATAAAGTATGTGGAGAAGCTATCTCAAAAAAGACAGTTCACAATGTTTCAGAAAAACTAAACGTTGAACCTCCAACTGGAGGAGAAATAAACACTAATGTAGAACAACTTGTTCTAAGAACTTCATTACCAGTTGATCACATTTCTCTACCAGCAATTGGTTACATGGTCGATAGGTACATCTATGGACAAAGATTATTGGCAAATGCCACTAAAGCAGGTGTAAAGATTCAGGATAACACAAGAGTTATTTCAGCTTTAGTTGAAAGTAATACAGTTAAGGGAGTTAAAATCAGAAACAAACAGGGTCAAAATGAAAATCTTTATTGTTCAATAGTAATAGATTGTAGTGGTATTCTTGCAGTTGTTCGTACTAACCTTCCAAAAGATTTTGAGACCTTATTAAACAAGGAGTTAACTAAAGCAGATTATGCTTCTTGTTATAGAGAGATTATTGAGCTTGAAGAGGATCATAATTTAGAAGGTAAGATTGTTTTACAATATGAAGGAGATATACCAAAACCAGGATATATATGGTTTTTTGCTGATGGAAAAAGGAAATTAAATTGTGGTACTGGTTTTATAAAAACAGGGAAAAATAAAGAAAGAAGTGTTAAAGCAGTTTATTTCAATGCAATTGAGAAATATTATCCTAAAGAGACTTACAGAACTTTAGATGGGAGAGGGGGAACAGTTCCAATAAGACCACCTTTGTGGAATGCTGTTGCACCAGGTCTAATTGTTGCTGGAGATGCCGCATTTCATGCTGATCCTTTAACAGCAGAAGGTCATGGACCAGCTTTATTGGCGGGATATTATGCAGCAAAAACATCGCTAAATGCGATAAAAAACAACAATGTTTCAACTGAAAGTTTATGGAAATACAATAAGCTAATAATGGAAGATTTCGGCAATGAACATGCAAGATATAGGGTATTAACTATTGCTTTAAACAGATTAGGTGTTAAGAATCTTGAGTTTCTACTAAAAAGAAAAGTAGTTAAAAAGTCAGATCTTACATCTGAATTAGTTACAGGAAAGGAATCGATTTTATCTTTATTAGGTCGTACTATCCGTTGTTTCCCCCGTTTACATCTACTTCTAATTGTCAAAAAAGCAATGTCATTAAGTAAGAAAATAGATGAATTGTGTAGAAATTACCCAAACTCACCTCAAACTTTTATGGAATGGAAAAAGAAAATAGAAAAAATATATAGAAAATTGGAATAATGTTTGTTTTTAATAATAAAAAAAAAAGAAGAGAAATCGTAATTACGATTCATCTTCGCTTTCATTAATAGCAGGGGCATTTACAAAATAGGGAGCAAAGTTAGGATCTCTCTTCAAAAACTCCAATATATCGTAGCCTAAATCTGTAACGGAATAACCCCTTTCCTCTTGTTTTAATAACCCTAGCTGGGTTAGAGAAGTCGAATGTTTACCTGTTTTTACATGAGATCGTATAGTATCAATGCCTATTTGTAATTTCTTTGAAAGCTTTTTATATCCGGCAGCTCCCTTTGATAGCTCGATAAGGATTAAGCGTTTAGTTCTACCTAATCTTTCCACAAGTTGTTCAATTTCTTCTCCCATAGCTACCACTTTTAAACCGGATAGGTGTGTTATATAATTGAGTATATATAAAAATTCCGTGTTTCTTCGATTTAGAGGCTCATATCCTTAAAATACCTAAAAATGAGTTTCCCTCAACAATACATTTAATAGAGACCGGAAGTCATTATTTTTTGATGCCAAACAGAATGTGTTTTAGTGTATTTGATGATACTGTTGGTACAAGAGCGATATATTATGATAATTTAACCGAAGAAGATGCACAGAAGATATCCATTCGAATGTTGATGGGTGCTGCAGCAACAGATATCTTAAGAGAAGCTAGTGCAGTAATGCCTCTTCATGATTTAGGCGGTGTTGCTTATTCGTTCTTCTTTGGTGTTCCATGTAAAAGTAAAAGATCACCTATCACCATGGCATGCTTAACTTACATAATACCTGAAGAAATGCAGTCTCAGTTATACATTAAGGTTCCTGTTTTCAATTATCACAGCTCCAACATCGCAAAACAAATTTCAGGTTTGTTATTATATGAACCAGGTTACCAAATGGATGAATCCCTTAAAACTAGGATTTTCAATTGGGGTACAAATCTAAATTCTATCTTAGAGACTAAACAAGATGTAACAGCTGGAGTACAAACCATAGAAATTGTAAGATCAGCTGCTGCTCCATACTTCTTTATGCGACTTATAAGCCAAGGTCAAGATAGAGTTGTTCATGCATTATTAAATGGGAAACCACTTATAGTTATGTGCTCAAAAGAAATGGTTAAACCATTCCTCTCATCTTTACAATCATTCCAACCAAGAAGAGAACTACTTGTCTCACTCTTTCCTCCGGAATATATCCCTCCTGATCAATTTGACGTTCTGTTTGCAACTCCTGAATTACTGTCAAATTACCCAGACAATATTATTTGTGATTTAACAGTTGGACAGGCACGAGGAGGAGAAGAGAGTCCCTATTCAATAGAGATCTTACAAAAATTACAAGCAGATGCAGAAGGAGGAGGATATAGTCACAGGGATATTATTGATTCTGCAATCAGAAAACTTGAAGAAGAGGTTGTTAAGATAATCCGTTATTCTGGAACAAGTATAATTTCGCAATATTATGCTTTAACAACAAATCCAAAACAACAGTTTGAAAGTCTAGGTGAAACAGAAATCGATATGGCTTTTCAAATAGCATTTACTAGATACCCTGAATATACAAATAGCATTGACAAATTGTATCAAGATATAACAGGTAAGAAAAGAAAATTTAATGTATAGTTGTTATGATTTCCTACAAAACTATGTAGTTAAATCACTAATACTTTTATTTATGAGAATTAATATCTATAGCTATGCATATTGATTCTATTGTAAAAGAAATCACCAAAACAAAACCAAGAGTTGTTTCGGTTCTAGGAGCGGGTATTTCAAAAGCTTCTGGTATGCCTACTTTTAGAGGGGAGGATGGATGGTGGAATCAATATAGAGCAGAGGATTTAGCAACACCATATGCGTTTTCTAAAGATCCCAAACTTGTATGGGAATGGTATAGAGCTCGTATGAGAATTCTATTAGATGCTGAACCAAATATCTCTCATGAATCTTTAGTAAAACTAGAGAAAGAAGGCATCTCTATTGGTACAATTACACAAAATGTTGATGGATTACATGAAATTGCTGGAATGAAGAAATTTGTTGAAATTCATGGGAGAATAAGGTATGCGAAATGCATGACATGTAACTATAGCGAGAGGTGGGACAGAGAAGAATTAGCTAAAAAGGACTCGGATTTGCTATATTGCCCTAATTGCAATACAAATCTACTACGCCCTGATGTTGTTTGGTTTGGTGAAACACTTGATTCAGAAAAATGGGAACAAGCTATAAAATGGACATTAGAAGCTAATGTTCTTCTAGTTATTGGTACGTCGGGCGTCGTTCACCCCGTAGCTTCACTTCCATATTATGCAAAGCAGAATGGCGCAATAATTATAGAGTTTAATATTGAAGAGACCCCTATTTCTTCAATTTGTGATTTCTCTTTGATAGGTCCTTGTGAAGAAACGCTTCCTAAATTTACTGATGTTTTAATTGAAAGTATAAAGAAGGAGGATTAAGATGGGAAAGGATAAAGAGATAAAAAGAGTCGAAATTGTTGTTTATGGTATTGTTCAAGGTGTCTTTTTTAGAGCTAATACTAGAGACGTTGCAACAAAATTAGGATTAAGAGGAATTGTAAGAAATCTACATGATGGTTCTGTGGAAATAATAGCAGAGGGGAATGAGGAAGACCTTTGTGAACTTATTTCATTTGCTAAAAAAGGTCCTCCTTCAGCTAAAGTATATGATATCAATATAGAATGGAAAAATCCGCAAGAAGATTTACCTTTCTTCAAAATCACATATTAGAAAGAACTTAAACTTAAAATAGATTGTATCTGAATAATATTCGAGTTGAATAAATGTCGAATAATATCGAAAGGAAAGTCAGATCAAGAATAGAGCAGCTTGGTTTAAAAGATACAGAATTAGTTCATTTCGGATCTATAGCGAAACTTCCAACACAATTTGGAGAATTTGAAATTGTAGGAATTCTTAGTTTAAGGGATATGAAAGAACATGTCATAATAGTGAAGGGTAATCCTGTTGGTAAAGAAAATATACCACTTCGAGTACATTCTGAATGTTTGACAGGAGATGCTTTTACTTCACTAAGATGTGATTGTAGAGAGCAATTAGAGTGTGCTCTTAACCATTTGTCAAAAGAAGAAAATGGTGTCATGATTTATTTAAGACAAGAAGGGAGAGGTATAGGATTATTTAACAAATTGAAAGCTTATACTCTCCAAGAAATTGGATATGACACAAATGAAGCTAATGAGTTACTAGGATTCAAGGCTGATGAAAGGTCTTATCTGGTAGCAGTTGATATATTGAAAGCCATAAAGATTAACAAAGTAAAGCTAATTACAAATAATCCAAAAAAGGTTACAGAACTCTGTGACAGTGATATAGAAGTAACAGAAAGAATACCTGTTGCTATTACACCAAACGTCTACAATGTAAAATATCTAGAAACTAAATCAAATAGTGGCCACCTTTTTGGTTCAGAAGCTTTTTATTGTCAAGATGAAGAAGATCCAGCTTAGAGTTTCACTCAATTTCTTCTTCTTGTTCTTTATCTTGAATTTCTTCAGATTCATCAGAATCTGTTTCTCTTGACTTTGCGAAAAGCTCTTCCAATTTCTTCTTATCTTCTTCTGGTAATGATTCCATGGTTTCTTGGCTTTGTCTCATAATATTTCCCACAATGACTGCATAAAGAACAGGAAGCAGTGAACTTGTTGTAGACAATGCAGTGAAATGATCTTTAGCTCTTTGTCTTGCATGCTCTAATGATTCGGTTGTCATATTACCATTTCCAAGTCCAGGAGATTCTGTATCTACTAAAAAGAATTTTTCACCGTTAAATGCTAAAGGATATGCAGCACAATGTAATGGCATTGAAGAATAAACATTACAGATTTTATTGCTATAGTCATATAGAGGGCAACCTGAAGGATTAGGATCTTCCCCTTCTGTACTAAGTTTTTGGATAACTAACCGCACATAAGCTGGAGGTGCTTCTCGAAGCTGGATAAAAGGCAAAACATAGCTTATTGTTCCATCTAGAAACCATCGTTGTAAATCTTCTAAATAGATAGGAATTTCTCCCCACTTTTCACAGCAATTGCCACATTTTGTGCAATTATGTATATATTTTTTAGTTTCTTTATCTTTTTTGGGAAGTTCTTCTTCAGAAGGTATCTCCTCTGAAACCTCTTCTTCTGGAACTTCTTCTTCTAGTACTTCTGTAGATTCTTTTTCCTCTATCATACTATCACTTGAGGAAAATAAAAAATCAAAATAAAGATTTTTCGATAAGGAGATAATTTAGGATAACAAGAATTAGTCTCCATAAATCTCTCTTTTTATTGTTTCAAAAATTCCATCGATAGACTCATACATCTGTTCTGATTCATCGATAGCGGATATAGCTTCCCAGTAATGACCACTATTTGGATATCTTTCTTTTAGATGATTCCAAGCTGTTTGATAATTTTCTCTGATTACTTGATCTGCTTTTCCTTTGCTATAGTCGAGAAGATCAACTTTGTTTACTACAAGGAAAAATATTGCTTTCACTTTTCTTGCTTTTCTTTCAGCTCTGGCAACATCATCATCCAGTGTCATTAAGAAATAATTGGAAACCTGAGTAAGTGCATCTATCTGTACTTTTGCATCCTGTGTTGGATCTATCATAAAAATAATACCATTAGTATTATAATCAGCTAGAGCTTTTTTCCAATAAGGCCACAAACTCATATCACCAGGACAATCAATTGCTCTAACTCTATAATTTCTATATTTCTCTAAACTAAAACTAGATTTAATAGATTGACTCCTTAAGCGAATTGTTTTTTGATGAACTTCAATACTTGTGGTAGGACTAATATCTTCAAATTTTTCACCAATTAAACGATGAATTAAAGTAGTCTTTCCAACACCAGTGTTGCCAAGAATTGTTACACTCAAATCTCTTGTTAACATTTTCAACAATTACTTTATCTATGTCGCACTATTTCAATTTTTCTTTAATTTTTTTTTGGAATTTTTTGAATAATTTCTTTTTTAGGTTGATTGTTGATTTTTTCGATTTTTTTAATGCAGTAATCGTTTACTATTTAACATTTAGTTATAATACTAGTATAGTATAAAAATAAAACTTTAAATAATTAGATTCTGAACCGCGCTCAACATCTCGAGATGGTTTAATTCCATGAATTCATCAATGGAAAGAAGACGAAAAAAGCCGGAATGGCCGGCTTTTATCGACATTCGAAAATATAAAGGTAAAGCCCCACAAGTTTTCATCATTAAAGAAAGATGTAAAGAATGTGAATGGTGTATTATTCATTGTCCTGAAGAGATACTCGAAAAATCCGATGAGATTAATGAAAAAGGCTACCACCCCCCTAAATTAGTTGATGGGAAAACCTTTGATGATTGTGCAGAATGTCATTTTTGTGAGTTAATCTGTCCCGAATTTGCAATTTATGTAAAAGTTCCAGAAGAAGATAAAGGAGGTTCAGAAGAGGATGAGTGAACAAAAAATACTACCACGAGAAGTACTTACAGGAGAACACTTTACTACAGGTAATCATGCTGCAGCTGAAGGTGCTATTGCTGCAGGCTGTAAATTCTTTGGTGGTTACCCAATAACTCCTAGCTCTGAAATTGCTGAACACATAGCATTGCGTCTTCCACAAGTAAAAGGCCATTTTGTTCAATTTGAGGATGAAATTGCCTCAATTGCTTCAATTCTAGGAGCTTCTTGGGGCGGCTATAAGAGTATGACCGCCACATCAGGTCCAGGTTATTCATTAATGCTTGAAAATATCGGACTTGGTATGATGACTGAAACACCTTGTGTTATTGTAAATGTACAGAGAGGTGGACCATCAACTGGCTTACCTACTTTAGTTGGACAACAAGACATTATGCAAGCTAAATGGGGATCACATGGTGATTACGAACCTATTGCTATCACACCGAGTACCGTACAAGAGTGCTTTGATTTAACAATCGATTCTTTTAATTTTGCAGAGAAGTATAGGTTACCAGTTACAGTGTTAATGGATGAAGCTCTTGGTCATATGAGTGAAAAGTTAGTAATTCCAAAAGAAGAGAAAATTGTACGTGTAAATAGAAAAACCCCTACTGGACCACCAGAAGAACACTTACCATATTTACCGGACAAAGATTTAGTACCGCCAATGGCTACAGCTAGTAGCGGTTATAGAATAATGACAACAGGATTAACTCATGATGAAAGAGGTTATCCTGTCATTAACTCGGAAGCTCAAGAAAAACTCGTAAAGAGGATTAATGACAAAATCCGACTGAACAAAGATAAAATAATAAAAGTCGAAGAATATCAGCTAGATGATGCCGATATAGCGTTTGTTTCTTTTGGCTCAAGTGCTAGAGTTGCAAAGGGTGCAGTAAATCGAGCTCGTAAAAAAGGAATCAAAGCAGGCTTGTTAAGATTAATTACAATCTGGCCTTTCGCTGATGATCATATTGAAAAACTAGCTGACCAAGTAAAGAAGATAATTGTTCCTGAGATCAATTATGGTCAAATAACCAGGGAAGTTGAAAGAGCAGCTCATGGTAAAACTGAAGTAAAGGGAGTCTTCAAACTAGGGGGAGATATACACTTGCCTGAAGACATTTTAAAAGAGATAGAGAGGAGTTAAAATGGCTGAAGAAAATATAGAATTAATTGAATCACATGATCATCCACTTGATGGTTATCTAAGAGAGGGTAGAATCCCACACATTTTCTGTCCCGGCTGTAGCTTAGGATCAATAACCACCGTACTTGTAGAAGCCATACTTGAAGCTGGAGTTGATCCAAAAAAAGTAGCTGTTGTATCAGGTATAGGATGTACTGGGAGAATTGCGGGATATCTTAATTTTGATAGTTTTCACACTACTCATGGTAGAGCAATACCTTTTGCGATTGGTTTAAGTGTAACTGATCCTGATCGTAAAGTTATTGTTGTATCTGGTGATGGAGATTTGTTTGCTATAGGTGGTAACCACTTCATCCACGCAGCTAGAAGAAATGCTGACATTACAGTTATCTGTGTTAACAATTTCAATTACGGAATGACTGGAGGGCAAGTTGGTCCGACTTCTTATGTAGGACAATTTCAATCTACTACACCTTATGGAACAGTTGAAGAACCATTTAATTTACCAGATTTAGCAGCTTCTTGTGGAGCTGTATATGTTGCTCGATGGACAGCTCTAGATGTCAGAAGAGTTAAAGATTCTTTTGTTGAAGCCATAACAAAGAAGGGTTTCTCATTTGTAGAGGTTCTAGGTAGTTGCCCTACAACTTATGGGCGTCGTAACCAGTTAGCTGAAGGAAAAAAGATTCTAGAATACTTCAAAGAGAAAGCAGTTCTTCAGCATGGAATGGATACAAAGAAAGTAGATATAGAAAAAGATGGTCCAATGATTGTAGGTAAATTTGTTGATATTGAAGATAAACCAACTTTAACAGACCATTTGTTAGAAATTCAAAGAAAAGGTGAAGCTGCTTTAAATAAGGGGGGTAAGAAATGAGTAGAATTGAAGTACGATTTGCAGGTTTTGGTGGTCAAGGTATTGGTCTTATGGGGAGACTAGTTGGGGAAGCTGTTTCTTTATACGAAAAAAACAAAAACTCTGTTATGACACAAAGCTATGGCCCTGAAAGCAGAGGTGGTGCTAGTAGCTCTGATGTTGTTATTGATACAGCTGATATCGATTATCCTAAAGCTACAGAATTAGATTATTTTGTCGTTATGTCTGAAGAAGCGTATGATAAATACATTCCAAAACTTAAGAAGGGGGGAATATTGTTTGTTGAAGAAAATCTAGTATCACTAGATGAGCATGCGGACAAAGCTAAGAAAATATACAAAATACCTGCTACTAAAATTGCTGAAACTCTTGGGAATAGAATTTTTGCAAATATAGTGATGTTAGGGTTTGTTTGTGCTAATACTAAAGACATTGTTTCTGAGGAATCTCTAATTGAAGTAATGAAAAAGAAAATAAAAGCAAGGTTTGTTGAAAAAAATCTTATTGCATTCCAAAAAGGAAAAGAGCACAGTCAAGAAGGATAAAAAATGAGCAGAGTAGGGGTCTTTGTTTGCCATTGTGGGAGAAATATTGCCCACACAGTAGATATAGAAAAAGTTGTTGAAAAAATAAAAGATGTTGATGAAGTAATTCATATTGAAAGTAATATGTATATGTGCTCAGAGCCAGGGCAAACTGTTTTGAAAGATGCTATTAATAAACACAATCTGGATAGAGTTGTAGTTGCAGCTTGTAGCAAAGATATGCATGAAGATACCTTCAGAATTGCAACCAAAGAAGCAGGTTTGAATCAGTATTTGACAGAAATGGCAAATATAAGAGAGCAATGTAGCTGGGTTCATGAGGAAAAGGATAAAGCTACAGAAAAAACGATTAGAATTATTGAATCAACTATTGAAAAAGTAAAAAGAAATCAACCGTTAGTTCCTTATCAAATTCCAGTAACACAAAAAGCTTTGGTGATTGGTGGAGGGGTAGCTGGAATCCAAGCTGCTTTAGATATTGCAGATGCTGGTTATGAAGTGGTACTTGTAGAAAAAGATTCAACGATTGGCGGAAAGATGGCTCAACTTGCTGAAACTTTCCCAACTTTAGATTGTTCTCAATGTATCTTAACTCCAAAAATGGTTGCAGTTGGTAGACATCCAAATATTAGTCTTTTAACAAACAGTGAAGTAGAAAATATAGATGGATATGTTGGGAGCTTCAAAGTAAGGATAAACAAAAAACCACGTTATGTAATCGAAGAAAAATGCACACTTTGTGATGATTGTGTATCAGTTTGTCCAGTTATAGTTCACGATGAATATAATGTAGGATTAACTCCTCGTAAAGCAATTTATATTGCTTTTCCACAAGCTGTTCCAGCTAACTATATCATTGATCCTAACACTTGTTTAGGTATTGATCCCTTAATTTGTGCTAAATGTAAAGAAGTGTGTGAACCACGTGCAATCGATTTTGACATGCAACCGGAAATAATTGAAGAGGAATTTGGTGCCATAATTGTAGCAACAGGTTATACACCCTATCCAATAGAAAGTATAGGTGAGTATGGATACGGAACTATTCATGACGTAATTTCAGGTTTGGAATTCGAAAGAATCTTAGCAGCAAATGGACCTACTCAAGGAGTTATAAGACGCCCCTCAGATGGGAAAATTCCAGAATCAGTTGTTTTTATTCATTGTGCAGGTTCCCGTGATCCTGCTAAGCATCTAGAATATTGTTCAAAGATTTGTTGCATGTATGCAACAAAGCATGCTTTGCAATACAAACATCTTGTTCATGATGGAACAGCTATAAACTTCTACATCGATGTTAGAACTGCAGGTAAAGATTATGAAGAATTTTACAAGAGAGCTGCAGAAGAGGAAGGTGTAATATATATTAGAGGGAAAGTATCAGAACTTCTGCAAGATGGTGAACGAATTCTAGTCAGAGGAGTGAATACTCTTACTTCTGAAGCTGTCGAGTTACACACTGATTTAGTTGTTTTAGCAACAGGATTGTTACCTAGTGAGGGTACAAAAGAAATTTCAAACATACTCAAACTCTCTTGTGATAATAAAGGATTTGTGAAAGAAGCTCATCCAAAACTAAAACCAGTTGAAACAGCAATAGCTGGAGTATTTGTTGCAGGTACTGCATCTGGTCCAAAGGATATTCCCGAAACTGTAGCACAAGCATCTGGAGCAGCTGCAAAAGCTGAAACCATTTTATCCTCTGATTTTATGGACAGAGATCCAGTTATTGCAGAAATTGATGAAAATACATGTGGAGTTTGTCATACTTGTATTCATGTGTGTCCTTATGGAGCAATCTATTATGATGAACCTCTGAATAAAATAGTTGTAAGAGAAGCTCTATGTGAAGGGTGTGGGAGCTGTGCTTCTGCATGTCCATCAGGAAGCATTGAACTGAGAAATTCTACATATGAAAGTATTAGTGCGAGCATTAAAGCACTACTAAGGAGTGGGTAGAAATGAGTAAAACAACGCAAGAAACAGAGTCCCAAAATCCAAATCCTAACATAATTCTTTTCTTATGCAGGTGGTGCTCAGGAAAAGGAGCTGATCTAGCAGGGACATCAAGACTACAATATCCTCCAAATGTTCTTCCAATAATGGTGAATTGTTCAAGTAGAATTGATCCACAACATGTAGTAGAGGCATTTTTAGAAGGAGCAGACGGGGTTCTTATAACTGGTTGTAATTTTGGAGATTGTCATTATAAAACAGGGAATTATAAGACATTTCGAAGAATGTCAATATTATCAAAATTATTAAAGCAGGTTGGTGTAAGTCCAAAAAGATTTAGATTAACCTGGATTTCTGCAACTGAAGCTGCGAAATTTGCTAAAACAGTTACTGCTATGGTTGATGAGCTAAAAAAGCTTCCTCCATACAAAATTAATGGTAAAGGAGGGGAGGAATTATGAAGAAAATAAACCTAGCGATTGCATTAGGAGCTACATGTGCCGGATGCGATGTAGCTATCTTAGATTTAAATGAAAAAATACTAGAAGTCTTTGATTTAGTTGATTTCAAATTCTGGCCTACAGCTATGGATTTCAAAATTGATGATTTAAAGAATCTTAAGGATGGAGAAGTAGATGTTGGGATTTACCATGGTTCCATCAGGACTACAGAAGATGCTGAAATAGCTAAAATACTTAGAAAGAAATCTAAAGTTGTAGTAGCTTTTGGTGCTTGTGCGAACTTTGGAGGAATACCAAGCTTAGCTAATATGCCTTATGAGAAAAGTATGTTTGATGTTGTGTATAAAGATGTACCTTCAATGGACAATCCTGAAGGCACTGTCCCCCAAACATCTATCACAATTAAAGGTACAGAACTAACATTACCTGGAATCAGAAAAGATGCTGATGCATTAGATGCTGTTATTGATATTGATTATTATGTTCCAGGATGCCCCCCTATGGTTCCATTAATTGAACAAGTTGTTGAGGTTTTGAAAGTTTTTGCCTCAACTGGTCAATTACCTCCTAAAGGTACAGTTATTGCTGATACAAAAACACTATGTGAAGAGTGTGGAAGAACAAAACCAGAAGAAATCTCATTCAAAGATTTCATTTCTCCTCAAGAGGTTCAAGAAATTGATCCTGATTTGTGTTTAATTCCTCAAGGTATTATTTGTATGGGACCTGCAACTCGAGCAGGTTGTGATGCTTTATGCACAAAGATGAATGTTGGATGCAGAGGTTGTTTAGGTCCAACTGACAAAGTAAAAGATCATGGTTTAAAGATGATTTCAGCTTTAACATCATTACTAGACGTTGATGTAGAAGAAGATATGTCAGAAGAAGAATTGCACAAAGTAGTAGATAAAATTCCTGACCCCTTAGGAACATTTTATCGTTTTACATATGGTAAATCACTTATCTATAATCTTCATTCAGAGGAGGAGATAAAATGAGTGGAAAAGTTGTAACAATAGATCCTGTCACTAGACTAGAAGGCTTAGCTAAAATTACAGTAGTATTAAATGATGAAGGAAACGTAAAGGATGCTTATTTTCAAGTAGTAGAACTTCGAGGTTTTGAAAGATTTGTACAAGGTAGACCTATTGAAGAAGTTCTAAGAATAACTCCAAGGATATGTGGAGTATGTCCAATCCCACATCATTTAGCTCCAGCAAAAGCAGCAGATCAGATATATGGTATAGACCCACCAAAAACAGCAAAGCTCCTAAGAGAGATTTTAGCACTTGGGCATAACATCCATAGTCACATACTGCATTTCTATGCTTTTGCTCTACCAGATTTTGTGTTAGGAGAAAAAACCAAACCAGGTACTCACAACATTTTAGGAATTTACCAAGCTTTTCCTGAAGTTGCAAAAGAAGCAATAAAAATCAGAGGTTTTGCTCAAAAAATTCAAGCGATGGTTGGTGCTAAAGCCACTCATCCAGTAACAGTGATTCCAGGTGGTATAAGTAAAGGAATAACTCAAGAACAAGCTGAAGATATTCTAAAAATGTCAATAGAGACAATAGAATTTGGTAAACTGGGTCTTAAAGTATTTGATGATTTGGTTGTAAAAAATGATAAATTAATGTCTCTTATTGATTCAGATGCTTATAAAATGGAATCCTATTATATGTCAGTAGTAGGACCAGATAATGAATTAGATTTCTATCAACATGATACTGTTAAGATAGTAAATAGTAAAGGAAAAGAAGTCGCAAAATATCATGCTAAAGAATATCTGGATTATTTATCAGAACATGTTGAACCTTGGTCATATCTGAAATTCCCATATCTGAAAAAAATAGGTTGGAAAGGATTCGTAGCTGAACCAGATAATGGTTTGTATAGAGTTAATTCTCTTGCAAGATTAAACGTTGTTGATAAAATAAAAACTCCCTTAGCTCAGGAAGCTATGGAAAATATGTACAAAATATTAGGTGGAAAACCATCTCATCACACTTTAGGATTTAACTGGGCTAGATTAGTTGAAATCCTCTACTGCGGAGAAAGAATGAAAGAAATAGCTGAAAATCCTGACGTCTTTTCAGATAAATACAGAACTCCAGTAACTAAAAGTATGATAACAGGAGAAGGAGTTGGAGTTATAGAAGCTCCTCGTGGAACACTTTATCACCATTATAAAACTAATAAAGAGGGTAGAGTAACAGATGCGAATATAATTGTTGCAACAACAAATAATAACGCAGCTATTTGCTTAAGTGTTAAACAAGCAGCACAAGAAATGATACAACGTGGACAATACAATGATGATGGATTAAACAAAATAGAGATGGCTTTTAGGGCCTATGACCCCTGTTTAGCATGTGCTACTCACTCATTACCAGGCCAAATGCCTTTGCAAGTAGAAATTTATGATCAGAATAAGAAATTAATAAGAATATTAAAAAGAAAGTTTTAGGTGGTTGAAATGGAAAATAATGAATTAAAGGCTTTAAATTGGGAAGAAGTGTACTCTAATAAAGGTCTGATTTTTCATACTAACAACTTAAAATCTAGAATATTTTACAATGAGGTTGAGCAAAAATGAAAGTTGGTGTTTATCTCTGTGAATGTGGGAGTAATATTGCAGGTACAGTCGACTTAGAGAAAGTAGCAGAAAGTGTAAAAGATTTACCCAATGTTGAGGTTAGTCGTATTTACAAATACAAATGCTCTGAACCTGGACAAGAACTCATCAAAGAGGATATAGACGAGTTTAATCTCGATAGGATTGTTGTAGCTGCATGTTCACCTCGAATGCATGAACCCACTTTTAGAACAGTGCTTGAAGATAAAGGATTAAATCCTTACCTTTTAGAAATGGTCAATATCCGAGAACAATGTTCTTGGGTACACAAAGATGTAGAAAAAGGAACTGAAAAAGCTGCTGCACTTGTGAAAGGAGCAGTTCTAAAATCAGCTGCTATAAAACCACTGGGGAGGAAGAAAGTAGGTGTAACTTCCAAAGCTTTAGTGATTGGAGGAGGTATTGCAGGTATTCAAGCTGCTTTGGACATTGCTAATACAGGTTATGAAGTAGTACTAGTTGAGAAAGATTCTACAATTGGTGGAAAAATGGCTCAACTAGATAAAACTTTTCCAACTTTAGATTGTTCAGCTTGTATATTAAGTCCTAAAATGGTAGAAGTTAGTCGTCACCCTAATATTACATTGCTAGCTAATAGTGAAGTTACAGAAGTAGATGGTTTTATAGGGAATTTTAAAGTTAAAATTAGGAGAAATCCTAGATATGTTATTGAAGATAAATGTACACTATGTGATGATTGTGTACCAGTTTGCCCTGTGATTGTTCATCATGAGTTTAATGAAAAACTTGCTCCACGAAGAGCAATTTATATCTCATATCCTCAAGCTATACCAGCATCTTATATAATAGATCCAAAAACTTGTTTAGGCATTGAACCTCTCGTTTGTTCCAAATGCAAAGATGTTTGTGAACCAGAAGCAATCGATTTTGATATGCAACCGGAAATAATGGAAGAGGAATTTGGTGCTATCGTAGTTGCAACAGGTTTTGATACTTATCCAATCGAAAACCTTGGTGAATATGGTTATGGGTCAATTCATGATGTCGTCTCAGGATTAGAATTTGAAAGATTAATTTCAGCTGGTGGACCAACAGAAGGAGTCATCAGACGTCCTTCAGATGGAAAAGTACCTAAAACAATAGTTTTCATTCATTGTGCAGGCTCTCGTGATCCAGCAAAACATCTTCCTCACTGTTCAAGGATATGCTGTATGTATTCAACTAAGCATGCTTTAATGTTCAAACAGCTGGATCCTGATGCTCTTGCGATTAATTTTTACATCGACATTAGAACTGGGGGGAAGGACTATGAAGAATTTTATCAAAGAGCTGCTGAAGAAGAGAATGTAATGTTCATCAGAGGAAAGGTCTCAGAACTTATTCAAGATGTTGATAAAATTCTAGTTAGAGGAGTAAATACTTTAACTGCTGAATCTGTTGAATTACATGCCGACTTAGTGGTATTAGCTACAGGTATGGTACCTAGTGAGGGGACAAAAGAAATTTCCAAGATACTCAAACTTTCAACTGATATTATAGGTTTTGTTAGAGAGGCTCATCCAAAATTAAAGCCTGTTGAAACTGCTATTACAGGTGTTTTTGTTGCAGGAACAGCTTCTGGTCCAAGAGATATACCAGACACTGTATCTCAAGCTGGAAGAGCTGCAGTAAAAGCATGTAACATATTAGCTCAAAAAGAACTTGAAGTTGAAGCAACAATTGCACAAGTAGATGAGCTTTTATGTAGAGGTTGTGGTTTTTGTGTTGAATCTTGTCCTTATGGAGCTATTGAATTGAAAGCAATAGATAGATATGGACATTCATATGAAATTGCTAGTGTGAATGAAGCAGTATGCAAAGGATGTGGATCTTGTGCAGCTGCATGTTTAAATGGAGCTATTAATCATCTGGGATATACAGATAGTCAGATCTTAAATCTGATTCAAGCACTTAGTGAAGGATAAAAAAATGGTAAGGAAGAAGCTATGAAAATTGGATTAATTGGTTTGGGTAATCCTATAGTTGGTGATGATGCAATAGGCATCAAAGTAGTAGAGTATATTAGAGATACTTACTCCTTACCAGAATTTGTAGAAATAATAGAAGATGTTTCTTTAGCAGGAATAGGTCTTGTAGAAATTTTTAGAGGATATGAAAAAATCATCTTAGTTGATTCTATACAAACTGGCAAATATCCAAAGGGAACAGTTGTTCACCTTCAACCGGATGATTTTGCTAGCGCTTTACATATTTCTGATTATCATAATATGGACTTCTTTACTGCTTTAGAATTCTGTAATCAAATGTATGATGATATTCCAAAGGATATTGCAATCCTTGGAATCGAAATTTTCAATGTATTGGAGTTCAGCGATGAGCTTACTCCAGAAATTCAAACCAAATTTGATGAAATTGTAGATGAAGTTTACAAATATATACTCCAAGAAATAAAGGAGGAAATAGAAACAAATGTCGTATGAGTATATTAAATTCGGACAGGAAGAAAAAGAATTCATTAAGAAGATTGAGGAAATTTCCGGACAGAACATATATTCTTGCTATCAGTGTGGAAAATGCAGCGCAGGCTGTCCATTCAGTAGTAAAATGGATTTAACTGTCAATCAGCTGATCAACCATATACAAATGGGTCAAAAAGAAAAAGTATTACAAGCCAATACTCATTGGATCTGTGCTAGTTGTTTAACTTGCACTATAAGGTGTCCTCGTGAAATCGATGTTGCAGCATTAATGGAAGCTGTGCGTGAGTATATATTGAGAGAGGAACCAGAAAAAGTCAAAATCGCAGATATTCCTAAAGATGTTCTGGAAAAACTCCCCAACATTGCATTAGTTGGGAGCTTCAGGAAAATGACAGGGTGAAAAAAGAAATGGTTAACTATTCGTACTTTCCAGGTTGCAATCTAAAAACAAATGCTAAAGGGTTCGAGAAATCAGCAATAGCTGTGAGTAAGAAACTGGAAGCTGAACTCGTAGAGATCCCTAATTGGAATTGTTGTGGCACAGTTCACACAATGACAGCTGATAACTTAATGAAAAGAATAGCTCCTGTGAGAGTACTTGCTAGATCAAGAAAACACGTTGAAGAGCTAGAAAATTCGTCTCAGGATATAGTGACGTTGTGCTCAATGTGTAATAGTACACTAAAAATAGTAAATAGTGAAGTATTGGTAGATCCTGAGAAACTAGAAGTAATTAATTTTCAACTAGAAGATGATGAAGAGACCTATTCTAGTGATATGGAAGTGAAACATTTTCTTGAGATATTAAGAGATAATATCGGTTTCGCTAAGATTGCAAATAAGGTAGTCAAACCATTGAAAGGTTTTAAAGTCACCCCCTACTATGGGTGCATGTTACTACACCCAGAAGAAGCAAAGATAGATGACGAAGAAATGCCTTCAGTATTAGAAAACTTAATAGAAAGTCTAGGTGCTGAAGTTGTATTTTCTCCATTGTTCAAATATTGTTGTGGATCTTATCACATTGTTAGTGATGAGGATATTGTTACAAGGCAAGTTCAGAAAATTATAGATTCAGCAATGATTCGTGGAGCTAATGCTTTAGCAGTAGCATGTCCCTTATGCGCTTACAACCTAGATCAACAACAAAAGATGTTAATGGAAAAAACAGGTAAAAAAGAAGCTATTCCAATTTTTTATTTTAGTCAATTAATGGCATTAGCAATGGGTGAGCCTGTGGAAATAAATCACTTTGAAGATCACAAAATTGATCCTCGAATTTTATTGAAAGAATTGAAATTCAAGTAGAGGTTATAAAATGTCTAAGGCAAAAACAGAATCAAAAAACACAAAAAAAGAAACTACTGGAAATGTTAAGATTTACATAATGGGAAGTGCTTATGAAGTTCCCGCAACTTTAACCATAATGAAAGCAATGGAATATGCAGGTTACAAATTTACCAGAGGTTCAGGTTGTAGGGCAGGTTTCTGCGGTGCTTGCTCAACTGTTTATAGAAAAGAAGGAGATTTTCGAATTTATACAGCTCTAGCTTGTCAAACTATGGTGGAAGATGGGATGGTTTTAACTCAACTTCCTTTTGTTCCAGCAGACAAACCAACTTATGATATTAATAATCTTACACCTTCTGCAAATACCATCCTTCGATTTTATCCTGAAGTGGCAAGGTGTTTAAGTTGTAATGCATGCAGCAAAGTTTGTCCTCAGGACATACAGGTGATGGATTATATTCAATTTAGTCTACAAGGTCAAATTGATAAAGCAGCGGAGGAAAGCTTCGATTGTGTTTCTTGTGGTCTTTGTGCAATTCGTTGTCCTGCGGAAATCCCACAATACCATGTAGCAGAATTAGCACGACGACTTTATGGCAAATATCTAATGATAGCTCCAAGTTATCTTGATGAAAGAATCAAAGAAATCATAGATGGTAAGTACGAAGACGGATTCAAAGAGCTAATGGCTCTCTCTAAAGAAAAACTAGAAGAGAGATATAAGAATAGAGATAAGGAGTAATAGAGGTGCAAAAATGAAACTAACAGGTGGATACACAGAAGAAATGAGAAAATCAATAGACAATGTTAACAAAACACGAAGTAAGAGATTAGATGAAGTATGTGCTCATATGACAATGAAAGAACGAGATGAAGTTCTAAAAAATTATCATCCTGATTATAAGGTAGATGTAAAAAGGGCACTTGCTTACGGGCAAAATAAGGGAGATATCGTTCCTGTAGAAGTTGCAGATGTTCTTGAATCTTACCCTCTTATTAATCCTGATGATATTGATCTCTCAAAAATAGATTATGATGTTGGAGTTTTAATCATTGGAGCTGGAGGTGCAGGAACAGCAGCTGCAATTTGGGCACATTATTCTGGAATTCCAGTCGATGACATCTTAGTTAGCTCAAAGCTAAGACACGGGGATGCTAACACCGTTATGGCACAAGGAGGGATTCAAGCTGCTGATAGACCAGAAGATTCTCCTCTAATTCATTATTTAGATGCTATTGGTGGAGGTCATTTTGATAATATTCCTGAACTAGCAAAAGCTCTTGTAAACGATGGTCCTGAAATTATAAAATGGCATAAAGATTTAGGTGTTATGTATGACTTAACTGAGGAGGGAAATTTCATGGTTCTTTCTGGAGGAGGTACTTCTCGTTTCAGAATGCATAGTGCAAAAGATTATACAGGACTTGAAATTTTCAGAGTAATCAGAGATGAATACAGAAATCTAGAAATTCCAACCTTAGAATTCACACCAGCAATAGAACTATTAACAGATGAAACCGGAAGAGTAACAGGGGCAATTCTATACCATCTAGAAACAAAACAATATTTTGTTGTACGAGCTAAGACAACAATCATGGCTACAGGTGGATTTGGAAGACTACATGTTGCTGGTTTTCCAACAACCAATCATTATGGTGCGACAATGGATGGTGTGTTACTGGCTTATAGAACAGGAGCTAAACTTCGCAATTTAGAATCTACACAATTTCATCCAACTGGAGCAGCTTATCCAGAACAAATTGTTGGTCTCCTAATCACCGAGAAAGTAAGAGGATTAGGAGCTCAAGTTATTGGTAGAAATGGTGAACAAGTATGCTACCCTCTTGAACCAAGAGACGTTGAAGCTTCTGCTATTATTCGTTGTTGTAGCAGTACTGATAATTACATTGAGACACCAACAGGTATGAGAGGAGTATGGTTAGACTCTCCTCTAATTGAAGAAATCAGAGGAAAGGGTACTATAGATAAAAATCTTGCAGCTATGGATCGAATGCTGCAAAGGTTCGGAATTGATATGACAGTAGATCCTGTACTTGTATATCCAACACTTCATTACCAAAATGGTGGAGTTCTACATGATGAATGGTGTCACAGCTCTGTTCCTGGTTTGTTAATTGCAGGAGAAGTTTCTGGAGGAGTACATGGAAAAAACAGATTGATGGGCAATTCTCTTCTTGAAGTCAATGTTTTTGGAAGAAGAGCAGGTATCCAAGCTGCAAAAGAAATTAAGAAAGCTAAAGTAGGAAAACTGACTCTAGACCATGTTAAAAAAACAGTTGAAACAATGGATGCATTAAAGCTAAAAGAGAAGAGATATGGTCCTATGTTACTCCCAGAGTACAGAAGCGAAATCGTAAGAGATAGACTTGTTCAATTATATGAAAGCTCTCTCTAAATTTTTTTCTTTCTCAACTTAAATACTTAGTTTTCTTCTGAAAAGATTTAAATTTTATAATGTTATAATATTCTTGATTTCATGCATAATACATATATTTTCCTTCGTCATACAAAAGTAAGAAAAGATACAGAAGCTCCTTCTGAAAAATGGGTAATGTCAGAAGATGGTCTTAAATTCATAGAAGAAGTAGCAGCTACAGGAATTTTTGATAATGTAGAAATAATCATAACTTCTACACAAAAGAAGTCTATTCAAACTGCTTATTTTCTCGCTGATAGACTTGATAAAGAAATAATTACAAATCCTGGATTAAACGAGATAGATAAAGGAACCAATCTAATTGATGATCCTGAAGAATATGAAAAACAGGTAAAGAAAGTTTTCGAAAATTATTCGGAGAGTGTTTCAGGTTGGGAACCTGCAATTCAAGCTTCTAGAAGATTTCAACTAGCTTTGGAAAGAATTGAACAAGAATACAAACATAATATAATACTCATAGTAAGCCATGGTATAGTGTTAACTCTTTACTTCAATAATCTACTAAAAGAAAATCAAGGCAACCTTTTCCCAAGATGGAAAGCTCTGAAAAGTTGTGCTTGGGGTAGAGTTAAGGATAATGAGGTTTTGAGAGATATATTTTTGTAAAAAGCAGTATTTTATTCCACAATTCTTATTTTTCTTTCTGTTATATTCTTAAATAATGAATAACTCCTTTTTCTTCCTTAGACATGCATTAACTATTATTGATCAAGATTCTCCAGTGGTTAAATGGGAAATAGCGAAGAGTGGAAAGGAAAAGATGTCTAAAATAGCTAGTTCAGGTATTTTTGATGATATAGATATAATAATTTCCTCAAAAGAAAAGAAAGCAATTCAAACTGCAGCTTTTGTTGCCGAAAGATTAGGAAAAAAGATAGATACATACTCAGATTTTAATGAATTGGGAAGGGAAGGGGGTTATATTGAAGGTAAGGGTGAGTATGAGAAACAGGTTAGATTGATTCTTGTGGAAGGTTGTTCAGAGATTAAAGAATGGGAAACAGCAAAAAGTGCATTAAATCGAATAATGAAAGCTACAGATTTAATAGATAATCAGCATTCGAACAGGAAAATCCTTGTTGTAAGTCATGGTATAATATTATCCTTATATTTTGGATATATTCTCAATTTAAGAAAAGAGGAATATTTTGACAGGTGGAAAAGAATGGAATTTTGTGGGTGGGGAATAATTAAGAATAAGAAAGTAATAAAAGACATTGATAGCTAATACGTTGAGAAGTATGAATGAAATAATGAAAATAAGATTAGGCGTAGCAAGTAGTTTTTTAATCAAAAGTGATAAAGGATACATTCTAGTTGATGCAGGACTTAAGAAGAAAGAGAAGAAACTAATTAGATTCTTGAAGAATAAAAAAATCAACCCTAAGGATATAAAACTAATAGTTATTACACACGTCCATGGTGACCATGTAGGAAGTTTAAAAGCGATTAAGGAGATCACAAAAGCTAAGGTTTTGGTTCATCAAGAAGAAAAAGAATTTTTGATGAAGGGTAAAAGTCATCCTGTTAAACCAACGTCAAAATTCTATGAAAAAATATCCTCCTTTATGCCTGAAAAATCCCATCAATTTGATGGAGTAGAAGCTGATATTATTGTTGAAGATAATTATTCTCTTTATGATTTTGGATTAAAAGCTAAGATTATTCACACACCAGGGCATACAAAGGGATCAATCTCCCTAATTGATGAACAAGGGAATGCGTTTATAGGAGATATTGCTATGGGATTTCCTATGAATTTCTCAGCCGGATTGCCAATAATTGCTGATAGTTTAGATGAAGTGAAGAAAAGTTGGGAACGAATACTGAAAGAAGGTGCTAAAATACTTCATCTTTCTCATGGGGGTATAATTAGCAGTAATGCTCTGAAAAAACTTCTGGAAAAAAAGTAAAAGAAATAGAGATTAACTATTCTTTTTCCGCATATCTTAATTTGAACTTATTGAACAATGTGGCTCCTATAGCAAAGATTAGAACAAACCATAGGAACAATACAAGTAGATCAAAGAGCATATATGTTACATCAGCAGCTGATTCAAGTCCCATACTTTTTTTCATAATAAGGAAAGCAGGTCTTAAGAAAACGAAATCTAATGCACTGAAGTTCTTTCCTGCAAATGTAAAAGCTGTTTGTACCTCGATATAATATTCTGCAACAAACATTTGTATAGTACTCCCAAAAAGCACTAGTATCGGAGTCGCCACTCTACCTTCCATAAAAGATCCCAGTAGCAATGCTAATGTTGCAGCAATTAATCCAACATCACCATTGACACTAACATCATTAACCAAGCTAGTGGATTTATTGCAAAACTGAAGAAACCTAGTATTGCTGAAAGTACTAAAATGAAAATTCCTTGTAAAAGAGCGATTAAAGACCAAGCTAGCAGAAAACTTCCAAAATATTGTACTGAAGTAATTTTTGTGAGCTTGATTCTCTTTAACAAGCCAGATCTGATTTCTTGATCTAAAACCCATATTGCACTTATTGAAGACATTGTTATCATTTGAATAATTTGTCCTGGAAGCAATCTGGAAAAGAATTCACCTTGAAAATCCTCTACTACATCTCCAGTTCCTGCACTGATAAGCTGAACTTCTGTTGTAATTGTGCTATCTGATGATTGGCTTGTTATGTTCAAATCGAAGGTTAGTCCGTGAGTTGATTTCAGTTCCAACCAAATTGAATTAGCATGAATAATAGTGTAATCAACGAGAAATTCACTTAATATTTGCCAGGTACTTGTGTAAGCTTGCATAGCTGTTTGTAAAGTGACATCTCCATGGAATTTAACTACTAAATCTGCTGAACTTTCAATATAAGGGGCTATTTCTGCTAAAGATGCATTTATACTGGAAAATTCAGCGGGATACAAGTCAAATGATTCAATAAGGAGTTGAGTAATCATCAGAGCTGAGTAAAATCTAGTAATATTGCTAGCTTGAAAAGAAAAATCACTAGGGATTTCTATACCTCCTTGGATAATTAAATCTTGTATATCTTTATCCATTACTTCTAAATCTGTATGATTTGAAATTGAAAAAGTTTTGAGGTCTTCATCAGTTTCATGCGCTACTAGTAATTTAAAGAATTCCTCTTCCATATTGAGAGTTTCACCAGTTATTGGGTCCATTACAGTAACATCAGAGGTATAGTAACCAATATCAATGGTTTGTGTTGTTGGAGCCCAACCTTTGCTGAGAAATCCTAATAAAATTAGGAAGAAAAGAGGGAGAGCTATTACATAAAAATAAAATTCCTTAGATCTAAGAACTTGTTTAATTCTAGTAAAAGCTAAATCTATAACTATCATTCTCCACTACCCCCTATAGCAGCTTCTGGAGTTTCTTCACTACTTAAAACAACATTATTATAGAGTTCTCTAGTCATGAAGAGAAAAGTCTCCTTCAATCCCCCACGTTTTATATTTATCTCCATAATGTCATCCATAAGCTCTGTCAAAATGTTACTTTTAATGAAAAAGGTATCCTTAATCCTCACATAATCTAAATCAACATCTGTTTTACGTTTAATCTTAAGATAATCCTCAAATTCATCAGAATCCTTTGTAAGACCAACTTGTAGTACCTTTTCTCCTACATGTTCACTAATCAAATCCTCAATAGAACCTATTGAAACTATTTTCCCTTGACTGAGAATTAAGTGCTGATTAAATAAAACGAAGAGAAACTTTCAGAGAGAGATTAAGAAATTTCTTACAAAAATACTAGAAATTAGAAGTGATTTACTTATTAGTTTTTATACTCAAATCCTAAAGAATTAAAGAAGTGGTAAAAGATGAAATTCGGTATATATGCTCCAAATTACGGTAAAACATTTGGTAACCCTCAAGTGGTTGTTGATCTAATTACAGAAGCGGAAGAAGCTGGATGGGATGGATTTTTCTTATGGGATCACTTGTTTCCCGAGGACTCAACATCGATAGTAGATCCATTTGTAACTTTAGCAGCTGCAGCTGTCAAAACTGAAAGAATACTTTTTGGTACAACTGTTACTCCTGTGCCAAGAAGAAGACCCTGGAAACTAGCAAGTGAGTGTGTTACTCTTGATCATTTATCAAATGGTAGAGCTGTTTTGGGGATAGGTCTCGGAGGACCAGAGGAACTAGGTTTAATGAACGAGGAAACCAATCCAAAAATACATGCTAAAATGGCAGCTGAACAAATAGAGATTCTAAATGGATTGTGGAGTGGTGAGGAATTCAGTTTTGAGGGAGAACATTATAAATTGGATAAAGTCAAAATGTCTCTTAAACCAGTTCAACAACCAAGAATAAAATTGTGGGGAGCAGGAACTTGGCCAAAAAAAGGACCATTCAGAAGAGCATCTAGACTCGATGGTGTTATTCCTTTACGTGGTTTAGGGAGACCTCTCTCCTTAGAAGAATTGAAGCAAATCACAGAATATCTGAAACTTCAAGGTGAACTTCCTGATTCATATGATATCGTACGCATTTACTGGAATATGGGAGAAGATATTCAGACAGAATATGATAAATTCAACGAATTTAGAGAAATTGGAGTTACTTGGTGGTTACAAACAGTAACTGATTGGACAGGAGATACAGAAGCAATAAGAGAAGTAATAAGAAAAGGTCCTCCAATTCAATAGACAATTTATTTAATTGTCATTAACTATTGTAAAATTGGTAGAATTCTTATGAGTGAGATATTAATTCGAAATGGTCTAATTGTTACTGAATCTAAACGAATTAGAGCTGACATCAAAATCATTGATGAAAAAATTCATGAAATAGGAGAGAATCTAGTACCTACTTCAAAAATAGTTAGAGAGATTAATGCTGATAATCTAGTGGTTTTACCAGGAGGAATTGATCCGCATGTTCACCTTTCATTACCTGATTATGTTCCAGAAGAATTCCGTTGGACAGATGATTTTGAGAGTGGATCAAAAGCAGCTCTTGCAGGAGGGATTACTACACTTGGCTGCATTTCTGTCCCCGACAAAGAGGAAACTCCAATATGTACGATTGAGAGAGAATCAAAGTCCATTAACGAGAATGCGATAGCAGATTTTTTTATCCACCCAGTTATATTCTTTCCAACAGAAGAAACTATTCTAGAGATACCAAAATTAATGGAGAAAGGATGCAACACCATTAAGATTTTCATGGTTACAGATGATTATGATGCAAAAGAAGATTTATACATAAAAGCTATTCAAACTGCTAAAGACAGTGGAATGCTTTCCATGATACACTGTGAGGATAATGAAATTCTCAAAGAAACTCGTGAAAGGATGATTGAAGAGGGAAAGGAGTCATTGAAGTTTTACGCTGATAGCAGACCCGTTAATTCAGAATCAGTTGCAACACAAAAAGCAGTCGATATCTCAAAAACAACTGGAGCACCAATTTATGTTGTGCATATCTCTTCAGAAGAAGCTCTCAAAATCTGTGAAAAAGCTCAATTCGAAAAATATCCAGTATATGTCGAAGGGAGACCAATCTTCCTCTACTTAACTCGAGAAAAATATCTAGAACCAGAAGGAGCATTATATGTAGTTCAACCACCATTAAGAGAAAAATCAGATATTGAAGCGCTTTGGAGAGGAATGAGAGAAGGTTCAATCAATACTATTGCTACTGATCATGCACCTCACACTCGAGACCAAAAACTGAATCCTGAACTCAATATCAGTAAATTAGTTCCAGGAATAAATGAGCTTCAAGTAATGTTACCTATGTTATACTCAAAGGGAGTTGCTTCTGAGAAAATCACATTGGAAAGATTTGTTGAATTGACATCAACTAATGTAGCAAAATTATTTGGTCTCTATCCTAGAAAAGGAACTATACAAGTTGGTTCTGATGCTGATCTTGTTCTCTGGGATTTCGAAGAAGAACGTGTTATCAAAGATGAAGATATGTTCTCGCAAGCT